>NZ_JCBDGO010000014.1:0-3114 GCF_059834045.1 Vibrio sp. R12-SG2-ISO1 | reverse complement strand
ATTGGGGTTCTCGAGCGTTTCACGCTCGTTGTAGGAAAGGGGTTCAAGGTGGGTGCTGAGAATGCGTCCTCCGGCTTCTTGGACGATGCACTGGGTCGCGGCGGTGTCCCATTCGCCGGTTGGCCCGAGTCGCAAGTAGCAATCGACTGCGCCTTCGGCCACCAAACACGCTTTCAGCGCTGCAGAGCCGAGTGGGACTAGGTCATAATTCCACTGGCTGCTCATGCGGGAGGTGATACGGTTGATATTCTGCCTGCGGCTGATCGCAATCGCAATCGGGTAGGCTTTGCCATCATGCTGGTGAGTTTTGATGCGCACGCTTTCACTCATGTCGGGGATTTTCCATGCCCCTTTGCCTTGATAGGCGTAATACGTTACCCCAGAGACCGGCCCATACACCACGCCCATCACAGGCTGATTGTTGTCGATAAGGGCAATGATGGTGGCGAAATCACCGCTGCGAGCAATGAACTCCTGCGTCCCATCGAGCGGATCGACCAGCCAATATTTGTCCCACTCTGCGCGTTTTGACAAGCTGATGTCCGCCGCTTCTTCTGACAGTACCGGAATATCCGGCGTCAATTCAGAGAGCTTTTCGACAATCAATTTGTGCGCCGCGATGTCGGCACTGGTGACCGGCGTTTCGTCGCTCTTGGTGTACTCTTGGTACTCTTTCTTCTCATAAATATCGAGGATCAATTGCCCGGCAGAGCGTGCAATATCGATCACCGCGGGGAGATGATGAGACAGGTCTTGGGTTTTAGGCATAATGGCAAATCCTTGGCGCACGCGGGAGGCCGTCTCCCGCTCGCTCATAACGCAGCGCATTCACTACTGCAACGCTTTACTTAGCAACACGCAATGCTAAGAGTGTCGTAATGCTAAGAGTGGCGGAGTGCTAATAACAACGCCGTAATGCTTCGCGCTTCACAAAAATCAAGATGCGTAAGAAGCTCATCCGCTTGCACCAACGGCCAGCGAATCACTTCCAATGGTTCAGGTTCGTCCCCTTGCAACTGCTCAGGATAGAGATCTTTAGCAATAAACAGGGTCATGCGGCTCGAGAAGTAGGACGGCGCTAACACCACCTCTTTAAGGGGGATTAAGGTACGCGCGCCCATACCAATTTCTTCTTTCAGCTCTCGGCAGGCCGCTTCACTGGCGGACTCACCCGGGTCAATCAACCCTTTAGGGAACCCCAATTCGTAGCGTTCCGTACCGGCAGCGTACTCTCGAACCAACAACAGATCCCCTTGCTCTGTGATGGGCACCATCATCACCGCGTTTCGACCACTGGGCTTCATACGCTCATACGTACGGGTTTCGCCATTGCTAAAACGCAAGTCGAGCGCTTCTATCGCAAACAATTTGGACTTCGCCACGGTGTTTTTTGCCAGAATCTCTGGCGGCGTCTGTTTCGCCACGCGCTTACTCCATCACTGGGGGAAATGAATAATAATCATTAATATAGGGGAATCACCGCGAAGATCCTAGGATCGATTGAGAAAAACCGCGCGAAAATATCGAGCCCAAATAGGCGCACTTTAGCTATAAAAAAGGCACCCCGTAGGATGCCTATCAATAACGTTGTCAGAATTAGTAGTAAGAGTGCTCGCCGCGATCGTGCTCAGTCGCATCACGTACGGCCGACAGCTCACCCGCAAACTCTTGCAGAAGCTGCTTCTCGATGCCTTCTTTCAGCGTCACATCGACCATAGAACAGCCGTTACAGCCACCGCCAAACGCCACAATGGCCACGCCTGCTTCAGTGATTTCCACCAGATTGACATGACCACCGTGCCCGGCGAGCTGCGGGTTCACTTGCGTTTGGATCACGTACTCAACACGTTCTACGAGCGGCGCATCGTCCGCCACTTTACGCATTTTCGCGTTTGGCGCTTTGAGCGTTAGCTGAGAGCCCATTTTATCGGTGACAAAATCGATTTCAGCGTCTTCAAGGAAAGGCAGGCTCAGCTCATCCACGTAAGCCGAAAAGCCTTCGAAAGCCAGTTCCGTATCGGTCGCTTCGACCGCTTCTGGTGGACAGTAAGAAACCCCACACTCGGCGTTTTGAGTGCCCGGATTAACGACGAACACGCGAATATTGGTGCCCTCGGGTTGCTGACCCAGTAGGTTAGCAAAGTGCTTTTGTGCGGTTTCTGTAATAATAATAGGTTTTGACACGACGAATACCTGAGTAATTTTGTAGGCTATTTGTTCACCATTCTACTCCTCGCCCCCTTGGCAATGCAAGCCGTTGACCTTAACTCTCATCATCCGGTTCGGGAGTGCGGCATAGAGCATAAATATCGACCCTTTTTACCCCCACTTCAAGTAGTAGTCGAGCCAATTGTGAGACGGTTTCGCCCGTGGTCACCACATCATCCACTATCGCGACATGATCGGCCACCAGCCCATCAAGGCGACGCTCAAACACCCCATGTAAGTTGCGCCGCCGCTCACGCTTGGACAGCCCCTGCTGCGCGGCGCTGTGGCGGACCCGGCGAAACAGAGGCTGATAGCTCACAGTCAGCCGCCGCGCTAACGCCAGCGCCAATTGCTCACTCTGATTAAAGCCGCGATAGAGCCAGCGCCGCCAGTGCAGCGGCACTGAGGTCAGCAGGGGCGCCGTCTCAGCCTCTTGGCCAATTCGCGCCGCCAGCAGCTCTGCCAGCTTATCGGCCTGCCAAAATTGGCGCTCATATTTGAGTTTGTGCACGTAGTGAGACAAAGGCGGCGTGTAGTCACCGACACATACCAAGCGTGACCAAGCCGGCGGCGATGCCAAACACTCACCACACTGCGCCTCGGCATGACACAGCACCAACCCACAACACGCACACCGCGGCTTTGGTGCCAACCAAGCCTGACACGCCGAGCATAACCATCGAGTTGGCGCTAATGATACCCCCTGAGTCGACGAGTGGGCCGACATGGGTAGATGACACAGTTCGCAGTAGTGGGGGGCAAGCCAGTACTTTGCCCTGATTAGTCCTTTACCCAAAGCCTGATCCTCAATATTCTTGGGGTAAGTTTCTAGAGAAAAGAAGTGCCTAGTTCCTAGAAATCAGTTACTAGAAAAAGAAGTTCCTAGTTCCTAGAAATCAGTTCCTA
>NZ_JCBDGO010000013.1:0-7854 GCF_059834045.1 Vibrio sp. R12-SG2-ISO1 | reverse complement strand
CGCGTAGTCAGCCGTTGTAAAAACCCCAATCACACCAATGTTGTCCTGATGCGTGAGCTCGTCACGCAAATGACCAAATTCCAGCAAGCGCTTGATACCGATACGTTGCTTGAACCCCAACAAAAGGCAGAGGTCATTCCATTTGATGCGTGGCGCTGAGCGACATTGCGTCGACTCTGCGCCGATCTGAGAGCGGGTGTTTGAGTCACCCGTTTTGGAGAGAGGGGGGCTTGGCGGATCAAGCGTCGCCAAGACTCTCCCATTCCGTCAACAATTGCATAATGTTGTAGGAGTCTTGCCAGTTGGCACAAGGGCTGAGCAGCTCTTTTTGTCCGGCTTCTATGGCACGGCGCACCTGGCGTACTTGATACAAGAACGCGTCGCCTTCTGCTGTTACCGTCACGTCGCGCTTAGAGGCCTCATAGATTTCCACACTGACTCGGTTGTCTTGAGCGGGAAGCCATGGGTTAGTTTCCATGGTTATACAGCCTTTACTGCCAAGGATTGTGAAGTGATGCTTCAAACCATGATCTTCAGCGGTGTGTACTGTGGCGGTGTGGTGGTCGCCAAAACTCATCAACAATGTGGTTTCACAGATGTTGTTGTCGGCGCCTCTTCGGCTGATGGCCTTGAGAGAACGATTCGCAAAAGCGTCTTCTCCCAGCAGGGTTTTCACAACCAGGTACAGTAACGAGATTGGGTAGCAACCAAGGTTGTATATCGCCCCTTTGCTGTCTGGATTGACGAACTGGGCGATGGAGGCAATGTAAGAGGTATGAATCGAGCGCAGTTCACCAATCTCACCGGATTTGAGTATGGTAACCAGCTCTTGAATCAAAGGGTGATGCAGGTACATCAAGCCTTCGGCGAAAAACACCTGATGCTCTTTGACCGCTTGTAGCGCCAGTTTCGTCTTTTCCATATCGATGGAAAGCGATTTCTCACACAAAATCGCTTTACCTTGTTGAGCCGCCTTAATAATAAAGTCATGGTGAAGATGGTTCGGCAAGGCAATGTAGATAATATCGACTTGCTCATCACTCAGTAGCGCGTCGTAATCTGTGAATGTGTTTGCAATCCCGTACTGCTTAGCAAAGGCTGCTAAATTGCTCTCAGAGCGCCCCGCTACCGCGTACAGTTCACTTTGACTATCCTGTTTAATGGCTTCTGCCATCACGCCAGAGATAAAACTGGTTCCAAGAATGCCCCATTTCATGATACCTGCGCTCCATTTTGTTGTGTTTCAAAAGCCTGAACCAACTCGGTCATCTCCGAAGCGATAAATGCGCGGGTATGGGCCATAGTGAAATGGGCTTCAATAGCCGCACGATTCTCATAACGTTCCCACAAAATCACTCGTTGTGGCATGTTGTCATCGTACGTCGCCATTGCTTGTAAGCAGCCGGCTTCACTTTGCATATCAAGGCAAAATTGCTCGATGGCTTGGATAACCGTCGCTCTTGGTTGGTCAGCATTCATTCTCAGCTCAGCGGTGACAAAAATCGTTTGGCTCATGAGTGGTCTCTGTGTTGTTGGCTTTGGATGTTCAAGGTCAACTTTAATTGACGCGTTCTAATTGATAAACTTTGAGTCAGTTTATTCTTTATTAACTATAGGTGCGCAATGGACAAGCTGACCAGTATGAAAGTCTTTGCCTGCGTGGTTGAACAGGGCAGTTTTCGCAGCGCAGCGCATCACTTCGACTTGTCTCCTACCATGATCGGCAAACATGTTCGATTTCTAGAACAAAGTTTAGGGACACAATTGATTCATCGCACCACCCGAAAACAGTCACTCACCGAAGCGGGCAAACTCTACTACCAAGAGTGTCATCGGATTATTGAAGACATCGCCAACGCCGAAAATTTGATTCATACGCTGATCAATCGGCCCCGTGGTACGGTCAAAGTGAATTGTCCTGTCACCTATGGAAAGACGGTATTGGCGCCGATCGTCGCCGACTTTCTCTCTGAGCATCCTGATATCAATGTAGAAATGTTGCTCGACAATAACCTGATTGACCCGTTTCGAACGGATGCCGACGTCATTATCCGCATAGGTGAACTGGTGGACTCTTCACTGGTTGCAAGAAAGCTAGGCGATTATCCGATGACCTATTGTGCCGCGCCTTCGTATCTCAACGCGCATGGACGGATTCAATCATTGGAAGATCTCAGACATCACTGCTGTTTGGGCTTTCACTATCACCAAGGTGAAAGCCAACAAGTGATGAACCTGCCCGCCAGTACCTTTGATCAAAGCCGCATTAGGCTTGCCTCAAACAATGGTGACGTATTGAAATTCGCGGCGATCCAAGGATGTGGTGTTCTGTTGCAGCCGAAGCTGTTGGTCGAGCCAGAAATTGAGTCCGGCCAGTTGATGGAGATCCTTCAAGATGCTGTTCCTAAAGCTAAGCCGATACACCTGCTGTATCGCTCCAAAAATTTGTCACTCAAAAACCGGACCTTTGTTGATTTTGTCGTTGCAGCGGTAAACGCCAAAACATAACCATGAGAAGTCCGAACGTGGGCAACCCACCACTTCTTCAACCTCGATCACAAATTTTTCATCTCTCCCCCTTGGGTTTACCCAAACCATCCCACATATAGTTAGCACGCGACTGAAATAGTCAGCACAAGACTTTAAAGCCTCAGAGCGACTGCTTTGAGGGCGTTATCAAACCTAAATGGAAATTATCAGGAGAGACGACCGATGAACATTCGTCCATTACACGACCGAGTTATCGTAGAACGCCAAGAAGTTGAATCTAAGTCAGCCGGTGGCATCGTTCTTACTGGTTCTGCGGCAGAAAAATCGACTCGTGGCGTAGTACTCGCTGTGGGTAAAGGCCGCATTCTAGAAAATGGCTCAGTTCAGCCTCTAGACGTTAAAGTGGGTGATACGGTGATTTTTGCTGAAGGCTACGGCACAAGAACCGAAAAAGTCGACGGTAAAGAAGTTCTGATCATGTCTGAAAACGACATCATGGCTATCGTTGAGTAATAGCAAACGTTGAGTAATTCAATTCTGAATCCCAACTAACAAAATCAATCGAATTTAGAAAGGAAGATAAAGATGGCTGCTAAAGACGTAAAATTTGGTAACGATGCACGCATTAAAATGCTAGAAGGTGTGAACGTTCTGGCTGACGCAGTAAAAGTGACGCTGGGCCCTAAAGGCCGCAACGTGGTACTGGACAAATCGTTCGGTGCACCAACCATCACCAAAGATGGTGTTTCTGTTGCGCGTGAAATTGAATTGGAAGACAAGTTCCAAAACATGGGCGCACAAATGGTCAAAGAAGTCGCGTCTCAAGCAAACGACGCGGCAGGTGACGGTACGACTACCGCGACTGTATTGGCGCAAGCGATTGTTAACGAAGGTCTAAAAGCGGTAGCGGCGGGTATGAACCCAATGGATCTTAAGCGCGGCATCGACAAAGCCGTGACCGCTGCTGTAGAAGAGCTTAAAGCGCTCTCTGTGCCTTGTTCAGACACCAAAGCGATTGCACAGGTCGGTACGATTTCTGCCAACTCTGACGCAACCGTAGGTAACATCATTGCTGAAGCGATGGAAAAAGTGGGCCGTGATGGCGTGATCACAGTAGAAGAAGGTCAAGCACTGCAAGATGAGCTCGATGTGGTAGAAGGTATGCAGTTTGACCGTGGCTACCTATCGCCTTACTTCATCAACAACCAAGAAGCGGGCTCGGTTGATCTAGAAAGCCCATTCATCCTACTGATCGACAAGAAAGTCTCTAACATTCGCGAGCTTCTTCCAACGCTAGAAGCGGTAGCAAAAGCGTCTCGTCCTCTGCTTATCATTGCAGAAGATGTCGAAGGTGAAGCGCTGGCGACACTGGTTGTCAACAACATGCGCGGTATCGTGAAAGTGGCGGCAGTGAAAGCACCAGGCTTTGGCGATCGTCGTAAAGCGATGCTGCAAGATATCGCGATTTTGACTGGCGGTACGGTCATCTCTGAAGAGATCGGTCTAGAGCTAGAAAAAGTAACGCTAGAAGACCTAGGTCAAGCGAAGCGCGTGACCATCACCAAAGAAAACACCACCATCATCGATGGCGTGGGTGAGCAAGAGATGATCCAAGGTCGCGTGGCGCAGATTCGTCAGCAAATCGAAGACGCAACCTCAGACTACGACAAAGAAAAACTTCAAGAGCGCGTGGCGAAACTTGCCGGCGGTGTGGCTGTGATCAAAGTGGGCGCAGCGACAGAAGTGGAAATGAAAGAGAAGAAAGACCGCGTTGAAGATGCGCTGCACGCTACTCGCGCTGCAGTAGAAGAAGGCGTGGTTGCCGGTGGTGGTGTTGCTCTTATTCGTGCAGCATCAAAAGTGGCGAACCTTGAAGGTGACAACGAAGAGCAAAACGTTGGTATCCGCGTGGCACTTCGTGCGATGGAAGCGCCAATCCGTCAAATCACTAAGAACGCCGGTGATGAAGAGTCTGTTGTAGCGAACAACGTTCGCGCTGGCGAAGGTAACTACGGTTACAACGCGGCAACTGGCGAATACGGTGACATGATTGAGATGGGTATCCTAGACCCAACGAAAGTGACTCGCTCTGCACTTCAATTCGCAGCGTCTGTCGCAGGTCTTATGATCACTACGGAAGCGATGGTTACCGACCTACCAGCTAAAGATGCACCAGCAATGCCTGATATGGGCGGCATGGGTGGAATGGGTGGCATGGGTATGATGTAATCATCCCAACCTTTCTGGTTGAAAGAGGTGTCTCGCATCAAGCGAGGCATCATACGGAGGCTTCGGCCTCCGTTTTTTTTTGTCGTAAAATCGTCAACTGAGTGTCTTTTCACTGCAACCTGCGGCTTTTATTTCTAGATGGGGTATTAACGAGAAATAGGAACCGCGCAATGAAGATTGCAGTGATAGGGTGTGGGTATGTCGGGCTATCTAACGCGCTGCTTTTGGCCCAGCATCACCAAGTGATGGCTGTGGATGTGGTGGCAAGCAAAGTCGATAAGCTCAACGACCGTATATCCCCCATTCGAGATCCGGAAATAGAGCTGTTTTTACGCGAGAAACCGCTCAATTTTCGAGCCACCACTGACATGCAAGAAGCGCTAGAGGGTGCCCAGTTTGTCATTATTGCTACGCCGACAGACTATGATCCGGTGACCAATACATTTGATACGCACTCTGTTGAAAGTGTTATTCAGCAGGTGCTGGCGTTAAACGCATCGGCGGTCATGGTGATCAAATCCACAGTCCCCGTGGGCTATACTGAGCAAGTCAAAGCGCGTTTCCAATGTGATCAGATATTATTTTCGCCTGAGTTTCTTCGTGAAGGCAAAGCGTTGTATGACAACCTGTATCCCTCTCGTATTATTGTGGGAGAGCAGAGTGAGCGGGCCGAGCAGTTTGCTGCGTTACTGACCGACGGGGCGATCAAGACCGATATCCCGGTATTGTTTACCGATTCGACAGAGGCCGAAGCGGTCAAGCTGTTCTCTAATACCTACCTAGCGATGCGCGTTGCGTACTTTAATGAATTGGACTCTTACGCCGAGAGTCATGGCTTAGATACCAAGCAAATCATTGAAGGTGTCGGGCTCGATCCACGTATCGGCCATCACTACAATAATCCATCCTTTGGTTATGGCGGTTACTGTTTACCGAAAGACACCAAACAGTTGCTCGCGAACTACCGCGACGTGCCGAACAACTTGATCGCTGCGATTGTGGCGGCGAACAAAACTCGCAAAGATGTGATCGCGGAAGCGATCCTAAAGCGTCAACCCAAGGTGGTGGGGATTTATCGTTTGATCATGAAGTCCGGTTCGGACAACTTTCGCTCGTCATCGATACAGGGGATCATGAAACGTTTGAAGGCCAGAGGGATTGAGGTGATTGTGTATGAGCCGGTCATTACTGAGCCGCACTTTTTCAATTCGCCCGTCATTCATGATCTTGACGCATTTAAATCACGCGCCGACGTGATCGTCTCGAACCGACGCTGTGAAGCGCTGATGGATGTGGAAGAGAAGGTATACACGCGAGATTTGTTTGGTTCAGATTGAGTGAACCTTGTCATTGGGTAGGCACAAATGCTCATGCACATACTGGCGAATATAAGGCACTACCTCCGCCTCAAACCACGGGTTGCGCTTTAGCCATAAAGTATTGCGTGGTGAAGGGTGAGGCAGGGGGAGCGTGTGGGGCGCCCAAGTTTGCCACTGTTTGACTGTCTCGGTGAGTGAGCGGGGGTTGTCTGAGAGGTAGTAGCGCTGTGCGTATTGGCCGATTAGCAGTGTCATACCGATATTGGGCAGCGCCTCAAGCACCTTTTGATGCCACATTGGCGCGCACTCTTTTCGCGGGGGCAGATCTCCAGAGTGGCCTTTACCGGGATAACACAACCCCATCGGCATAATCGCAATGTGCTTGGCGTCGTAGAATTGAGCCTTGTCTAAACCTAGCCACTCTCGCAGCCGGTCGCCACTAGGGTCATTCCATGGAATGGAGCTGTGATGAACACGTGTACCTGGCGCTTGGCCGATAATCATTAGCTTGGCATCCTGATGGGCTTGGATCACCGGATTGGCGCCCAGCGGCAGGTGCGCCTCGCAGTGGCGACAGGCGCGAATCTCGCTCAGTAGTGAATCCAGCATCAGTAACCTCGCTTTGGCTCTACCACATGCAGCAAACGAAACCCGTCACGCCATCTCGCGTAGTTTTCGGCAAATATCTCTGCCGCCTGCTCTGGAAAGCTCAGCGCAGCAATGTGTGGCGTGACGGTGATATGAGGGTGGGACCAAAATGGGTGCTCGCCATGCAGTGGTTCTTGCTCAAATACATCCAAAAACGCATGCTGCACGCAGCCTTGCTCAATGGCTTCAATCAACGCATGTTCATCTAACGCCGCGCCTCGGCCAACGTTAAACAGCAAGGCTTGGCTTAAGTGGCTTAAGGTCTGATGGTTGAGAATATGCTGAGTGTCCGGCGTGTTGGGCAGGGTGTTGACCACCACCTTCGCGTCCGCCAGCGCAGTCGCTAGCTCTTGCACATGGTAGAGCGCATCGAATGGTGAGTGCTTGCTCGGGATCCCGCTGCGATTCACGCCAGAGACGCGCATGCCCAGTGCCTTGGCACTTTGGGCGAGGTGTGTACCAATCGAGCCGGTGCCGAGAATGACCATATTGAATTCATTTAAAGAGGTGTAGGGCTTGGGCGTCCATTGCGCTTTTTGCTGCTCGCTTTGATAGTGGGCAAAATGACGCTGGTGGGCAATCACATAACCGAGCACATACTCTGAAATCTGCTGACCAAATATGCCCTTCACGTTAGTCAGCACACCTTCAAAGTCTTGCAAGTGCGGCACCAGCGCATCGACACCGGCATAGATAGATTGAATCCACTCTATTTTGGGAAATTGATCCATGGCTTTAGCCGCCATCGGCGGCGCGGCCAGCAAGATCGTCGCTTCGGCTTTGTCTTGCGTGAACGTGAGATCCGGTAAATCCAACTCACTGAGTAGCGCCTGATAGCGCTCGTTGTGCTCAGTCAGAAGATAGAGAGCGTGAGGGAAATTGTTCATCGCCTTGCTTTTTTCCTTATCGGTTATCCAGTAAACTGTGTCTGTTCTCATCTTGCCCGTCAATGACGTGCAGGTTTTTTCTTAATCAATATTGTCTTTCGCAATCAGTGAGCCACTATGCTACAAAATCCTCTTCAGCTTCGCCTAGAGAAGTTAGAGCCTTGGAAACAGATTACCTTTATGGCGTGTCTGTGTGAACGTATGTACCCCAACTATGCCCTATTTTGCGAAAGTACCGAATTTGCGCAGCCGCGCATCTACCGTGACATTCTAGACAGTAT
>NZ_JCBDGO010000012.1:0-47958 GCF_059834045.1 Vibrio sp. R12-SG2-ISO1 | reverse complement strand
AGACGCCGCGCTGATCATTTCCTCGCAGATCTCTTTTTTGAGAGCGACAAACGCATCGGGATTCTTTTGCGCCAATTCGACCAGTTCATCGAACGGCGGCAGTTGCTGAAAAAGCGGTGAAGTGTCCATGTGCGCCTCCTTGCCTCACCCATCAAACGTTAAGAATAGGTTAAAAAGTCAGCGATAAAAAGAGGGGGAAGGGGGGAGTCTCAGTTGTGGGACAGTTCCTAGAAAAACCCATTCAAGCTTCGCTTGAGTCCCCTCTAGGAACTAGGTACTAGGAACTCACCTCTAATCCCCTCTAGGAACTAGGCACTAGGAACTCGCCTCTACAACCCTATACCTACACCTCCTCTCCCCCCGCACAATATGCTCCGTCCTCTCAATATGACACTCTGGACCAAGCAGTTGGCGGAAGATGTTCAACTCTGATTGGCATAAACTCGGGCAATGGGTCGCGGCTCGGCAGATGGGGCAATGGTTTTCGGTGAACAGATAGCCGCCGTCGCAGGCTTCGAACTCGGCCATATAGCCCTCTTGTTCGCGGATCTCAACGAGGGCTTGAAGCTTGGCTTCCAGCGTCTCGCAGCCGTGCATACGCGCTTGATAGTGCGCCAAGGTTTGGCTTTCGCGATCAAGCGTCACTTTTTCTACCCCTTCGAGGCCGAATAGACGCTCTACCGCGTCGATGACTTGAATCGTCAGCTCTCCATGACGATCGGCAAAATGGCGATGGCCTTTCGCCGTCAGTGACCAGTGACGCGTTGGTCGCCCCACTTTGACGCGGATATCTTCAATCGCCAGCAAGCTGTCGTCTTCCAACGCTTGCAAGTGTTGACGCGCGCCCATGGTGGTCATATCCAGCAGATCGGCAATCTGCTTGGCGGTCACGCTCCCTTCGCGTTTGATAATGTGGAGTATTCGCTCGCCCGTTTTCATGCGCCCCTCAGACTCACTTCCCCGCCCACATACTCTTCTACCCCTTGCTCTGTCTCAATCAACACCGCGCCTTGCGCGTTGATGCCCCTTGCAATGCCAACCACCTCTCTTGGCCCCATAATGAGTTTTATAGGACGGCCGAGAAAGTTATCCAACCGGTTCCAACGCTCGACAAAGCCGTGCATCCCTTGCAGTTCATAGTCAGACAGCGCGCGGTGCAGGGTTTTAATTAAGGTGATCGCCAGTTGATTGCGATCGATGCTTTCCCCGGTCACCTCAGAGAGTGAGGTCCAAGGCTGGGTAATGGCCGAGGTGGCGCGTTCATTGCCTGCGGCCATCTGCAGGTTCATGCCCATGCCAATCACAAGGTTGGCGGCGCCGCCCGCTTGACCGGACATTTCGACCAAGATCCCAGCGAGTTTTTTGTCTTGGTAATAGAGATCGTTGGGCCATTTGAGTTTCACACCGTCAATCCCGAGGGCTTCGAGCGCTTCGACAATCGCCACGCCGACGACTAAGCTCAGCCCCATCGCGGCGGCCATGCCAGCATCCAGACGCCAAAACATCGAGAGATACAGGTTTGAGCCAAACGGTGAGATCCATTCTCGGCCGCGTCGGCCACGCCCTTTGGCTTGGTATTCCGCCAAACAGACCGCGCCTGACGTCAGGCTGTCTGCCTGATTGAGAAGATGCTGATTGGTCGAGTCAATAATCGGGATCAGCTCAAGTGGCGTTGCTACGCCGGCTTTGAGCACGGCTTCATCAAGCAACTGCATTGGTTTGGCTAATTGGTAACCTTTGCCCTGCAGGCGAAAGATATCGACGCCCCACTCTTGAATACCTTTAATGTGTTTACTGACTGCCGCACGTGAGATGCCGAGTTGCTCACCGAGCGCCTCACCCGAATGGAATTGACCGTCGCTGAGCTGGCTCAAGAGTATGAGTTTGGTGTGGTGCTCTTTCATCGCATCTCTCCTTGCACTGCGCGATCAATGGACGACTCCGCCGTGCTGACTCGCCCCTCTTCCAGTAGCATTTCAAGGCGCGTCTCACCTTGTGGCCCCATAAAGCGCACTTCGTGCTCAAGCGTGACACCAAAGGTTTCTTGTACCTTGGCGCGCACTGTCGCGGCGAGCGTGAGCACATCATCGGCACTGGCGTTGCCAGTATTTACAATCACTAATGCTTGATTTGGATGAACTTGCGCGCCGCCAATGCGATGCCCTTTTAGCCCACATTGGTCAATCAGCCAGCCGGCGGCAAGTTTCATCGCGCCTTCACCTGCATCACCTGTGGGATAAGCCACCAGCGTTGGAAATGCATCGCTTAACCTTTCATAGTCTGATTTGCTCACAACGGGGTTTTTGAAAAAACTGCCTGCGTTACCTTGCACGCGCGGATCGGGCAGTTTTTCTTGTCTAACGCGGCACACAGTATCAAAAATCTCTTGGGCGGTGACGCTTTCACGCGCAAAGCCTTGCAGCGGGCCATAAGCAATATTGGGCTGCCACGCTTTGGCGAGCTTTAAGCCGAGCGCCACAATCACCACTTTTTGGTATAAATCGTGTTTAAAAATCGAATCACGATAACCGAACTGGCACTCTTGCGCGTGCATTCGGCGCACTTCAAAGCGTTCAAGACAGAGCACATCCACGTATTCGCACACATCTTGTAGCTCCACGCCGTAAGCGCCAATGTTTTGAATCGGCGCACTGCCTGCACAGCCCGGAATCAAGGCCAGGTTTTCCAGCCCGTAATAGCCCGACTCCACACACCACTTCACCAGTGATGGCCAATCTTCCCCCGCCTCAATATGCAAATGCCAATGCGTGTCGCTCTCTTGCACGGTTTTGCCGAGCAAATGATTGATGATCACCACACCTTGAAACGGCGCGGTAAACAGCATATTGCTGCCCTTACCCAGCATCAGCTTAGGCAACGTCGCATACGCACGGTTTTGATACACGTCGATAATATCCTGCTGCGTGTGGGCTTCAATCAGCACCTCACAGGTTTGCGCGATAGCAAAGGTATGGTGGCAAGCGAGGTCGGCGTGAGTTTGAATGGTTTTAGGCATGGGTGTCAGCATGGATAAGGTTGGGTGGTTGACAGGTGTTGATATTCTACTCGATGGGAATGAGAGTTCCTAGTTTCTAGTGCCTAGAGGTGGTGGGTGGTGGGTGGTGGGTGGTGGGTGGTGGGTGGTGGGTGGTGGGTGGTATTATGGAGAGAGGTAGATGGATGGCAAGGAGTTTGGGGTGTTTTCAAAGATTGTTGAGGTTGAGGCGATGAAGCTGCCGCTGGTGAACCGCTTGTATAAAGCGCACTATCCGGCGGGTAAGGCGAAGAGTGATGAGTTGGTGATTGCGGGCTATATTGGCACCGAAATCGCGGCGGTGGTACGCTTTCGAAGCCTTGCTAAATATCGCTTATTAACCGGCATGCTTGTGGTGCCGAGCCAGCGCGGTCAAGGGTTGGGTCACGAGCTGCTTGAGTATTGCCAAAAGCACATCCTCGGCCCACACGACTACTGCTTTGCCTACCCTCACCTCGAAGCCTTTTACGCCCAACATGGCTTTACCACGCTCGATAAAAGCGCACTGCCAAATGATGTGAAGAATCTGTTTGAGCGTTATGTGCGGGGTAAACCACAGTTGGTGGCGATGGGGAATTTAGAGGCGAGTTCCTAGTTCCTAGTGCCTAGAGGGGAATGGAGAAACACAAATAAGATCCTAGTTCATAGCTCCCAGCAACAGACGTTTGAACATAAAACAAACCCCAAAACCAATAGCCCCTCTCTAGGAACTAGGCAATAGGCAATAGGCAATAGGCAATAGGCACTAGCCTCCACCCTCTAGGAACTAGGAACTAACCACTAGGAACTCCCCCCACTAGGAACTTCCCCCCAAACACAGTAAAGTAACCATTAAAGCGAGACCCATCCTGCCCAGGTGAACAACGATGAACTCAAATCCAGACCGTTGGAAGCTACGTTTACAAAATTTGAGTAAAGTGCAACAAAGGCTCAAAAGAGCCTGCGCGCAAGAGAGTTACAACGAACTGGAACTGGCGGGTTTAGTGCAAACGTTTGAGTTTTCCTTCGAGCTAACGTGGAAAACGTTAAAAGACTTGCTTGAATTCGAGGGCTTTGATGTCGCCTCTCCGCGCAGTGTCTTTCGAACCGCGCTGGAAGCGAAGCACCTCTCCTCTGAGCAGTGCGAAACACTATTGGAGGCGTTGATTAAACGCAACCTGCTGTCGCATACCTATGACGAAGCCAACGTACTCGAAGCTCAAAAGCTCATTTTGGAGTCGTTTGCGCCGGTGATAGAACAAGTCACCCACTATTTGCAGGCTAAGCACGGTTAACCCGCCTATGCTCACACCAAACGTCGACACCTGCGCTGCAACGATGGGTCTAAAACCCCATCAATACCAATTAATCGAAGAGATTGTCCTTGCGCACCCACTCGTCGAGCACGCTTGGGTGTTTGGCTCAAGGGCGCTAGGCACCTTTAAAGACAGCTCCGACATCGATCTCGCTCTAGAGGGTCCGCATCTTTCGATGAGTACCATCGCCCAAATTCAAGACCAATTCGAGCAATCAACGCTCCCCTACAACGTCGATGTGATAATCACACACACTGTCACCTCAGAGGACTTACTCGCTCATATTCAACGTCACGGTATTCAGTTGAAGTGAGGGAGAGAGAAAATAAGGTCCTAGTTCCTAGTGCCTAGAGGGGAATGGAGAGACACAAAACAAGATCTCAGTACCCACGGCCTAGCAGCAAACGTTTAAGCATAAAACACCCCCAAAAACCACTAGCCCCACCCTCTAGGAACTAGGCACTAGAAACTAGGAACTCCCCCCCCACACACAAAAATACACTTTCGTCATGATGCAAACCTATCAACCATCACCGATTTCTTGCTAAACTCCCTGTCCACTTTAAAGAAAGGTAACGCCGTCACCATGATGACCAATCGTAATTTGTTTGAGCAACTGCCTGCTCTGGCTCAGGATCCAGCTCAGTTTGAAACGCTGTTTTCTGCGGCCGATTTTCGAACTCGCTTGATTGAAGCGATTCGTCAGGCAAGCAAGCGAATCTATCTGGTTGCGCTCTACTTGGAAGACGATGAGGCCGGCCGAGCGATCCTCACCGAGCTCTATGAAGCCAAGCAGCGTAACCCAGGCCTTGATGTCAAAGTGTGCGTCGACTGGCACCGCGCACAGCGTGGGCTGATTGGCGCAGAGCCAGGCGAAACCAACGCCGCGATGTACAAGCGCTTTGCTGAGCAGTATACCCATCGCGTACCTGTGTATGGCATTCCGGTGCGTGGACGTGAAGTGTTTGGTGTGCTGCACCTCAAAGGCTTTGTGATAGATGACCAAGTCATCTACAGCGGCGCCAGCTTAAACAACATCTACCTGCATTATAAAGAGCGCTACCGCTTTGACCGTTACCATGTATTGGCGAACCCAGCGCTCGCCGATAGCATGGCCGAGTTTATTGATGAAGCCATGGTGGCGCACCCGGCCGTGAACGATCTCGCGTGCCCAAGCAAGCCGGAAACCGCGCAGATCAAGGCGCAAATTCGCCAACTGCGCGCGCAACTCGCCAAAGCCAGTTACCCGTTTGAGCCGCAAAGCATTGGCGCGCATCAAGTGGCGGTGACGCCGATTGTCGGCGTGGGGAAAAAGCGCAACAAGCTCAACCAAAGCATCAACCATTTACTGGCGATGGCCAAAGATGAGATTTTCATCTGCACGCCCTACTTCAACTTCCCGCGCAGCGTCGCGAAAGAGGTGAAAAAAGCCATCCGCCGCGGCGTAAAAGTCACCATTGTGGTGGGTGATAAGACCGCCAACGACTTTTACATCTCCCCGGAGCAAGAGTTCAAAACCATTGGCGGCCTGCCGTATCTCTACGAGCGCAACTTGCGCGCGTTTGCCAAAGCCAATGAAGCCAATATTGCCGCCAGAAAGCTCTCTTTGAGACTGTGGAAGCACGATGAAAACAGCTTCCACCTCAAAGGGATTTGGGTCGATAAGCGTTACATGATGATCACGGGCAACAACCTCAACCCACGTGCTTGGAGCCTAGATCTCGAAAACGCGCTGCTCATCAGAGATGACTACCATCACCTGACCCCGCAATTCGAGCTGGAAGTGGAGAATATTCTCAAGCACACGCAGTTAATTTGCACATATAAGCAAGTGGAGAAGTTTGAAGACTACCCGCTGCCGGTGAAGAAGCTAATGCGCAAGATCACCCGCGTGAGAGCGGATAGAGTCTTAAAACGCATTTTGTGATGGCTTATCCAAATCCATCGTGACACACGATATCTCTTTCGAATATTAGCCAACAGCCCGCGCTAGCTGGGCGTGATACCCCTATCTGAGCGTAAAAAAAAGCCAAGTCAAAGACTTGGCTTCATACAAATAAGATACTCATGTATGTTAAACGTCATTTTTAAGGACATAGAGGGCCTTAAAAGATGGCAGCGTTTGGTACACGCCAACTATCCATAAATGCTATGAATAACTACCATCGGGCTGCGATTATAGGCGCATATGAACTCATGTCAATAACATCGGCGTTTAGTCAGCCACTCCCCCCCAACCTGACACGTCAATCGTTCACTCTTTGACCGCTCAATTCAGGTTCGCTTTCGCGCCATCGGATTATTCGGATGATAAAACAACGTGATGACAATTGTGGATTCGTTTTTCTTCCGATCGTAATATGCGTATTCGGTTGCACATGTGTGCAAAATGAGTGCGAGGACTGGCATGCCAAAGTTAACCATTGATACCCAATACGGCATCATCATTATCCAAAACTTAGAGACCTTATTCGTCAATGAATACTACGCGCACCTGTATGGTTACTCTAGCGCCTCTGAACTTCTCAACTCGATAGACTCCTTTCTTGACTTGATTGATCCCTCCTACCATCCCCAAGCGATCGATAACTATCATCAAACACTCAAAGGTGACGTTCTTCCCCGCGGGAGAACCTTTCGTAATCGCGATCGACACGGTCGAGAGTTCGCAGTGTTTGCCATCGATCATGTGATTGAGTGGAACGGAGAACCGGCTTTACAAGTCACGGTTATCGATCTCTCAGCGCAAGAACGAGCCCAACAGCAACTTCAGGAAAATGAGCAAAAGTTCAAGCAGCTGATCACTAAGTCTGGGCAAGGTATTAGCGTCCACCGCGACTTCAAACCCATCTTTGTCAATCAAGCTTGGGTTGACTTGATGCGCGCGCCGTCCATCGACACCGTACTCCGTGATGTCAACTTACTCTCCTTCCTACCAGAGGAGGAACACGCCAGCGCTCAGGTACGTTATCAATCACTCATTAGTGGCCGTTTATCGGGGGCCAAGACGGTTGTGAAAAATCGATGTTTTGATGGCGAGATTCGTTACTTTCGCGTCTACGACAACTTGATTGAATGGGATGGAGAGCCAGCGGTTCAAGCCGTCATCGAGGATGTGACCGATCGAATCACACTCGAAGCCAAATTAAGACAACTGTCGGTGACCGATCCACTGACTGGTATCTATAACCGCAGGAAACTCGATCGTGTGCTCAACCAAGAGTTTCAAAGAGGGCAACGGTATGGCCATCCATTTGCGGTTATCCTTATCGACATCGATCACTTCAAGGTCATCAATGATACGTATGGCCATGATGTGGGCGACAACACATTGCGCACCATTGCCAACACACTTCGTGACACCCTACGCCAAACTGACGTGTTAGGTCGTTGGGGTGGAGAGGAGTTTTTAATTGTTTGTCCGTCCACTGACCTTACCGGTGCCTCACACCTCGCCAACACCTTGAGAGCACGCATCGCGAATCTGGCACTAGACGATGCGAAGCCCGTTACCATCAGCATCGGCGTCGCCAGTCTAGGCACTGACGACACACAAGTCTCCGACGTTCTGAAAAGAGCTGATCATGCGCTCTATGACGCAAAACGTAACGGACGAAACCGAGTAAAGGTGAACCGCCCGTAATACGAGAAACAAGCAATCCAACACTGCTCACTCAATAGTACTCATTCGTTAGCGAATCAACAGCCCTATTAAAAAAGTGACAAACCGCCGCTTTTCCCCCTCAACCCCGGCTTCAAGACACACAACTCATTGAAAACAAACGATGCATTTTGTAGCATAATTAAGATATTGTTACTATTTTTTACAGTACTTAAGGTTAGGGATAATGCTAAAGAACAAGTGGTTGGTGAGTACTTTCGTTGCATTGATGGTATCAGGCTGCGCTGCAACGTATGAATCGGCAGAAAAGGCGTATCAAGAGGGCGAGCACGAGAAAGCTCGAGATACATGGCACACATTGGCTTTAGACGGCGACGCTCAATCCATGTACCGTCTTTTTACTTCAACCAATCGCCCCTCGAGTCAAGATATCGAGTGGCTGAAAAAAGCCGCAGATTCAGGATTAGCCATGGCGCAATACGACTATGGTATGTATCTGCTGGCACAAGAAAGGTTTAAAGAATCGCTCTCTTACCTCACCCAAGCGTCACAAAACCAAGTTGAGCAAGCGACAAAAGTGCTGGCCGACAACAACGATCTATTCCCGCTCTGGCTTAAGGCAGAAACACACGATCAACAAGCGATAAAACAACTGGGGGATTGGTATTGGCGCCAAGAGGACTACACACAATCGCTGAAATGGTACGAACGCTGTGTGGAGAGCCACTCATATTGTTCATTCTTTATCGGATTAGCGTATGACTTAGGAAATGGCGTTACCCAAAACTATGCAACGGCTTTGCAATGGTATTCCAAAGCTGCCGAAAGTAACAATCGAGATGCGGCAAGAAACTTAGCTTGGCTCTATGAAGAGGGTCAAGGCACTCAGATCAACGAAGAAAAAGCCTTCTATTGGATGTCGAAAGCGGCCTCATCCGGCTCCACCACTTCCATCTCTAGCCTAGGCCGATATTATTTGTACGGCATCGGTACAGCCAAAGACACGCAAAAAGCGTTTGAGTTACTCTCTCAAGTCGCTAAGGCTAACAAATATGCATCATTTAACTTGGCCAAAATGTACTACTTTGGCGATGGCATTAAAAAAGACTACCACCAATCATACGACTATTTCTTGAACGCCAGCAAACAAGGCCATGCGTGGTCTGACTACTATATTGCGAACCACTACTACCTTGGCTACGGGAGAGAAAAAAATCACCAAAAAGCCTACCAATGGTTTGAAAAAGCCGCCGAGCAAGACATCCACGATGCTCAATTCCGACTAGGCTGGATGCTCAGCAATGGAGAAGGCGTCTCTATGGATATACGTCAAGCGTTCAAATGGTATAAAAAGGCGGCGGAGCAAGGGAACCTCTCGGCACAGAATAACCTTGGCGTGATGTATGCTGAAGGGAAAGGGACAGAAAAAGACGACGCTCAAGCCTTCATGTGGTACGAAAAAGCGGCTAAACGCGGTGATGAAGTGGCTCAGTACAACCTTGCAGGAAGATATGAAAACGGACGAGGTGTCCGAAAAAACAATGAATTGGCGGCCTTCTGGTACGCTAAGTCTACTCAGAAAAACTATAAAGAAGCGCAATCCCAATTATCAGCGATTCTCAACAAGCTAAGAACCAAAACCGTTCAAGTGGAGACCACGTCGGTTTACAAAGCGACCGATTTTGACAGCGAAGCTTTGCTGAGTGTGTCACGCGGAGATCGCGCCTATGTGCTATCGACTGGCAGTCAATGGACCGAGGTTTACTTGCCTAAAAACCATACCATTGGTTATCTCAACAATACCCACCTTTACTAAAATGGACTGACAATGAAAAAATATCTCTTCGCACTCTTATTTTTCTGCCAATCGGCAATGGCCAACCCGACGGTATTTGGCTTAACCATTGGCGAGACCACCGTGGACGATCTAAAACGTCAATACAGGGTGACTCATCAAGGTGTCAATAAATACAGCCAAGGTGATATGTATCAAATCTCACAGAGCCAAATCCAGTTTGAAGACATTAGCGATGTAACCACCATCTTTAACCGATCAGGCACACTGGTTGGCGTGTTGACGGAGCTGCCTAAAAATAAGTTCGATTACTTAAATGGCGTGCTCGCACAAAAGTATCGGCTCATCAATCAGAAAATTCCGTTTGTGGGCAATAAGTCTGCCACCTACCAAGATGGAGAGACGGAAATCACGTTAAACGCGCCACATATGAGCTTTCAGCTATCGATGAATTACATTCATTCGGATTTGATGTCGGCCTTTAATCAGCAATCGGAAAAAGAGAAGCAGCAAAAGCAGCAGCAAGAAAGCTCTATGCTGTAATTGAAAGGCGACGGGTACCACTCACGCTATAAACAACAAAGCCACTGAACGCATCAGTGGCTTTGTTTTATCAACGTTGTGAATTCAAATGTGACTAGAGGGCGATGTCACCGCTTATCCGCGCATCAACTCCACAACGGCCGATTCTGTTTCGTCCATCGTTTTGAGGTTTTTCCACACCAAGTCACCAATGCCATCGGTTGGGTTGAACCCTGTTGGCGCCTCAAGCAACAGTTCACGAATACGCTCATGGGCCAGAGAATGGCAAGCCAAATCCAATTGGTTGAGCAGAGATTGATACTCATCAAACGGTAAGAAGACTTCTTGCGCCGTCATGATACGCTCATGCGCCGTTTGTTTGACATTGTCGCCAATCAATAGCTCTTCGTAGAGCTTTTCCCCAGGGCGCAAGCCTGAGAAATGAATGTCGATGTCGCCATGCGGGTTCTCTCTGGATTTGACCTCTAAGCCAGATAAGTGAATCAGGTTCTGTGCCAAATCGGTAATCTTCACCGACTCCCCCATATCCAGCACAAACACGTCGCCCCCTTTACCCATCGCACCCGCTTGAATCACTAACTGCGCGGCTTCAGGGATGGTCATAAAGTAGCGAGTAATGTCAGGGTGCGTCACCGTGACGGGGCCACCTGCTGCAATCTGCTTTTTAAACAGCGGGATCACTGAGCCCGACGAACCCAACACATTACCAAAACGCACCATGCAAAAACGCGTGCCCTTGCGTTTGGCGTTCTCTTGCTCAGCGAGGGCTTGTAAACCGAGTTCCGCCATTCGCTTGGTGGTGCCCATCACATTGGTCGGACGCACGGCTTTGTCGGTTGAGATCAACACAAAAGACTCAACCCCAGCATCAATCGCGGCGCAGGCCGTGTAGTATGTGCCAAAGACGTTGTTGCGCACCCCTTCAATCACGTTGTACTCGACCAAGGGCACATGTTTATAGGCCGCGGCGTGATAAACGGTTTGCACCTTAAAGGATTTCATCGCGGTTTCTAAACGGTGCTGGCGCTGTACAGAACCAAGCAGCGGAATGATCTCACAGGTGAGCCCCTTCTCCGCCTTCAGTTGATTGAGTTCACGATCAATTTGGTACAAGCCAAACTCAGACAACTCAAACAACACGATTGCTTGTGGTTGCTGCAGAACAATTTGTCGACACAGTTCCGAACCAATCGAGCCGCCAGCGCCGGTGACCATCACGACTTTATCTTTGATATTGGCTTCAAGCAGCACTTGCTGTGGCTCAACCGGATCGCGCCCAAGCAAATCTTCGATAGGCACATCTTTGAGCTCATCGATTTTGGCTTTGCCGGAGACGATGTCCGTCATGTCTGGCACAGTGAGTACTTCCACCGGCAGCTTGGCTAACTTGTCCAAAATCGCCTTACGGCGCGAACGCTTGGCGCTAGGTACCGCCAACAGTACTTGAGAGATATCGTATTTGTTGATGAGCGGCATCACATCACTGATCGCCAGCACCGGCAAACCTAAAATCACGGTATTGGTGAGGGTTTCATCGCCGTCAATAAACGCGCGTACGCGGTACTCCCCCGAACTTCGCAATGCCATCGCCAATTGGCGCCCGCCCGAGCCGGCGCCATAAATCACCACCTCACGACATTTGCGTTGAACGCTCTGCGCCACCAACGAGCGTACCACTACGCGCGGGCCACCACAAAACAACGCCAAGAACGCGCCATAAATGATCGGTACAGTGCGTGGCACTTGTTCTGTCATGTAAAAGCTTAATGCGGACAGCAGCAACGCCGAAAGGAACGCCCCGGCCGTGACCACAAACAACGCCTGAAAAGTGAGGTAACGCAGCACTGCCCGATACAGCCCTAAGCGCGCAAACACCGCCACCGTCACGACCGTCACGACTGCCAATACCCCCCACACAGGAGGGTGAGAGAGATAATCATCATCCCCCAGCCTCACCAGTAACGCGAGGTGAAAGGCGAAGAAAATTAAAAGCACGTCCACCAATACGCTAACAATGCGTTTGTTGGTGCGGGAAAGTTGCCAAAGAAACTGAAGTCGCTGCATAGTGTATTGGAATAATTTAGTAGACTGAGTTCATATTACTCGGAAAAAGAGGAGGAGTCACGCTGCGGGAATCGCAGGTGACTCTTACGGTCCCTCAAAACAAGAGCCGACAACTAAGCGCAATAAAACGCTTTGTACCAAGCCACAAACTCCGCAACGCCTTGTTGAACGCCGACTTTAGGCTTATATCCCGTTGCTTCAAACAGATCTTGTGTATCCGCGTAGGTTTGATACACATCACCAGGTTGCATTTCTCGGAAATTTTTCTTCGCTTCGATGCCCAATTCGACTTCGATCGCTTTAACGAAATCCATGAGATTAATTGGAGAACCATGACCAATATTGTATACCGCATAAGGTGCAGAGCTTGACGCCGGTGTCCCTTCTTCTACGGTCCAGCTCTCTGAGCGTTCAGGCGTCACATCAGCGATGCGTACCACCCCTTCAACAATGTCATCAACATGAGTAAAGTCGCGCCACATATCACCATTGTTGTTAATATCAATGGTCTCGCCATCCAATATCTTCTTAGTGAAAATAAACGGTGCCATGTCTGGGCGTCCCCAAGAGCCATATACCGTAAAGAATCGTAGGCCCGTGGTTGGAATATCGTAGAGGTGAGAATAGCTATGAGCCATCAACTCATTCGATTTCTTCGTGGCAGCGTAAAGTGACACAGGATGGTCTACGCTATCACTCGTTGCAAACGGCACCTTAGCATTCAATCCGTAGACTGAGCTAGATGAGGCGTACACCAAGTGCTGAACTTTCGCCTGACGGCACCCTTCTAGAATATTCAGGTGGCCAACAAGGTTAGACTCTGCATAAGCGTGCGGGTTTTCAATAGAGTAACGTACGCCGGCTTGCGCCGCCAGATGGATGACCCGATCAAATTGCTCATAGGCAAAAAGCTTTTCAACCGCAGGGCGATCAGCAATGTCCATCTCGATAAAACGAAACTGAGGATGAGTAATACGCTCGAGGCGAGCATGCTTAAGGTTTACGTCATAGTAGTCATTGATGTTATCAATTCCGACAACATCATGTCCTGCCGCATTAAGCTTTTCTACTGTAGCACTACCAATAAAACCAGCGGCGCCTGTTACTAAATATTTCATACACTTACCAGCCAAATATTCAAACTATCATCAAAACATCTAATTCAAAAAAAGATTAGTCGCTACCAAATAGGTCGCGAGTGTAGACCTTTTCTTCAACATCACGGATCTCGTCAACCATACGGTTAGAAACGATCACATCACAAGTTGATTTAAACTCTTCCAAATCCTTGATGACCTCTGAATGGAAGAACTCAGCCTCTTGAAGAACAGGTTCATAGACCACAACTTCAATACCTTTCGCTTTGATACGTTTCATCACCCCTTGAATACTCGATGCTCGGAAATTGTCAGATCCTGACTTCATGATTAGGCGGTAAATCCCCACACGTTTCGGGTTGCGACTGATAATTGAGTCGGCGACGAAATCTTTACGAGTACGGTTGGCGTCAACAATCGCGCCAATGATCTCGTTTGGCACATCTTGGTAGTTGGCTCGCAGTTGCTTGGTGTCTTTAGGTAGGCAGTAACCGCCGTAACCAAACGAAGGGTTGTTGTAGTGATTACCGATACGCGGATCTAACCCCACCCCTTCAATGATTTGACGTGCATTGAGGCCGTGGGTTTCTGCGTAGGTATCTAACTCATTGAAATAGGCCACACGCAAGGCTAGATAGGTGTTGGAAAAAAGTTTGACCGCTTCCGCTTCGGTGGAATCGGTAAACAGGACTGGTACGTCTTTCTTCTCTGCCCCTTCAAGCAACAGCTGCGCAAAGACGCGCGCTCTTTCTGATTGCTCACCCACAATGATGCGAGAGGGGTGCAAGTTGTCATACAGTGCGCGGCCTTCACGCAGAAACTCTGGGGAGAAGATCAAGTTCTCACAGCCTAGCTCTTGTGAGATTCGCGCCGTGTAACCAACAGGCACTGTCGACTTAATCACCATAACAGCACTTGGATTGATCGCCATAACATCTTTAATGACCGCTTCGACTGACTGGGTGTTGAAGTAGTTGGTTTTCGGGTCATAGTCTGTTGGGGTGGCAATCACCACATAGTCGGCCTTTTTGTAGGCCAGCTGTTTGTCTAACGTTGCCGTGAAATTGAGATCTTTATTGACCAAGAAGTCTGAGATTTCAGTATCCACAATCGGTGATTGCTTGTTATTAAGCAGTGTGACTTTTTCTTCAATAATGTCAACGGCCACAACTTCGTGATTTTGGGCCAGCAACATGGCATTTGACAAACCAACATAGCCGGTGCCAGCGATAGCAATTTTCATATTTTTGATTCTTCTAATACATCTAAAACGAACGGCAAAGGATGCCGAAAATAAGGGACTGGAGTGCCCGACCGAGCATTAAACACCCGACGGCTTACTCTGACAATTGGGGCTAAAACCGCTGTCTCATTTTGCGTAAAACAAGAGTGAAATCGACTCATGCGTGAGACAGATATAGGATTAAAGGGTTGATCCTTATTGATATTTATAGGGTTGTAAGGATCACCCCAATAGGCGGCACTATTTGACAGCATCACCCGAGCCACTGCCCGTCACAGTCATTAAGATATACTTGAAGTAATCTCTCACAGTCAACGAATCTATCATCAGCTTATCTGTTTTAGCCAAAAGTACTGGGGTCGACATATCGATATTTTGCACTTGAGCCAGACCGGTGATGCCTGGCAGTACATCATATACGCCATGTACTTCGCGCTCTCTAATCAACTCTTCTTGATTAAATAAATTAGGACGAGGTCCGACCAAACTCATTTCACCTTTCAAGACATTAATCAACTGGGGTAACTCATCAATTTTAGTTTTACGAAGAAAACTCCCTAGTTTAGTAATCGAAGCATTATTCGCCAAGTGACTAGCTACCGATTTTGTTTCTATAGACATCGTACGAAACTTGATTAGCTTGAAAGGCTTCTTGTTACGCCCAACTCGCTCTTGGATAAAAATCGGAGCCCCCGTATCAAAAAAGCCGATTGCAGTCACAGTAAGCAATACTGGCCAAAGGAAAAGCAAGCCAAAGAAGGCTGCCAGATAGTCTAATAGTCTAATAGTCTAATAGTCTAATAGTCTAATAGTCTAATAGTCTGATCATAAATATCACTTTCTCTTCGAATGCAAAAATGCTTGGGCAGTTTCTTGAAAGCCAGCTTCGAGCGTTTGAGGTGGCGTCCAATTTAGGGTTTCTGTTGTATGACAGTTCGATACATAGACCACTGGAGCCATAAGCTAAATACACTACCCTCCGATTTGGCGAGTCATTCTGGCAAGCCAGATTTAATCTTAGTTGTAAGAGTTGAGAGGAGCTTTTAGATAGCCACTAATAACCTTTTAACCAACGGATTTCTGCTATTATGCATGTTTTAAAATTGAATCTATGAGGTGTATATTAACACCTCTAATTAGGTGGCCAAACTACAACCACAGGGAGGGTTATAAACGTAGTGAGTAGGAAACACGGATAAGAGAGTTCTAAAAGAGTTGAAGTAAGGGCATCCGAATGAAGCACCAAGATGCCCGCATAAAATCATTACTTTACTACATCACCAGAGCCACTACCTGTGGCGGTCATTAAGATATATTTGAAGTAGTCTTGAAGTGTTAACGTTTCTATCATTTTCTTGTCCGTTCTGGCCAGCAGTTCTGGTGTCGACATGTCAATATTATTTACTTGTGCCAAGCCAGTAATACCTGGAAGTACGTCATACACGCCCCTGCTTTCGCGCTCTCTAATGAGCTCATATTGATTAAATAGATTGGGCCGTGGACCTACAATACTCATTTCGCCCCGAAGTACATTAATAAGCTGGGGGAGTTCATCTATCTTGCTCTTACGCAAGAACCCGCCAAGTTTTGTAATAGAGGTACTACTAGCGAGATGGCTCGCAACCGATTCAGTCTCAACTGACATTGTACGAAATTTAATAAGTTTAAATGGCTTTTTGCTACGGCCAACACGCTCCTGGACAAAAAATGGAGATCCGGTATCGAACAACCCCATCAAAGCAACAACCAGGAGAAGTGGCCAAAGAAAGAGCAAGCCGAAGAAAGCGACCAGAAAGTCTATTAGTCTAATCATCTGAGTTACTTCCGTTTAGTATGTAAAAAAGCTAAAGCTGTTTCCTTAAAACCATCCTCTAGAGTTTGAGGAGGAGTCCAAGCCAACGTCTGTTTGGTATGGGAAATATCAACTTGCAGCGAGCCTATTAACCGACTCACCACATCCTCCTTATGGAACAGTTTTCCAATCAATTGGAAACACCAAACAGGTACAGGCAATTGCCATAATGGCTTTTTAAGCGCTGTAGCCATTTCACGAACAATTTGAGAAGTTGAAACGTCATTATCGTCGGAAACTAGAAACACTTGATTTGCCGCTTTAGGGTGATGAATACAAGTAATAATTAGGTCAACAAGATTGGTAACAGAAACCAAACTACGCCTGTTATTTCCGATACAACTAACCGGTAGAGGAATACCCTTGGATATTAGGTTCATCAATGAGGCAAAATTAGCTTTTACTCCAGGGCCATAGACCAGTGTTGGCCTAATTATAACGACCTCCATACCCGTGTTGTTAGCAATCCTTAAAAGTTCAAGCTCAGCCTCCGACTTGGATAAAGCATAGTCATCTTTCGGCAAATGACAATCAGCAGCGGTAAACGGCTTACCAAAAGATGTACTTTCACCATTTACCTTAATACTGCTAACGAAAACAAAACGCTTCACACCGGCTTTAAGGGCTTGGTGCGCCAAATTGACGGTTCCACGAGTGTTAACTTCTCGGTACGCTTCAAGGGTATTGATCGCTGAATCATCCATTATGTGGACGCGGGCAGCGATATGAATAACAACATCAATTTCATTCAAAACTGCAGAATAGTCCGAGCTTGAGTCAATTGTTGCATTAAAATACTTATAGCATTTCGGCGGAGTAGAACGCCCAAGTAAGCTAACATTAGCATCATCCGCCAACTTTCTCAGTAAATGACTTCCGACAAACCCTGAATAACCAGACACTAGAATATTATTCATTTACTAGCTCTATCTCTACATTTATCATAATTACCAACTGACCAACCAATTAAAGAAACTTCGGCGAATACTTGTTTGCCACCTAATCGGCAATCGATAAGTTGTTACTGTTGAAAGTGTACATTTTACAACCACCCGACTTGAGTTTATCTAAGGTACTTGTAAGCTGCTATTCGTACAAACTTGGGACTCAAACGAAACAACACCAATGCCAATATAATCAGATAGTTACCCACTGAATGTATGCCTAACTTGTTCAGAGCATAAAGTCTAGCACACACATCGTTTCTCAACTTGCGAACTCCACGCCGCTCATTGAAGTTATCATCAACACGAAACTTCAAAAGAGGCTCATTAATATTTGCAAAAACGAAACCTTGCGCTATAAGGTCAATCCATAAATAATAATCCTGTGTATTTTTCAACTTGTCATTGTATACTATTTGTGACAAGGGTAATACACGGAGGTTAAACATTACAGACGGATGATTAACTGGACACTTTTTAATTATTTTGCTTTTCATTGTATCAAAGTCTGAATCCATGCTTTTATACGTTGTATATCCAGATGAGTAAAACTCAATCATATCAGAACCTAGTACAGCTATCCCATCGTTTAAAGTAAAGTAATCAACTTGCTTTTGAAAGCGACTCAAGTCCGATATGTCATCAGCATCCATCCTGGCAAGATAGTCATATTTTTTATCAGAAGTAGATACTCTTGATATTGCCCGGTTAAGTTGCCAAGCTAAGCCGTGATTGACCTCCACAAATTCGACAAAAACATCACCCCTTATATTATAACCAACCAAAAGCTCCTGCAAGCTAATTTCAACAGGCCCATCAACTTGAAGAAATATATCTATCGAACAATCATTAACCGACTGTTCTAATACGCTATCAATTGCGAACTTCACGTTGTCCTTTATGTCACTCTTATACACTGAAATAATAACGGCTATATTGTTCATAACAACTTTCTCAATCTATACATAACCAGCCGTTTAATCTTTGATTTTAAAGTTTCATAAGTGAGAGATGAGTACTTGTGCACGACATCTGAACCATAGACAACCTGCATATTTTTACCATTAAATTTTAATGACAAAGAAAGCTCTTCTGTAGAGTTATGGTAATCAATCTCATTCGTATAATTACTCAAAACCTCGTTATTTACACTAATATAATCAAAAGGTTCCCTTTCAATTACAGGCAACCGGTTCTTATCTAATGAGAAAAAAAGCTCGCTAAACTTAAGTTGACCATCATCAACTGAACATTTGATTATCATACCCTGTTTATTGAATTTTGTTTGATAATACTTTTGACACTTACCAATTTCAAAATCATTAAACACAAAATTACCCTGAGAATAATATATTGGTTTTCCGTGGTAGAACTCAAAAGACTGTATCACATGGGGGTGCGTACCAATAATTGCCTCTACACCCAAGTCAATTATCTTCCTAGCAATACTAGTTTGTTCAGATGTTGGCTGAAATTCATTTTCAACCCCCCAGTGTAAGAGCACTATTGGCTTGATATCATCATTAACTCTTTTTAGCTGAGCTATGTCATCTCTAATATAATCAAAAATCAGAGGTGCCGTACCTGGTGAGGAAGGTTCAGCATAATGAGATGCGTTTGTTGAATAGCAATTATAACCCAAAAAGCCAATTGTGACTCCGTCATGTTCAATTATATGCGCACATCGTGAACTCCGTAAGTCATCACCGGCACCAACAAATGAAATAGCATTATCGTCGAGCCATTTTTTTGTTATATTAAACCCTTCTAAACCTTGATCAAAAACGTGGTTATTCGATAAAGAAACCAAATTACAAACATCATAAAAGGGGGACAGATCCGGACTATTAATAAGGGAAAATTTATTTTTATTCTCTAAAATCGGAGATTTGAGGACTGGGGCTTCCAAATTACCGACAGTATAATTATTTTTTAACAACTCATAAAGAGGTGATTTCTGAAAATCCGTAGCATTACCTAAACTATAAGAGTCGGCACAAATATCTCCGACAAAGTATATATCAGACATCTTTATTTTCTCTGCTAGCTACATCAATACGACCATATCTACCTAGTAAACCATCATAAATCCCCTTTATAATGTATTTAAATCGAATACTTCCGTCTTCAAAAATAAATGGATATGCGAATAGCTTAAATAGCAATTTAGCATAATTACTAAGCTTCCAATATAAAGGGACGTAATTACGAAATGTTAAAAGGAATAAGTTCCTCGTGTGATAGTAATGCCTTATTGGGCTTGGAACTCGGACATCTAGTTTGCCAACCACTGATTTTTTTCCGTTTCCAACACGGTGTCCCAATAAAATATCATTGACACGAATGGTCAGAAAACCGTGGGTTTTTAATCGCCAACAATATTCCCAATCGACCGAATCAATAAATAATCCATCTTCCATACCGCCTACTGCTATATATGCAGATCTTGGAATTAAGCTTGCAGAGCTAATAGTAGCATGTATAACTTCGAAATTAGTACCTGGTACCATCTTGCCCTTAATTAAGCGCCCTTCATCTACTTCATTCGTGACTTTATCAAAGTGTCGAGGACCAATAACGCCAACCTTTAGCCCAATAGCTGTTGCTTGATTATATGACTCAACGAGTCGCGGGACTGTCTCATCATCAAGAATACTATCTTGATCCATCTGGATGACAAAATCAGCACCATTAGAAAAGGCCCATTCCATTGCAACAGACTGAGCCCTAGCAATTCCCAAATTCTCACCAAAGTTTATTACCTTGTGGTTTGGAATATCATCAATTTCGACTCCGTTATCTGAGTTGTTACAAATAATAATGAGATCACATTGACCTTCTAGTCGAGTAATCGCACCTTGGATTTCATCTTGAGTTGGATTATACGCAACTATGATACCGTAAACCTTCATTAAATTCCTTAGATTTCTTGTTATTCAAGTTTCAATTTCTTGCCCATTTCTATATCAAATGAACTGGGAGTAAAAGATTCCAAACAGTTTCCGGGGAAATTAGTTAGCTCGCCAAAATAGATTCCGTCATCAAGTATGTACAAGTCTGTACGAATAAAGTCAAAATCATTAGATAATTCTTCGGCGATTCTCAAAGCTTCATCAAATAAACCAGGTTTTTCGATGTCGTAACCATTAGGAAATTGATATGAAACAGGCAAACGCCTAAATTCTCGATCATATAAATTACGACAGTGTCCCGTATATCTGTCTAGGTCAACTTGAACAAACTCAACTCTTCCATTTAAACAAAAAAACTTATAATCAGGAGGAACATCATCTTCAAAATCAATAAACGCCTCCACAAGCAATGTTTTGGGTGTTTTTTTATAAACCCATTCGCGTCCTTTTTTGTAGTAGTCTATATCTTTCCATTCACTTACTTCTGATAAAACAGATTCAAAGTTGTTTCCCGGCTCAGTTTTATCAACAATACGAACCATTTTTGAGCCGTGGTTTGCTTTAATAACAAACTTACTAGGCAATTTGTCATAACAATCTTCAGTAAACACATCCCCAAACCATAACAACGGGATAGTTTTACATCTATCAGATCTACTCCTTACATATTCACGCACAGCCAACCTGTCCGCTACCAAAGCACGCAATTCAGCCTTTTGATGATTTGGCGAAAGTTTTATCCTCAAAATTTTGTCAGTTAATGTCCTTGGATATAGAACATTGGGAACTGTCTTTCTTCTAAAAGCAGAAGCCAAAAAAGAAAATATATTATCGAAAAGCAAAATTATCCTCGCATAGATGACTTAAATATAGCAACATGATTATAACAACAACATGATTAGTGTCTAAGATATAAGGGTTTGAACAGGCATAACTAATATAAGATACATATAATACCGATACTCCTTTATTCTTAGCCTTAGTATAAAAAACACCAAACATAATGGTAAATAAAATAATGAAATTTAAAATCCCTAGCTGATTAAGGAAATAAAAAACTTGGAGTTCGAAGTAGACATCACCTCGATAATCTCTCGACTCTGTTTTTGCAGAAATGGTATGGCCTAGCCCCGTACCAAAAATCATGTCTATTGGCGTAACTGACAAATCATTAATTAGTACCTCAACTTGGTCATATCTTATACCCATGGATGAAGTTTTACCTAATTCGGATTTAGATACTACAACGTCGAAAAAGATACTTACGGCGATTGGTATCATAAATATAATCAAAATAAACTTGTTTAAGTTTAAAAAACCTTTTCTCCGATAAGCATTTAAGGTGTCGAGATTATAACAATAGAATAATATGTGGAATATGGCTATTGCAACAAGGAACATGAAGTTACCAGCCAAAATTATAGAAAGAAGAAAGATCACTCTAACAAAGTAAACTCTATAACACTTGTTGCTGTGATTAATAAATGTGAAAAGCATATATGCAAAAGGTAGCAATGCATTACCCTTTATCTGGACTTTATAGATCAGTCCATGAGAATATATATCACCAAAACTGTTGTCCAAGAAAAAGACACGAGCTTCGTGATAACCAATACCTCCTGGGTATTTAACTGTGAAGTAAACCCAAAGACAAATTACTACTAATGCCTGAATCAAGTAAACAATTGTAAAAATTCGATATAGTAATAGCCCTTTTATAACTATATAATGTGCGCTGACTAGAATTAACATCACTATCATAGCCCTAAGCAAAAGCAAAGGGTCATTACCTTTAAATAAAGAATATAATCCTAGAAAAGCAATATATAATAATATGATAGAAAAAGCTCTATCTCTATATTTTGTGCAGAGAGCAACAATAAATATTGCTAATGTAGCAACGTTCATTACTGGCGACAAATATGAAAGTGGAAATTGTCTTGTCAACAAAAACAAGACAACTGTAACCAGAGCTATATTTATTGCATTACTCATGAACAACACTTAAAGAGTTTAACAAAGTTTCCATTGAAAAGATCCTATTCTTTTCCAATAAATCCAAACTTGCTTCGTTCAAACTATATACGTAAATTTCTTTATTAGATACGATCTCTCGAGTTTGTTTAACATCGAACCTCTTTAACAAACTCAGCATACGTGTACCTGTCATAGAATGAGGTTCGCAAACTAACTTTTTGTTAAAGATAATCGAATAGGCTGTACCATGGAAAGAATTTGTCAGTACATATTCCGCATTTCTTATTAAATTGACAAACTCAATTGGACCGGCGTCATTGATACAAATATCCGCAAAATCATAATCAGATCGAAATGGATGTACCGTAATGATTTTCAAATTGTGTTCTCTAGATATTGCAATGCTCTGTTCTATTATTTTTTTACTAACCTCGAGCGAGTATACTAATAGATACTTATCCTCAGTATATATATTTGCTTTCTGAACAAATTCATCCCAAAACTCGCGGTCTAACAAAAATACAGGATCTAATACTAAGTGTTTTTTCTTCGTTGGCACCAGTTTTTCAACAATGTCAATTCCTGTATCTTCCCTTAAAGCCAATGTGTCGAACTTTGATAAATTAATTGCAACCTTGTCAGACCAATTGGCATCAATTTGACTGACTCCAAAGCTTGAAGAATAGGCTATTTTCTTTACATTATCATTAGCAAATGCTGCAAGAAAATTAGTATCTTGATTTGTAATATTTGGGTTCCATATTTGGTCACTTCCGGTAATAATAGTGTTATAGCTAGAGCTTTTGAGTTCGCTTCCATTTCGATAAATGGTAGAACTACGTACCAAATATTGATTGTGAAAAGCTCTAAACCTATAGAACTTTTTTGATGAAAGGATTTTTTGCTTAAGGAGACTCAATGCGTTTCTTGGTCTGTAAATTAAGTCTTTCCAATAGAAGTCATATGCTTTACATATATCATATGGCTTGTATGATATAATCTCACTTTCAACTTTATTACTAGCCAAAAAATGCTGCAAAGCGTAAGCCTGCAACATCGCCCCGTAGTTGTAAACAGAGTAAATTGTTATGATCCCAACTTTATTTTTTGACATATATATCAATCCTACTTTTTAAAAACCCACTGTTTGAGCGAAGAATATAAAAAAACATTACCAGCAACAAAGTCAACGATATATAGAAACTCTCATATAGAGATAGATAAAAAGCAAGAATCAAATAAGATAGAATGGAAATCAAAAATTTCAGACTAACAGAGAAAAAAGTTTTATTATCAAATATTCTATGAATGAATATACACAATGTGCTTAACAGAGTTGCTATCGCCGCACCATCTATACCGTAGATAGGTATCAAGAAAAAATTTAATAACAAATTAACTATGGCAGAAATAGAGGAGCTATAGAAGGCTTTCCTTGTATTAGAATCAATTACATAAAAGACACCTATCGCACTAGCTAGTGAGTAGAATGATGTTGACATTATGAGTATATTACTAGTTCTCCAGCTTTGACTGTACTCATCTGATAGTATCCAACCCATGAAATGTTGATTAAAAGAAACAAATACCGCTGCTAAGAAGAAAATGAATAGCATATAGTTTTGAATATATATAGTATAGACTTCCTTTCTCGCTGCATTATTTTTAATACTAAAAGCTTTCAGTTGCCACGCCTGATAGACAATCGTAGATACAATTAGCAATATAGATGATATTCTATTCGCTACGCCATATAAGCCATTATCTTCAGTACCTAGGTAATTTAGTATAATAAATCTATCTGAAGCATTGAAAACCCACCACATAATTGCATTCGGCACTAGTGGGATCGAAACAATTAACATCTTCTTAAGATGTTCAAATCTAAAGCCACTAGCAGATACCAATTTTCTAATGTTTATCTTCCCGAGCAGGAAAATAGAACCACATAAAAAGGATATAGAGTGGCTAAGGATTACACCAATAGAACCCAATTTAAGGTAGTAGACTAACGCGAAATTCAAACATAAAGAGACTATCGCTATCAATATGTTCGATTTAGCAAAATCGGGCTGCAGTCCTTTAGCCTTAACAGACTTTGATAGCGCTTCATATACTGCAACCATACCAATAGAAGCACCAAGATAATAAATAATTTCAAGCTTAACAACTAGGTAATTTACAAATATGAATATGGTCGTAAGAGGGAGTAGTACTACCACTAAGAAGACCAACGCCGAATATAAATAGTCATCGTCATTGCCCTCCATTAAAAATTTAAGGAGAGACTCATGAATATTTAATGTCACAATAGGCACAATCAGCATAATCGCTGTTAAAGCTAAATCGACTTCACCATAGTCTGACAATGACAAGCTGTAACTATATAGCGGGAGTAAAAGCAATGTAATAGCTCTACTCCCAAAAGTTGAAATCGAAAAAAACAATGTACTACGGAAGAAATTATACTTATCGATCATTTTTATATGTTCACAAGGTAGTCTATATATCTTTCAAATGAATAATTCTCAACAATTACCCTATGACTCTTCATCGATAGCTCTTCTAGATATCGTCCGTCAATTATAAGTGTTTCTATAGCTTTTTTCAGATCATCAATATTTCCAAGCTCAACCAAAACTCCAAGGCCATATTCATTTATTATATCCTCATATCCACCAACGTTTCTGAATCCAATTATAGGCGTCCCATTATATAAAGACTCCAATATTACAGAGCCAAAAGGTTCTTCTCTAGAAGATATAAAGAACAGTGATGCAGCTCGATAAAACTTTGTTAGAATGGTAACATCTCTAACATAGCCTGGAGTAATTAAGTTATCGGGGTGATTTTTTAGCAGTGACGTATCAATATCACCAATCCAGATAAAATTATACTCAGGTATAGCTTCCGCAGCATTACAGAAAATATCAAAGCCTTTGCGATAATTTCCAGTTGCTACATTCAAAATTATTTTTTTCTTTTCTAGCTTATATGTTTCAATAATTTCGTCATATGCATTTTCATCTTTTGGCTCATTGGCTTCATTAAGAAAAATACCTTGAGGTTTTATATGATAATTATGAAATTTTACTCCAAGCTTTTCTAGAGAGGATTTTACAAAATCAGATGGGAAAACTATTTCATCTGAGTCATCAGCTACAATCCTGAGACACTCTTCTGCTTTCCATGCTTTAATCACGCTCGGCAGCTCATGAACCAAAGAAACAACTCTATAATTTGCTAGTTTAAAATGAGGTATCCATATTCCAGAGATAACAGAGTTAATAAAAACCTGATTGAATCCATTTTCTCTTAAATCGACTATTCTATTCTGAAGTTTACCTACATCATATGAAATAATAACCTTGCTGTATCTTGAGAAATCTTTAATTAGTGGACCTGTAGTTCTAGAAATAACCACAAGGTCCCAACCAAGGCTAAATAGCGCTTTAGCAACGTACAACAAAAGCATTGGAGCTCCAGTTCTAGTCATTTCATGTGTAACTAAGACTAGTTTATTGTTGCTAGTTGGATTAGCATAGTCATTATCAATGTAGCGCCTATAAATGATTCTATTGAGGTTTCTCCTAAGAAACTTCTTAATGTCATCTAGCATTTAGAGTTCTCACTACCTCTTGATATGGAGTTCGCTCTGATCTGGGAATCAGTACGTCATCTTTAATATGGCCAATGCCTATGAATGAAATTATAATTTCCGAGTCTCGTATGTTTGAAAAATCCCTATATGCTAAATCATGTTCTTTGTATGTAGACCAATTAAGAGCGACCGTACCGAGACCTTTACTATGCAATGATAGTAACAGTCCCATTAAGTATATCCCTCCGTCAATGTATGCTTGGTTCCTTTCATTTGCATTCTCGAAAGCACTCAAATCTACGGTTACTACCAGTACTCGATTTATTTTTTCTCTAAATCCTCGATTGCCATTCTGATACGATAGATGTCGATTAGCCGTTTCTTTATCTTCTGAGATATACACTCTGGCTGCCTGTCTATTGCATACAGAAGGGTATTTTTGAGCTATTCTTATTGCATCATAGATAAGTTCATTATTTACCTCTTCTTCCGAAAAGTCGCGTATCGAATGTCTTGAGTTAAAGAAGCTTTCAAAATCGAATTTAATTGACTCATGTATATCAGCTTTTCTTATCAAGCTAACTCCACCTAAATCATTAGGTGAGTCATTGATATCAATACTCTTAAACCTTTCTATGACAACTGTAATATCCTCTGACATTTCCGTATGTCTAGCAATGTACTTTTTAATAACTGAAATGGATGTATTGTAATGAATGTGTTCAGTGTCAAATCCACTTGTTCGATATATAGTGATTAAATCAATCAAATCCAATACTGTTCTTAGTCCAAATCTGGGTTTTGTAATCTCGTATGAGAGCCCTTTTTCTATCACATGGTAATGTGCTATTATTTTACCTATTAACTTTTCTTGATTATCTTGTTTCGTTGTCCCACTATGCTTCGTGTAACGTTTATAGTCGTAGCAATAGTTACTTAATAGTTTAAAATTATTGAACAACTCACGTTTGATATTGATTAGGAAATTTGGCGTAAAGCGCTTTATTATTAATTTAATCATAATAGCATGTTACTTTCTTTACATTCTTCAAATGATAAACCTATTGAATCGGCTGATGATAAAACTGGGCTGAAGTCGCGCTCAAATGGCCAGCTTATATTGATCAAGTCGTCATCCCACTTTAACGTTACATTTGCTTCTGGGTTATAAAAATCCGTGCACTTGTAAACAAACTCAGCTTCTTCAGAGGTTACATAAAATCCATGAGCAAACCCTTCTGGCACCCACAACTGTCTTTTATTGTCAGCAGATAGATACTCACCAACCCACTTACCAAACGTTGGCGAGTCTTTACGAATATCCACAGCGACATCAAAAACCTCACCAGAAACAACACGTACAAGCTTTCCTTGAGTGTTTTCAGTTTGATAATGAAGGCCACGCAAAATTCCTTTTTTGGATTTTGACTGATTGTCTTGTACAAACTTGGTCTGCTTACCTGTGACTAGCTCTTCAAAGTGTTTTTGATTCCATGTTTCCATAAAGAAACCACGTTCATCACCAAAAACTGTTGGTTCAATTATTTTCACATCTGGAATCGCTGTATCAATAACTTTCATGATTAACCTTCATACTGATTTAAATTTTCAATTGCTTGCTGCCAATCGCTCGCGTCAATTGCAAATTCACGTGTAATCTTTCCAGTATCCAGCTTGGAGTTTGCAGGACGCTTAGCTGGTGTTGGATATTGCTCGGTAGTTATAGAACGAAGTGTTGGGGCTTTTTCTAATATCCCTCGCTCAACTGCATTAGCAAAAATACATTCTGCAAATTCAAACCAACTAACGTGTGGCAAGCCAGAGTAATGATACACGCCAAATCGCGCTTGTTTCTCATTCTCTGCAATAGTATCAACCATGGCTATTAGTACTCTGGCAATATCCCCTGCATAGGTGGGGCCACCAAATTGATCGCCCACGACACTTAGAGTATTTCTATCTTTAGCGAGTCTAATCATTGTCTTTACGAAATTGTTGCCATGCTCACCAAATACCCACGCGGTACGCAGAATTATGTGTTTGGGGTTTACCTTTTCGACTTCTAACTCACCGGCAAGTTTACTAGCCCCATAAATCCCCTGCGGGTTGGTTTCATCCTCTTCTGAGTAAGGTCCATGTTTATTACCTTCAAACACATAGTCCGTCGAGATGTGTAAGATGGTCGCACCAATGCGGTTAGCAGCCTCAGCTAGAAATTTAGGTCCTTGCTCATTAATAGCGTAAGAAAGTTCAATTTCCTCTTCAGCCTTATCTACTGCTGTATGTGCTGCAGCATTGATAATAAAGTTCGGCTGAAAAGTTGAAACAAGTTCATCCACAGCGCTTTGTTTTGTAATATCTAACTGCTCTCTATCAACTGCTAAAAGTTCGACATCATCACGAGAACTCAGTTGCTCAACCAGACAACTTCCAACTTGGCCGTTCGAACCAGTAACTAATACCTTCTTTAGCATCTGTTGTCCTCGGTCACCAATCGAGATAAATACTGCCCATATTCGTTCTTCATCATTGGCTTTGCAATTTCAAGTAGTTGTTCATTTGTTAGCCAACCGTTTCGCCATGCGATCTCCTCCAAGCACGCCACTTTTAGACCTTGAACATGCTCAATTGTCTGAACGAACGAAGAAGCTTCATGTAAACTTTCATGAGTACCTGTATCCAACCATGCAAATCCGCGGCCCAAAAGTTCCACATTTAAAGAGCCATCGTTGAGGTACATTTCGTTTAGGGTGGTAATTTCTAGCTCACCTCGTTCAGAAGGTTCTACTTTTTTAGCAAGCCCAACGACTCGATTATCGTAAAAATATAGTCCTGTTACTGCGTAGTTCGACTTGGGATTATCCGGTTTCTCTTCAATCGAGACCGCTTTCATTTTTTCATCAAATTCCACTACACCAAAACGCTCTGGATCTTTGACTTGATACCCAAATACCGTTGCCAAGCCCTGCTCTGTTAATTTATTCGCATGCTTTAACTGTTGGCTAAACGATTGGCCGTAGAAGATATTGTCCCCCAAAACTAAGCACACCGAATCATCACCAATAAATTCTTCACCGATGATGAAAGCTTGTGCCAGTCCATCTGGGCTTGGCTGAATCGCGTACTCAAGGTTAATTCCGAAGTCAGAGCCATCACCCAGTAAGCGCTTAAAGCCCGCATTGTCCTCTGGTGTCGTGATGATTAAGATATCACGGATACCTGCTAGCATTAATGTCGAGATAGGATAAAACACCATCGGTTTGTCGTAGATAGGCAATAACTGTTTAGATACACCTCTTGTCAAAGGGTAGAGGCGCGTACCAGACCCACCAGCTAACACAATCCCTTTCATTACTCCACCTCACCTGCAACAACGCCAAGGCGCTCACGCTGATAGCTGCCATCTTGCACGTTCTGGCACCATTCTGAGTTATCTAAATACCACTGCACCGTTTTCTTAAGGCCTGTTTCAAAGGTCTCTTCCGGTGTCCAGCCTAACTCTTTTTGCATCTTAGTTGAGTCAATCGCATAACGGCGATCGTGACCTGGGCGGTCTTGAACATAGGTGATCTGCTCAGCGTATGGTGTGTCTTTTGGTACGAGCGTGTCCAAGATGTCACAAATCGTGTTCACCACTTCGATGTTTTTCTTCTCGTTGTGGCCGCCGATATTGTAGGTCTCACCGACTTTACCTTCGGTCACCACTTTATACAGTGCACGAGCATGGTCTTCGACAAACAACCAATCACGGATTTGATCACCTTTACCGTAGATAGGTAGATCTTTACCCTCAAGGGCATTAAGAATAACAAGTGGGATCAATTTCTCAGGGAAATGGTAAGGGCCATAGTTGTTCGAGCAGTTGGTCACCATGATTGGCAAACCGTAGGTGCGTAGCCATGCTCTGACTAGGTGATCACTCGAGGCTTTTGATGCAGAGTATGGGCTGGATGGCTCATACGGTGTGGTTTCAAGAAACATTGGCAGTTCTGAACCCTCTGGCGCTTCATCTGGATGTGGTAAGTCACCATAAACTTCATCAGTCGAGATGTGATGGAAGCGAAACGCTTGTTTCGCACTGTCATCGAGTTTATTCCAGTACCCACGTGTCGCTTCTAACAACGTATAAGTACCAACGACGTTAGTCTCGATAAACGCAGCAGGGCCTGTGATAGAGCGGTCAACGTGCGATTCAGCAGCTAAGTGCATTACTGCATCAGGCTTATGGGTTGCAAATACGCGGTTGAGCTCAGCACGATCACAAATGTTGACTTGCTCAAACGTGTAGCGAGAATTTGAGTCCACACTGGCAAGTGATTCCAAATTGCCCGCATAAGTCAAACAATCCACATTCACGACACTATCAGTCGTATTTTCAATAATATGTCGAACAACTGCTGAACCAATAAAACCAGCACCACCTGTTACGAGTATTTTCATTCCATTTTACCAAAGTTAAAACAGCACTTTGCTTAAAGCGCTGTAACTGCCACATTGACATGTGAACATTTTCTTGAAACACGCTACCGCCCTTAGGTCACACCCCCACTAGCACTAGCATTCACCGAATTGATGTAAACATAGAAAATCTATGCATAAATTTGCGCAAAATAATACACCATTTATTAGGGGGATTAAACTGCTGAATGCCCTTTCACTTAGCTTGGTGATGGGCGAACTAAGCTATCCATCAGCTGGTTCACTGCGGCCCTTTGAATACATTGATCATCTAATTGGTAATAGGTCTTTTTTGTGGTGCTATCGTAACGCTTAATCACATCAATAAAAATCTCCGCATTGCGCACCGCAGAGGGGAGTGCATGGCCACCGGTCATATTAAGCGCGAGCCTGAGTTCGCGGCAACTCATTGGCTTGGGGTACGCGCCTAATAGCACGTCGAGCAACTCTCGCGGTCGGCCGCTGGCGCGGGTGATGTATAAGTTTAAGATGTGCTTTTGCTCAGTGAGTGATAGTCGGTGTTTCATGATGCCTCCTCCCCTTTCTTTTGCTCATCCGCACGGCTGCGTTTGCGGGCTTTGATCAAACCTTGAATGCGCTCTTCAAACGGGTGGGTTCGCCCTTTGGCGTGATACTCGCTGACTAACTTATCCACAGCGCGCGGGGGTGTCGCTGCCTGCCTATAACCCTCTTTATTACTCTTTAACTGGGAGATTCTCGGTGCAGCCGCTGCACGGGGTGAGGGTGAAGCATTTGCCTCATCGCCGGTGCTCGTGCCGTCTAGTTCCACGTGTAAATGGGCAGGCGTGTAGAGCTGGTACAAGTTGCTTCGCTGGCGGCCGCGTTTGTCAAAGCGGTGCACCAGTTCGAGAAAGCCTTGCTCCTCTAGCCGTTTGATGTGCTCTTTCACTGTGCGCAGCGACACTTCGCAATAGAGCGCTAAATACTGGTAAGAGGGAAAGCAGCGGCCGTGCACATCGGCGTTATCGGCCAGCTTAAGTAAGATCAATTTGCTGATAGGCGATCCGGTTTTGGCTTTCATCAGGGTGGCGACTAGGGTGTGGCTCATGGGCGCTCCTCGGTTTTGTTATTGGAATGTAAACAACAAACAAAACAGCCTCTTATTGATTAGGGTTGGCCATACGGCAGAAATGCCGCGCGAATTGATGAGGTTGCAGGGCGCCTCACGCCTGGTCATTCTTTGGCTCATGGGATATGCACCTAATTTTGTACCCGCTCGCATTTTTTCCCTTACTCTCTCGGGCTGTATAAATCACCAGCATTTCACCAACCCTAATGGCGAAATGTCGCGTAGAGTGTCGCCTCCTGATTGAGAAGGGAGTTGCTATGCCTGTGTGTCACCAATGTCGTGAATGGGCGATTCGTCGCCTCTGCTACGTGTATTCCCCCTTTGACCCAACCCTAGAGGAGATCTACTTTCCCACCTCCACCTACCCGCACAGCCCCATCAGCCGTGAGGGGTTTATCGCCCTAATCGCCCAGGCCCAACGCGCAGAGCCACTAGGCTATGAGCTCACCTACGCCCTATGGGTAAATGGCTGTGATTTGGTAAACCTTGCCAAGCAATCCGGTGAAGCGCTGCAAACGCTCGCACGCGCCATCAAGGCTTTTACTGATGCGCTCACCACCCTATGCACCGAACATCAACACCCATAACCCATTACCCATTTCCCATTACCCATTACCCATTACCCATTACCCATTACCCATTACCCATTACCCATTACCATCATGAGGAAAACCGATGCCCCCAACTTCAACAAACCCCACCTCACTACCCGTGACCTCTGCACATAATCCACACTGCCCCCTAAACACGATCACCGTGCATTGCAGCGCGACCCGTGCCGAGCAGGATATTGGCGCCAGCACCATACGCGCTTGGCACCGAGCAAAAGGGTGGCGAGATATTGGCTATCACTTTGTGATCACGCGTGATGGGCAAGTAGAGACAGGCCGCCCGCTGTCACACATCGGCGCCCATGTGCGTGGCCACAACCGCGGCAATATTGGCATTTGTGTGGTGGGCGGGTGTGATGAGCAAGGCGGTGCGCAAGACAACTTCACCCTCGCCCAGCGCAAAGCGCTGTTTGGTTTAATCGAACGGTTGCAGCAAGAACATGGCATTAGCGATGAGCAGGTCAAACCGCACCACGCCTTTGCCAACAAAACCTGCCCGGTGATGGTGCTTCACCCTGTCCAATCCGTTTCTGTGGTTAAACAAACTAACAAGGAGACCCTATGAGCCTTTGGAGCCGTATTTTTGGTAGCCCGTCGTTTATCGATAAAAGCCTAGAAGCCCTCACCGACACAGGAGATGCGATGTTTTTCACCAACGAAGAGAAAGCCAAGCACAAACTCGCCCTGCTCAAAGCGTTTGAACCGTTTAAGTTGGTTCAACGTTATATTGTGCTGCTGTTCACCATCCCTTATGTGTTGCTCCATTCGATGGTGGTGATCGGCTGTATGCACGGTTTTGAGTGGCAACCCATCAGCGAGATGATTAATGAGGCGTTCGGGTACCCGGTATTAGCGGCGATTGGGTTGTATTTGACGGGAGGGGTGGTTAAGAAGAGTTCTTAAAAGTTCCTAGTGGAAAAGAAGTTCCTAGTTCCTAGGTATGAGTTCCTAGTTAAGAGCAGTGCCTAGTTCCTAGAGGGGAGTTCCTAGTGGAAGACAAGTGCCTAGTTTCTAGAGGTGAGTTCCTAGTGGAAGACAAGTGCCTAGTTCCTAGAATTGGATGCGTAGAAGTGATTTGTCTATCGTGCCAGCAATAATCTGGGGCTTTACCCTAATTGACGCGCTCCCCCACACCCCTTCTAGGAACTAGGATCTAGGAACTAGGAACTTATCCCCAGTACCTGATATACTTCGCCCATAACGAACAATTTCTAGGCTGAGGTAAACAAACGTATGATCATCGTAACTGGTGGCGCGGGTATGATTGGCAGTAACATTGTCAAGGCGCTGAATGAGCAAGGCATTAACGATATTTTGGTGGTCGATAACCTGAAGAACGGCAAAAAGTTTCAGAACTTAGTGGATTTGGATATTGCTGATTACATGGATAGAGACGACTTCCTTGTTCAGATCATGGCGGGTGAGAACTTTGGCCCAATTGAAGCCATCTTCCATGAGGGCGCGTGCTCTGCGACCACCGAGTGGGATGGCAAGTACATGATGCTCAACAACTACGAGTATTCGAAAGAGCTGCTGCACTACTGCTTAGATAGAGAGATCCCGTTCCTTTACGCCTCCTCAGCCGCCACCTACGGTGAGACGGATACCTTTATTGAAGAGAAAGAGTACGAAGGCGCACTGAATGTCTACGGCTACTCCAAACAGCAATTTGATAACTACGTAAGACGCGTGTGGGAAGATGCCAAAGCGCACGGCGAGACGCTCTCTCAAGTGACCGGCTTCCGCTACTTCAACGTCTACGGCCCGCGTGAGCAGCACAAAGGCTCGATGGCCTCTGTCGCCTTCCACCTCAATAACCAAATGAACGCAGGTGAAAACCCGAAACTCTTCGCCGGTAGCGAGCACTTTAAGCGTGATTTCGTCTACGTGGGTGATGTGGCAGCTGTGAACTTGTGGTTCTTTGAGCATGGCGTATCGGGTATTTTTAACCTTGGTACGGGTAATGCTGAATCGTTTGAAGAAGTGGCGAAAGCGGTGATCAAGTACCACGGCAAAGGCGAGATTGAGACGATTCCGTTCCCAGAACATTTGAAAGGCGCGTACCAAGAGTACACTCAAGCGGATCTGACGAAACTGCGCGCAGTAGGTTGTGAGCATGCGTTTAAGACGGTAGCGGAAGGGGTGGCGGAGTATATGGGGTTGGTGAATAAGTAACGGGTAATTGGTTGTGGGTGTTGGGTAATGGGGTGAGAGCCTAGTTCCTAGTTCCTAGTTCCTAGTTCCTGGAAGAGTATCGGGTATTTATGAGTTCAATTCGAAACGATTTTGATCCTAAGGCGTATAATCCGACGTTTCGCCGAGCGTTTCTAGCGCCTAAATATTGGGGGCTTTGGCTTGGGTTATTGGTCGGGTTGCCGATAGCGCTGCTGCCCAATAGGGCGAGAGTGGCGATTGCGCGAGTTATTGCCGATAAAATGGTGAAGAAACGCAAAGGGTCGGTACAAAAAGCGCGAATTAATTTGGCGTTGTGCTTTCCTGAGCGCTCGGAGGAAGAGCGAGAAGCCATACTGCATGAGTGCTTACTTACGGCGGGGACGTTTCTACTGGGGTTTGCGGCTATCTCACTGCGCAGCAAACAGTGGTTAGAAAAGCACTCGGTCATTAAGGGATTAGAGCACTTAGAGCAGCTCCAGCAAGACGGGCAAAGTGCCATCTTATTGGTGCCTCATTCTTGGGCGATTGATATTCCGGCCATTTTGTTGGCCTCGCGCGGTTTTCCTGTCTCGGCGATGGCCAATAGCCAGAAAAATCCGGTGACAGACTGGCTGATGCACAAGCAACGGGTTCAATACGGTGGCCGAGTGTATGACAGAAGCGGCGGTATTAAACCCTTTATCAAATCCGTAAAAGACGGTTACCTCGGTTACTACTTGCCCGATCAAGACCATGGCCCTGAGCAAAGTGTGTTTGTGGACTTTTTTGCTACAGAGAAAGCCACGCTGCCTGGCCTTGGCAAACTCGCGAAAGTCAGCCGAGCAAAAATTGTCCCAACCTTTGCCAGTTACAATACCCAAACGGGCCAATACGAAATTGAGATCTTGCCGCCGATGGCCGAGTTTTCCGGTGATGATGTTCAAGATGCACGAGCAATGAATGAAGTCGTCGAAACCTTCGTCACGCCAAAACCAGAGCAATACATGTGGATCTTAAAGCTGTTGAAAACGCAGCGAGATGGTAATGATCCCTACGTAGGCTACTAATCGCTCGTCTGATCATAGACATAAGCAAATCAAGCGGTAAACCTTTATCTAGTCAAACAAGGGAGCACGATGGCTCCCTTGTTTATTTTGTGTAGGGCAAGCGTTTAAAGTCTTTAATAATCTCGCCAAGATTTGGGTTCAACACCGCACCGTTGACCACTTTTTCATACTGCGCCACGTACGCTTTTGCCATCACATTGGCATTGAAGTGATCACGCGCGTACTCATGGCAAATGTGAGGTTGATAGCGCTGAGCCTCTTTCACCGCCGCTACCAGCGCGGCCTCATCAGAGGATAAAACCCCCACCTGCTCATTAACGAGTTCTGGCAAAGAGCCATAAGGCGTAGCAAAGACTGGGCAGCCAAAATACAAACTTTCGGTGATCGCCAAACCAAACGGTTCATGCCAGGTGACGGGGAAAATCAGCCCTTTTGAGCGTGTCATGATCTGAGATTTTGTCGTGTCATCCACCATGCCTAAAAAGCGCACGTGTCTATCGAGCGTGCAGCGAAAGCCCATTTTGAAGTTCAAACGGTGCCCACCTAATACATCGAGAGACTGATTCGCCTTCTTAGTGATATCAATCGCACCTTGGACATTCTTCACTCGCCACGCGGCCTTTCCCAAGAAATGGAAACGCTCTCGTTTCGCATTAAAGTCGGGCTTGAGGTAGTTGTCCCAATTTAAGCCGTTGTAAACAAAGGCCTGTGCACCATGGTTTTGTGCGTGTTGCGAGGAAACAAAAATGGTATTGCGGTCAATTGGGCCTGACGAGTTGCCATGTTGGGTAATCACATAGGGGCAGGGAACGGGCTCCGGCTGGCTATGAAAATGCACCACATCGATGTTTTGTGGAAGTTGCTCTGCGACCGAGCGATCCGGTTGGTACTCAATCACCGTTGCCCATTCACACTGCGTGCCTTTCCCGGCCAATAAGGTCACCTTGTGGCCGAGCAAGTGCAGAGCGTACACAAGATCCCAGATCACGCGTTCGGTGCCGCCGTAGTTTTTTACCGGCAAAGTCGCTTGGGTATAAATTAAGATATTCATCATCAATGGGAGGTCTGGTTGGTTTTAGACAGTATGGCTTGATGCACGCAAGCAGGCACAAACTCTTGTACCTCTCCGCCATGAATCGCGACTTCTCTTACCAGAGTCGAGGAGAGAAACGCAAACTCTTCAGAAGGGGTGAGAAACAAACTTTCTAGCCCGGGTTTTAAACGGCGGTACATAGTGGTGAGGCCAAACTCATATTCAAAGTCCATCGTCGTACGTAACCCGCGTACTAAAATAGTAGCGTTTTGCTCAGTGGCAAAATCCACTAATAGGCCGCTAAACCCTTTTACGGAAACATTGTTCACTCCTTGGCAGGTCTCTTTAAGCAACGCGACTCGCTCATCAAGGCTAAACAGGGTATTTTTGCTCGGGCTTTCGGCAACGCCCACCACCAAGTGGTCAAACATCTTGGCGGCGCGTTGAATTAAATCAAAATGTCCATTCGTAACCGGATCAAAGGTACCTGGGTAAACAGCAATACGCATCATCGTCCTTATTTATCTGTCTTCGGTGGAGTGGGTATGTGTGAGAACTGAACTGGATAATGTGAGAGCAAATCATCCAAAGTGCGTTTCACGGCCTCCACGGTGATTTGCGCCATCAAGGCCTTGCCTTTGACTCGGCTGCCCCAAGGTAGCACCTCAACCGGTTTGCCATATTGGTGCTGCGCAATTTGCTCATAGACAGACACCACAAAACGCTGGCTGTAGTAAGGCCCTGTTCTCTTAGGGTTACTGTGCGCGTATAACCCGATAACGGGTGTCAATTGCGTCGTGGCAATATGGGCTGGGCCAGAGTCAGGGGCGAGCACACAATGCGCCCCAGCCAACACAGCCGTAAGCGCCTTTAGGTTGGTTTGGCCGACGAGGTTAGTCACGGGTACAGACATCTTGTCAGTGATGCTCTGCGCCAGCGCTTTTTCTCGCTCGGTTGGCGCGCCACACAATACAATATGCAACCCTTGCGCATGGGCGTAGTCGGCCACCTCTGCGTAGCGCTCGGAGAGCCAGTTTCTGTCGTCTTTACTTGCCGCAGGGCTTATCACCAAGTATGGATGCTCAAGCGTCTTCACGATGGATTTATCTTGTTCACTAACCGGGATTGACCACTTAGGCGGCGCTTCTGGGCAGCCAAGAAAGCGTGCAAACTCAGCAAAGTTATCCAGAACATGCTCGGCGTGAGTCTCGGGCAATTTTTTATTGGTAAATAACCACTGCCCTTCTTTCGCTCTTGCCCAACTAAACCCGACTTTGATGCGCGCGCGAATGCCCGCCGAGAGTAAGCTAGCCCTTAGTGCCACTTGCATGTGGAGTAAATAATCAAAACGCTCCCCTTTCAAGGCGTGCCAGACGGCTCTCATCCCCTGCCAGCCCTGCTTTTTGTCAAAGACCACCACCTTCACACCGGGGAGATCACCAAACAGCTGCGCTTCTATTTTTCCCATTACCCAAGTGATTTGGCAATCGGGGTAGGTGCGTTGAATCTGCTGAACAATTGCCAGCGCGTGGCAGGTATCGCCAATGGCGGAAAGGCGTAGGATGCAGATGGATTGGGGAGATTTAGTCATGATTTAAAAACTTTTCAATACCATTTATACAGCGCACTCGCTTGTTGTTGACGGTATCAGAAAATATCCGATCGTTTTCTGGAAGCGAAGCGCGAGAGTTCTCATTGTGAAACAAATGGTAACCCGCCCCCATAAATTTGAGATACAGCCTTTCAACCCCTGCATTGAGCAGGCGATTGACGAATTCACTGTCTTCTCTCCCCCAACCAACAAAGTCATTATTGAAGCCATTGACTGTTAAGGCATCTTCTCGCCAAAACGACATATTGCAACTTCTAGTCGAGCGATCGGAGTTCCATACACGAGTAAAGACGCGAGAAAGCAAAGGGCTATGAATCATGTTCTTGCGATTTTTGATCCCACTTGAGAAAAGACCTGGCAATTCTCCCGTCTGAATGACTCGTTTCGAGAGTGCTTCACTCATTTGCACGCGACCTCCTTGAATGAAGCACCCTTTTCGCGCGCTCCTAACATGATCTTCAATAAAAAACGAGGGCAAGACTATGTCACCGTCAATAATGATAAGATAATCGCCACTGGCCTTTGCCATCGCTCGGTTTCGGCTTTCAGCAGCCCTAAAACCGTCATCTTTTTGCCAACTATGGATAAGAGGTATGGGAAATTGTGACGCTAAGCGGTCAATTAGGTCTTTAGTATCAGTACGTGAACCATCATCAGCAACGATCACCTCATCGGGCAACATGCTTTGTTGGCGCACACTATTAAGTACCGCTTCTAACGCTTCTTTCCAATTATAGGTTGTGACAATTAAGCTCACTTTCATGATGTCGTTTACTCTTTAATACAAGTGATGACGGCATCTATTGATACTAAATGAGATGCTTTATCAGGCTGGAGGACGGTGACATTGCGTAATGTCTGAGATGGTAGTTCATCATTGAACGGTGACGACATATAAGCTTCAAAAGAGAGCTGATAGGGCCATGGCGCCCACATTGCCGCATTATGCTTATTAAAGATGGCAATAATCGGCACGTTAAACGCAGAAGCTAAATGCGTTGTACCGCCATCCGGACCAATGTAACCGTCGCTCTTTTCAATCAGCGTCGCCATTTGGGCAATGGATAGCTGTCCGGAGAGATCCTTTACATTCTCTACTTTCCCAAGTAACTTCATAACACTTGAAACCAGCTGCTTGTCTCTCTTTGCTGGCGAGCCAGTGAGCACGACAGCAAGCTGATGCTCAACCAACCAGTGTATTAGCTGAGTCCAAAACTCGATTGGCCACTGTTTAAGATCATTGGAGGCCGGTATATGTAACACCCAATAGGGTTTAGACAAGGCAAAAGACAGTTCCTCGGTTGGTGCCCAAACGCCTGCCTGTTGTTCAATCCCTAGGGGTTGCAACAATCTCGACCCTCTGACTATTCGGTGCTCCGTGTCATCATCATCCATCACACTGTGGTGGCAAAATGGTGGCTTTGAGCGCCAGGTCCCCGCTCTTTTCTGATCGATGACTCGGGCTTGCCAATGCTTCTTGCGCCCCAGCTTTCCAAACAAAAATGCAAATGTCTCACATTTGCCCGATGGCTTATCATTGATCACCCAATCGTAGCGGCGAAAATGATTAGGTAACAACGTCAGGAGTTCTTTCATGGAGAACTTATCGCTGATCACCAATAACTCATCAAGGTCTGTATTACCTTGGAGTGCAAACTTACCTTTATTCGCCACCAAGGCACAAATATGGGCTTTCGGGTAGGCATGACGCAGGCTACGAATAACGCCCGTCATCAGCAAGGTGTCCCCTAGATAACGCGTCAGTACCAGAAGTATGTTTAGCCCCTCTCCCGATGGTGGCACATTGGCGAGCGTTCGAGCCATGAAGTTTTATTTCCTATCTCTTTTCTTGAGATGTTAGTATGCCACAAACCCCGATCAATACGTAACTCAGCATGCTAACCAAGCAAATCCAAGGCGACCATTTATACTGGTACGATACTTCACTACTGAAAGAAAATGTCAGTGACGCTTTCAATATCGATTTTTGGCGCAGCCAAAACGCTATCACCGGCTGTGCAAAAGGCCGAGGAGTGACATGGTTTGTGCAAGGGGAGATCGCTGAGTATGCCATGCGTCATTACTATCGTGGCGGGCTGTTGGGTAAAGTCATCAATGACCGTTTTCTATACTTCGGAGAAGAAAAGCTCCGAAATCTACAAGAGTTGCAAGTACTTAAACACCTTGCTGAACATGGGGTAAACGTGCCCAAGCCCGTTGCAGCAAGAGTAGTCAAGTCTTGCCTATCTTATCAAGCGGATATTATTACTCAGCGTATTGTCGGTGCTAAATCGCTAATCTCACTACTTAGAGAAAATAAAGTTTGCGAATCGACACTGCATTCAGTGGGGCAAGAAATTCGGAAAATGCACGATGTGGGTGTCAATCATACCGATTTGAATGTGCATAACATTCTCATCGATGAAAATAAGAGCGTTTGGATTATTGACTTCGATAAGTGCTTCCAACAATCTGGGGACTCTTGGAAGCAAGGGAATTTGGAGAGGTTAAAACGCTCTATATTAAAAGAGTCAAAAAAATCAAAAGTAAATAGCACTGAATCTATAATTAAAAATATAGAAACCCAATACAACAGCTAGTACTTTCTCACGCTTAAAAAATGCGACTTGTGACTTTTTTTAACGTTACTCAAAAGGTATTTCTTATAAAAGTCTTTAAATAAAGCACGAAAAGCCGTATAAAACCCCGCACGCCTTCCACTCAGATCACTATTAAATAGACCACTTTTACTACCTTGCTTAACCAACGTCGGGTGAGTCCAATACAGGTTAAAACCAACACAATGCCTAATCTTTCCTATAGTGGTATCAATAGGCTGTTCATTCCTATTGTTTTCTAGAAAAAATACTACTTTTTTGGCAAAGTGATAGTCATAAATCAAACCACCTGTCAGTTTGTTGATCTCTGACAAATACAAAGACTTACCCTTTTCTCGAATAGAAAATGGCACCTGACTGGATGCCTCTTCAATATTTACAATATAATTACTTTCACTTTTTAACTCATCCAAAAATCGCTCAAGATGAGTAGAGAAAAACCTATCTAAAACGGCATCATCTTCGAGCACTAAGACTTGTGGTATTTTCCTACTAACCACCTCTTTCATAACTAAGTAGTGCTTATAGAAACAGGATTTTTCAGCCAAGCTTAGCTCAGAGCCAAAAAATTCGTTTCGTACCTCATCACTCAAATCATTAATGTCGCCACGCAGCATATACTCGTACTCACTGATCCCCCTCTTCGGCAAGTGAGCATCAATGTGTTTACGCCGCTCTTCATAGCCCTTACTGACATGAATGATGAAGGTTTTGATCATGGTGAATTCTCTATTAAACGTTGAATGAGGTTTAGGGTGTTATCTAAGGCACCTTGGTTTCTTCGCACTATATCATAACCCGCACCACCATCGAGGGTTGGAGCAGAAGCAAACATCATAAGCTGCTGCGCTATCTCTTGCTCATCACTGACTACTGCTAGAGCTTTCGCTTGAATAAGCTGCTGCGCTAAATCCGCAAAGTTGTAATAACTCGGCCCCGTCAAGCACGGCTTGGATAAAACTGCAGGCTCAATGAAGTTATGCCCTCCGACCTTTTGGCCGACAAGGCTTCCCCCCATAAACACGATATCGCTGGCGGCAAGCAGACACATCATTTCGCCCATGGTATCGGCCAAGTATACGTCGGTTTGCTCTGGGGTTGGTGCCTCCTGCTGATCAGAGCGGCGTTCGAGGGTTAAACCCTGTTGTATCGCACTGTTTGCGACGTCATCAAAACGCTCAGGATGACGGGGCACCAAAACAAGCAGGAGATTCGGTAATGACTTTTTCGCTTGTTTATAAGCATTAAAGAGAATGTCATCTTCGCCACTGTGGGTGCTAGCGCCCACCCACACCAGTCTTGATGTTCCTAATTTCTCTCTGAGTTGCTGGCCTAATAACGGTGTGTTGGCATCCACTGTGATGTCGTATTTTAACGACCCGGTAGTAAGCACCTTGCTAGCGCCAAGCTGTTTAAAGCGCGTCGAATCCTCTTCGTGAACGCTCAAGACTTGCCGAATACAGGCTAAAGCTGGCGCAATAAGACGGCGTAATCTGTGATAGTGACGTGCAGATTTTTCAGACAAGCGACCATTCACCAATACAATGGGCACGTGTCGTTTCGCCACCGTGTGAAGCGTATTTGGCCACAGCTCTGTTTCAATGATTAACATCACCTCTGGTTGAATCACATCCAGGAAGCGATTCACACATCCCTGAAAATCGATCGGCATGTAGCGATGCTCTAGCCCCATCTTCGCCACTTGCTCAGCGCCAGTACTGGTGGTAGTGGTGACAAGAACGCGCTTGTTGGGGTAACGCTGCTTGAGTGTCAACACCAGTTTTTTGCTCGCCAACACCTCACCTACAGAGACGGCATGCACCCAAATCACGCCGCTAGAGATTTTTTCATCCTCAGCAAGCGGCGGGGTAACACCAAAATGCTCTTTCCAGCGAGGTCCGAATTCGGGTTTGTTTGGCCTTTTTCGATACAGCCCCCAAAGTAACAGGGGGCTGACTAACGCGAGAAGCAGAGTGTAGAGAGCTCGCATCAAATCAAACGCCCGGCTTGAGAGTGGCCGCCATCAAACTGTTGAATGGCACCGATCACTCGCTGAGGATCAAGCTCAACCAAGCACTTAAGATGCTGCTTGGGACAGGTACGTTCAAAACACGGACGGCAATCAATATCCGTATTAAGTATCGCCAGTTTTTTAGTCAGTGGCGGCGTGTATTTCGGTGAACTCGACCCATAAACCGCGACGACATTGCAACCCACCGCCGCCGCAACGTGCATAAGGCCAGAGTCATTACTCACGACGGTGTGGCACGCACCAATAAGATCCACCGCCTGAATAAGACTGGTATTTCCGGCTAAGTTGAAACAGTGGCCTTGCTTCTCTTTTGGGACCTGCTGAATGATTTGTTCGGTGACTTCTCGGTCTTTCGCTGAGCCAAACAACCACACCTGATACCCCCGGCCAATCATCTCAGCCGCAACGGTAGCAAAATGTTGATCTGGCCAGCGCTTCGCCGGGCCAAATTCTGCGCCGGGGCACAACCCTAAAATTGGGCGCTCACGATTGAGCCCTAAAGCGTGCATGGCTTGCGATTGAGCCTCAGGCACCACCGTTAAGTGAGGGTAGGGTAAATCCTGCAAGGCACCTAAACATCCGCTCCCCGTCATCTCATTCTTTGGGTGAGCAAGCGCAACATAGCGCTCAAGCATGTATTGGAAGGCTTTCTTGTTGCTGCGGATGTCATTGAGTAATCCGTAGCGCATTTCACCCTTCCAACCCACGCGTCGTTTGATGCCTGCGAAAAAGGGAATGAGAGCCGACTTTGCTGAGTTGGGCAGCACATAAGCGGCGTCGTAGGCGTTCTTTTTTAGTGATTTTCCTAACCGGTAGCGCGTCGCCAAATCAAACTGGCCATGCCCAAGCGGCATCTCAATCGCTTGGTTCACTTGCGGCATTCGCTCCAAAATCGGTTTACACCAAGCGGGGGCGAGAACGTCGATCTTCGCATCAGGGTATTGTCGCTTTAGCTCAATGTACAACCCCTGCGACATCACCATATCGCCCACCCATGATGGGCCAATTACTAATATGTTCATTGCTTACTCTTTCTCAGTCAGCTTTTATTAAGCTGGCCAGACAATTCGAAATATCGCTCAAGTGTCTTAATACACACGAGTTTTTCAAGTTCTTCATCTTGAAATGGTTTGATATAGGCATGAGCGTTCTTAACGATCTGTTCTGCTTTCTCTGGGTTCGCCAAGTAGTACTCTATCTTTTCATCAAAGTCTGACCAATCGTCTTTGACTTCAATATAATGCACGCCCGGCTCAAGCGTCCCTTCCATAAACCAAGTTTCATATTTCATCTTAGGCGTGATGACCACAGAATTCGAAGACATCGCCCATTTCAGGTTCGACGCGACATCGTTGCCTTCCAAGCAAATTAAAAATTTGTACTGAAGCTGCTCTTCGACCGACATAAAAGGCTTTTGCCATTCTGGATGCTCGTCCGATGGATTCGACTGCCCGGCATCGACGCGAGGGTGTTCAAACATCGCCTCCATAAAGCGAATTCGATGCGGCTGCGTAACGGCACCACGAAACACCGCCATATCTTTCTTTTCCGCGAAGCGAAGTTTGTCATCCACAAAACGGAAATGTCGACGTTTATCAAGCTTAAACAAAACGGAGTTACTGTTCTTCCCTGCTATCGGGCGAGCTTTAAATAAGGTTGGGATAGGTTCAATATGCGTTTCGTCACCAAAATAGTAGGCGAATCGAAAATGCTTGGGGAAGTAGTGGAGAAACTCTTTAAGATCGAAGTAATACGACGTGTAACCTTTGCGCTTATATTTTTCAATCTCAACCCCCTCGTCATTCAGTAGAAAACAATCCGTTGAACAATAATAATTAACTCTATCCTCAATTTGATCTTTATTATTTTTATGCTTAGCTTCCAAACGGTTCTTAGCGAAAATAAAATAGCAATGAGGATAAGCACTGAGAAGAGCATGCTTGACATAGTAGAGTATCTTCATGCTTTTTTCTCCGTTTTTATCTCATTTAAAACAAAGATTAAACCAATAAATATCAAATAAACAACGAAACTATGCCCATTAGTAAATGGTGTATCTATAATATTGGAAAGAAAATATAGGAGAGAAACCGGGACAAGACCAAATAAACACCAAAAACTATCTCTATTATGATAGAAATACACTACGGGATAAAAAATCATAATAAACATCAATGCTAGACCAACAATACCAGAAATAACTAACTTTTCTAAATAGCCATTGTGAAAGTTCATAGACATGTACTTGTGTAGAGAGGTTGAGATTTCTCCACGCTCGAAAAGTTGGTCTATATAAGGCTGAAGCTGCTTACCGTACCCTAGAAACGGTTTGTATTGAGAAAGCTCTATTGCTTTCTCATACATTAATATTCTGAGTCCGATCGAAGTATTTAGATTTCCGGCCTTAATTTCACTTATCTCATTGGTTGTTTGTCTTATACGACTTTCTATAGATGGATAAGAAGCCATCAGAAAAGAAATAGTGATAGCAAGACCAAAAACAGCATGTCGTATCTTTATTTTATTTAAGATTCCTCTCATAAAAGAAAAAAGTAAAATAAAAAACAAAACAACAAGTAAACTAAGTATAACTCCACGGCTTTGAGTAAATATTGTCGCTAGAGAACCAAATAAGAAAGCAGGGATAAAAATTTTTCTCAATACTGATTCACTTTCATTGAAATAAAACATCAGAGATAAAATTGCGAGTAGCGCTGAAAAATTTGAAAATGGGATAGCATTAACTGGCCATAATATTCTATCGGTAGGATTAACATATTGAAAAAATACACTTATCGCTAAACAATTCAACACGCCAATTAATACAATAACCTTTAAAAAATGAACGTTAACAACCGATTTTGGTAGTGTTGCCAGATAGACGAGAGCAACAACTGATGCTCTTAACTCTCTTGATCCAAACCCATGAGTAGCATAAGACAAAGATGCAAATACGACGTAGGCGAGTATTATCTGAAGCCATCGGTTTGAGGTAAAGTTCTCTTTAACCGCCGAAAATCCGAACTGATAAAACGAGAAGCTAGCAGAAAGGACAACAAACGCAACTAATGACTTATCTCCATTGGATACCCAAAACATACCTGTAACAATCCAAATCAAAGGAAAGTAGTACAGTAAATCTAATTTTGGGCGAAAAAACTTATATTTATTCATATTTTAAACAACTATACCTTTTTATATATTGAACAAAGGTGACAAGACTCCATTTTTATGTCGACTGTTGTAAAGTTCACTACCACATTTATCACTAATCGAAAGCGCACCCAAACCGCAAAGAAACTCGCATTAGTAGGTTAGTTGAGCTGAGCGCTATACCTGACACCTACCACAATAAAACGTATTCCTCTGCCCAATTTTGAGCGCTTCAATCGGCTCGCCGCAGGTTGGGCAGGGCTTTCCGGCTTTGCCGTAGACTTGTAGCTCTTGGGCAAAGTAGCCGGGCTTGCCGTCTGCTTGGGCGAAATCTTTCAGCGTTGTGCCGCCTTGTTTGATGGCGGTCGCCAGTACGGCTTTGATGTCGCTGACCAGTTGCTGCCAATCTGGCAGAGATAAGCTGCCCGCCGCTCGGCTGGGGTGGATTTTAGCACTAAACAGCGACTCATTGGCGTAAATATTGCCCACTCCGACCACGACTTTGTTGTCCATAATAAACTGCTTTACTGCAACGCGTTTGTTGACAGCTTTTTCTAGCAAGTACTCGGCATTAAATGCCTCGGTCAGCGGTTCTGGGCCACAGTTGGCGAGTACAGCGTGCTGCCCGTCCTCACTCCATAGCCACGCCCCAAAGCGGCGCGGATCATTGTAGCGCAGCACTTTGCCATTCGAGAGTTTGAGATCCACGTGATCGTGTTTGCCTGCCGGGATCTCCGCATCCAACACTCGCAGCGAGCCAGACATGCCCAAATGCACAATCGCGCAGCCCGCTTGAGTTTCAATCAGCAGATATTTGGCGCGTCGCGTAATGGTTTGAATCACTTGCCCTTCGAGTTGAGCCAGCTCTGCGGGGATCGCCCAACGCAGTTTGGGCGTTCGAATGGTGATTTTGGCGACGGTTTGGCCGATAAGGTGGGGCGATATTCCCATACGGCTCACTTCGACTTCGGGTAATTCTGGCATGGGTGTAAATTCCTAGTTTTGAGTGCCTAGTGCCTAGTGCCTAGTGCCTAGTGCCTAGTGCCTAGTGCCTAGTGCCTAGTGCCTAGTGCCTAGTGCCTAGAAAAGTATGTCTAAGCCCCCAGTCAAGTCAACCCCCTCTAGGAACTATCAACTAGGAACTATCAACTAGGAACTAGGAACTTTCATCAACTAGGAACTCCCTCAATACCGCGGCTGTAGGAAGTCGGGATCCACGGTGATCGCAATCCAATCGTCTTGCCAGTTTTTTAGTAGCCAAAATTGTTCGGTTTTGTACAGCGTGATGCGGTGGGGCTCATCTAGGCCCTGATACCAGACTTCGATGGTTTCTGGATTGCCGAGACTGGCTTGCATGGTGTCGAAATTTTCTGGCGATACCCATGTCCCTTCAATCGAACGCCAGCGCTCGATGATGTCTGGCGGTGGAACATCGTCTTTCAATTTTACATTGGAAACCAGTTTGCCATCTTTGAGCTCAATTTCCACACCGCGGTAATAGAGCGCGCTGACAGGGTAATTGGGGTTGAGTAGCTTTGGTAATTTGGGCAGCGCCGCCTGCGACTCGCTCGATAGTGATGCATCCGATACAACCGGCGTCGCGGGCTCGCCAATTAAGTACGCTTTGATGAGCGAAGGGGCATTGAGAATCACCATAAAGGCGATGATGCCAAGGATAAGCCAGTTGTTCCAACGGCGGCGTTTAGCAATGGACGCTCGAGGCATAGGACGCTCCTAGATGATAGTTCCTAGCCACTAGAATATCGTTGATAAGTAAAAGTTCCTAGTTCCTAGATCCTAGTTCCTAGAGAAAAACAATTTCTTAAATATTCCATCCTCTAGGAACTAGGCACTCGCCTCTAGGAACTCAAATATTCCACCCTCTAGGAACTAGGCATTCGCCTCTAGGAACTCAAATCTTCCATCCTCTAGGAACTAGGCACTCGCCTCTAGGAACTTAAATATTCCATCCTCTAGGAACTAGGCACTCGCCTCTAGGAACTTAAATCTTCCACCCTCTAGGAACTAGGCATTCGCCTCTAGGAACTCAAATATTCCACCCTCTAGGAACTAGGCACTCGTCTCTAGGAACTCAAATCTTCCACCCTCTAGGAACTAGGCACTCGCCTCTAGGAACTCAAATCTTCCACC
>NZ_JCBDGO010000011.1:0-11878 GCF_059834045.1 Vibrio sp. R12-SG2-ISO1 | reverse complement strand
AGACCCATTCTTAAATGCATTACGTCGCGAGCGTATTCCAGTCTCTATCTACCTAGTAAACGGAATTAAACTACAAGGTCAGATCGAATCTTTCGACCAATTTGTTATCTTGTTGAAAAACACAGTAAACCAAATGGTCTACAAACACGCTATCTCAACGGTTGTTCCTGCGCGTGCAGTAAGCCACCACAGTGGTGAGCGCCCTCAAGGTGACCGTCCTCAAGGTGGCGAGCGTTCTCAAGAGAAATCTGACGATTAATTTTCTCTACGCACACACATTACTGTTAAGGAGTTGATTGCTTGTTTGACCGTTATGAAGCCGGTGAGCGAGCCGTACTTGTTCATATCAACTTTACGCAAGAAGGGGAGTGGGAAGATCTCAGCGAATTCGAGATGCTGGTATCTTCAGCTGGAGTCAACGCGTTACAAGTCGTAACCGGGAGCAGACAGTCACCACACCCCAAATACTATGTCGGAGAGGGTAAAGCCCAAGAAATTGCGCAAGCTGTGCAGTTGAATGGGGCAGATATCGTGATTTTCAATCACGCCCTCTCTCCTGCCCAAGAACGTAACCTCGAAAAGCTGTGTCAATGTCGAGTATTGGACCGTACGGGTTTGATCTTAGATATTTTTGCTCAGCGCGCTCGTACTCACGAAGGTAAGTTGCAAGTGGAACTGGCGCAGTTGCGTCATATCTCAACGCGACTGATTCGAGGTTGGACTCACCTTGAAAGACAAAAAGGTGGGATCGGGTTACGTGGTCCAGGTGAAACTCAGTTAGAGACTGACCGACGTTTATTGCGTGATCGGATTAAAGCCATCTTGCGCCGCCTAGAGAAAGTGGCCAAGCAGCGCGAACAAGGTCGCCGAGCTAGAAGTCGAGCGGAAATCCCAACCGTCTCCCTTGTTGGATACACCAACGCAGGGAAATCTACCCTATTCAACCGAATCACTGAAGCGGGCGTTTACGCCGCTGATCAGCTGTTTGCCACGCTTGATCCAACGCTGAGAAAGATAGACTTGGCCGATGTCGGTCCAGCAATCTTAGCGGATACGGTTGGATTTATTCGTCATTTACCACACGATCTGGTCGCCGCTTTTAAAGCGACGCTGCAAGAGACGCAAGAAGCTGACATTTTGTTACATGTTGTCGATGCCAGTGACGACCGTTTTCGTGAGAATATTCATGCAGTTCATGTGGTACTTGAAGAAATTGATGCCCATGAAGTCCCAGCTTTGCTGGTGATGAATAAGATAGACAATCTAGAAGACCAGAAACCTCGTATAGAAAGAGATGAGGAAGGCATTCCTCGTGCTGTATGGGTATCGGCAATGGAAGGCGTGGGTATTGAATTGCTGTTTGAGGCTCTTACCGAGCGTCTCTCTAGCCAAATGGTTCAGTACCAACTGCGAATCCCGCCACAACATCAAGGGCGAATTCGTAGTACATTCTTCCAGATGAAATGTATTCAACAGGAAGAGTATGATTCCGATGGTGACTTGTTGATCGAGATTCGAATGCAACAAGCGGATTGGTCTAGACTTGAAAAAAGAGAAGGGGCAGTTTTACGTGACTTTATAGTTACTTAAATGACTGCTACAGTATAACGTCATATCAAATGATGGAGCTTTCTAATGGCGTGGAATGAGCCTGGTAATAACAACGGCAACAATGGCCGCGATAATGACCCGTGGGGTAACAATAATCGCGGTAACAAAGGTGGCCGTGATCAAGGACCGCCAGACTTAGACGAAGTGTTTAGCAAACTGAGTCAGAAACTGGGTGGAAAGTTTGGTGGTAAAGGAGGCGGTAAAGGACCGTCTATCGGTGGTGGCGGAGCAATCGGCTTTGGCATTATCGCTGCGATCGCGGTCGCAATTTGGTTCTTTGCAGGTTTCTATACTATCGGCGAAGCGGAGCGCGGTGTTGTGTTGCGCCTCGGTAAATATGATCGCGTGGTCGATCCTGGTTTGAACTGGCGTCCTCGTTTTATTGACGAAGTGACCCCGGTGAACGTGCAAGCGATTCGTTCGTTGCGCTCTTCAGGTTTGATGCTGACCAAAGACGAAAACGTCGTCACGGTGGCGATGGACGTTCAATACCGTGTCGCGGAACCCTATAAGTACCTGTTCCGAGTGACCAACGCTGATGACAGCTTACGCCAAGCGACCGACTCTGCGTTGCGCGCTGTGATTGGTGACTCATTGATGGATAGCATTTTGACCAGTGGTCGTCAGCAAATCCGTCAAAGTACTCAAGAAACGTTGAACGACATTGTCGACAGCTATGATATGGGCTTAGTCATTGTTGATGTCAACTTCCAATCTGCACGTCCACCAGAGCAAGTGAAAGACGCCTTTGATGATGCGATCGCAGCTCGAGAAGATGAAGAGCGTTTCATCCGAGAAGCGGAAGCATACAAGAATGAAATCTTGCCAAAAGCGACCGGTCGAGCGGAGCGTTTGAAGAAAGAAGCGCAAGGTTACAACGAGCGTATTACTAACGAGGCCCTAGGTCAGGTTGCTCAGTTTGAAAAACTGTTGCCTGAGTATCAAGCAGCGCCGGAAGTCACGCGTAATCGTCTGTACCTAGATGCGATGGAAGAGGTATACACCCGTTCATCGAAAGTGCTGATTGATTCAGAATCGAGCGGCAACCTGTTGTACTTGCCTATTGATAAGTTGGCGGGTCAAGATCAAGTGTCAACAAAGCGCAGTACTAAGTCATCTTCTAGTTATGATCAAATTGAGCTTGAATCCCAGCGTACTGATACCACTTCAGACACCTCATCTCGTTCAACTGATTCACGTCAAGGGAGATACTAAGAATGCGTAAGTTAATGATCCCTGTATTAGTCGTTGCATTGGCTCTGATGTTGATGTCTTTATTTGTCATTCCTGAAGGCGAGCGCGGTATCGTGATTCGATTTGGTCGAGTGCTGAAAGACAACAACGATGTGTCTCGCATTTACGAGCCGGGTCTGCACTTCAAAATGCCGATGTTCGATCGTGTTAAAACACTCGATGCACGTATTCAGACCATGGACGGCCGTTCAGACCGCTTCGTGACCTCTGAGAAAAAAGACGTCATCATCGATTCCTACGTTAAGTGGCGTATCGAAGATTTCGGTCAATACTACTTGGCGACCGGTGGTGGTAATACGCTGACGGCGGAAGCGCTCCTTGAGCGTAAAGTCACTGACGTATTGCGTTCTGAAATCGGTGCTCGTGAGATCAAACAGATTGTGTCAGGTCCGCGTAACAACGACGTTCTACCTGACAGTGCAGATGCGGATGTCGTCACGACTGAAGCGGCCAAAGAGGCACTTGAGATTGATGGTCAGCGTGACCAAATCATGCAAGAAGTGTTGAACGACACGCGTCGCAGCGCACTGAAAGACTTGGGTGTTCGTGTGGTTGACTTCAGAATGAAGAAAATTAACCTACCTGATGAGATCAGTGAGTCTATCTATCGTCGTATGCGTGCAGAGCGTGAGTCAGTGGCGCGTAAGCACCGCTCTCAAGGCCGCGAAAAAGCGGAAGTGATTCGCGCACAAGCCGAACTTGAAGTGGCGACTATCCTTGCGGAAGCAGACAAAACCGCGCGTGTGACGCGAGGTGAAGCGGATGCACAAGCGGCGAAAATCTACTCGTCTGCGTACAATAAAGACCCTGAGTTCTATGGGTTCCTACGTTCGCTTAAAGCTTACGAGAAATCGTTCAGCGATAAGAGTGATATTCTGGTCTTGGATCCTAAGAGTGAGTTCTTTAAATACATGAACAACTCTGCGGGTGCCGCCGCGAAGTAATTCGTTAATGATGAATAGAGGCTCCGTTATGACGGAGCCTTTATTTTTTGTCTCTCATAGGATGGTTTACCATTGTCGCCGCCAGAGCGTTTGCATGCTTACGTGGCGCGGGAAAAGGAGCTGAGGATGTCTAACTCATTGTGGCTGTCATTGGGCATTGTGTTGATAGTCGAAGGGCTAGGACCATTAGTCGCGCCCAAAGGGTGGCGAGCCATGATTGCCCAGATCAGCGAGCAATCAGACCACCACTTAAGACGCATGGGCGGCTGTCTCGTGGTGGCGGGCGCCGTGATTGCTTATGTGTTTGGTTAGCTTTGCCGATAGGCTTACAGCCTGCAATGCAATGTGGCTATGACGATCAGTAATGAGGAGGCGGCGTCTCTTCTGAAGGGTCAGCCAGATTCGAGCTGTCCATGTTTTTCACTTTACCGACAACGTATTTCATCTGATCCTGCATTTTGGTGATCAGTAACTGCTGCTGGCTAAGTGCACTGTTGAGGCTCTCTACCGTTTGTTCTTGGAAGGCAAGTTGACACTCCAAGTCATTGATGCGGTTTTCTAGTTGTTCAATAAGTGTTTCGCTCATCGTATTACTCATCTAGCTGCCAAGCTTGGGCAATGCCTGCGGATGTTGCAGAAATGACATGCCCTCGGTTATCAAAGGCAGCATCATACACCACTGCGCGAGGAGGGCGAGCATCTTTTAGTGGTACGGTTTCAAAGCCGTCGATGCGCTTTCCGCTATTGACGTCCCACACCATAATTCGACTCGACGGCGTGCCTGTTACGAGCTTTTGTCCATCATCAGAAAAGCGGGCGCTAGAGAAAATAAGCTGCCGTGAGAAACTTCGCAGTTGAGCGTGTTGTTGCCCGGTGCTTAAATCCCAAATGAACGCTTGATTGCCACCATCCGAAGTGAACGCAAACTTGGCATCTCGATGCAAAGCAACACGATTAATGCGTTGCTCATGCTCAAAGGTTTTTAGAATTTGCCCGGTATTGGTGTCCCATAAGTAAGCGGTGTAATCGTTGCCGCCAGACAGAGCAAAGCGCCCATTGGGCGACAGCGCAACAGAATTGACTTTTTCGTTGTGCGCGAGGAACTCAAGACGGCGTCCGGTGACTAAGTTGACGTAGATCGCTTTACCATTGGAGAGCCCAAGTAATACCTGTTCGCCGTTGCTGGCGATGTCGATATCGCGTATCAGTCCGTCGGATATTGACCACAGACCTTGCGCTTGCGTCCACGCTAAATCCCACACGGCGAAGTTGATTTGCGTGGCGGTCACAGCAAAGCGACCATTGTCGGAGATGCGAATGGTGGATACGGTGCTGGCTTGAGGGTCTTGCTCACCCAGAGAGGCGAGAGGTTGGCTCTCCACTAAATCCCACAGGACAAGTTGATGCTCTTTGGAATAGAGCAGGGCGAAGCGAGCATCACGGCTTAATGCAAAGCTCGTGGCGCCATTGGGTTCAATCTCCCAGCGCTGAACGTCACTCGAAGAGTAAAAACAGCCATTTATTAACGCTGAAATGACAACAACAATCATGACCTTGTTAAAAATTATCCGCATTAGGTCCAAATATCCGCTTGGTTTGGTTTAATTAAGCCGTATATTGGTTATATTGGTACAACATGTAATTGCACACCACTCTTTCTTAAAGATTTGTGCACAAAGACAAAATGCTTCAATTTGGAGAGTTTAATGAAATCTATTTTTAAAGTGTCACTGCTTGCTGCAACGGTTGCGCTAGCGGCTGGTTGTCAAAAAGACGAAGAGCCAAAAACCGACACTGCCCCAGCTGCTGAGCAAGTTCAAGCAGAGACAGGAAAAGCGGTTCACTTTAAAACCGAAGACGACAAAGCGGCTTATGCTATCGGTGTGTCGTTTGCTAACTACCTGAGCACCAGCCTTGATAAGCCAAACGAAATTGGCATTTCACTCAACAAAGACCTTGTTCTAAAAGGGATTGAGCATGTGTTTGCGGGCAACCCAGAGTTGAGCGAAGAAGAGACGCGTGCTGCGCTAGAAGCGTTAGATCAACGTGTAGCAGAAACCATGCAAAAGCAAGCCGCTGAAAAAGCGCAAGCAGCGAAAGCGGCAGGTGACGAATTCCGCGCTGAATTTGAACAGCAAGACGGTGTCGTGAAAACAGAATCTGGCTTGTTGTACCAAGTGATGACGGCAGCGGAAGGTGAGCAACCAAAAGATACCGATACCGTGCAGGTACACTACAAAGGTACGCTTATCGATGGTACTCAATTTGACAGCTCATACGATCGCGGCGAGCCAGCCACCTTCCCACTTAATCGAGTGATCCCAGGTTGGACCGAAGGCGTACAGCTCATGCCTGTTGGCTCAAAATTCAAATTCGTGATTCCGCCACAGTTGGCGTATGGCGAGCAGGACACCCCATCGATCCCGGCTAACTCAACACTCGTGTTTGAAGTTGAGCTACTTAAGATTGAAAACGGTGAAGAAGCCGCGCAGTAATTTTCTGCGGTTACTCTCTTCTTGGAGCCCGGCCATGTGCCGGGCTTTTTTATACCCTTCCAAAGCAGTGTTCGATACCAGATAGCGATGGGATGGTTCAGGCGAGGATAGTGTTCAGAGATGCGCCCGTGCGCACGGATAGACGCGATTTATTTGTTCTAAGTCACTAGATGCTCGGTTTACGGGATCTGATTTTCAAAATTTCTGATAAACTTACAGCAATTTGTTGATTTTTCGCTCTAAGGCTAGAAAGTGACCACTACAGAAACACTAAATACCGATATGTTGCTTGAAATGGAATCTGTCAACGTGATGCCATTTAGTGAGCACGACAAGATCATTCTGCGCTCGTATGAGGCCGTGGTGGATGGCATCGCAAGCTTAATCGGCCCATTCTGTGAGATCGTTTTGCATTCATTGGAAGATCTCAACACCTCTGCGATTAAGATTGCTAATGGCGAAAATACCGGACGCCAAGTGGGATCGCCGATCACCGATTTGGCGTTGAAAATGCTGCGTGATATCGAAGGATCAGAGCGTAACTTTTCTCGCTCTTACTTTACGCGCGCGAAAGGCGGTGTGCTCATGAAGTCTATCACCGTTGCTATTCGCAATGGTGAGAACCGGGTGATTGGCCTTTTGTGTATCAACGTCAACCTGGATGCGCCTTTCTCGCAAGTGCTGCAATCGTTTATGCCGACCGAAGAAGCCAAACAGGCCGCTTCATCGGTTAACTTTGCGAGCGATGTTGAAGAGCTGGTGGATCAGACGGTTGAGCGCACCATTGAAGAGATTAATGCTGACAAGTCAGTATCAAATAACACCAAAAATCGCCAAATCGTGATGGAGTTGTTTGATAAGGGTATTTTTGACATTAAAGACGCGATCAACCGTGTCGCCGACCGTTTGAATATCTCTAAGCACACCGTGTATCTCTATATCCGTCAGCGTAAAACGGAAGAAGACGAAAGATGAGCGCATTGAGTTACACCATAGTCGTGAATGGCGGTGTGTATGGTACGCAGTCTGCACGCAGTGCCTACCAGTTTGCCCTCGCGTTAATCGAAAAAGGCCATCAATTAGTGAGCGTGTTTTTCTATCAAGATGGCGTCAGCAATGCCAGTCGTCTCGTGGTGCCCGCCAATGATGAGTTAGATTTAACCCAAGCATGGCAAGCATTGGCTGCCGAGCATGGCGTGCGTCTTGAAACTTGTGTGGCCGCCGCGCTACGTCGCGGAATTGTCAGTGATGATGAAGCTACGCTGCATGCACTGCCAAACAGCAACCTCAGTGAAGGTTTTGTTCAAGCGGGGCTAGGTAGTCTTGCTGAGGCTATGTTGAGTCAAGATAGGGTGGTGCAGTTTTGAGTCAGCTCACGTATTTCTTTCGCAGTGCACCTCATGCCACCGCCTCAGGTCGAGAAGGCATCGATGCATTGATGGCTGCATCGGCGTACTGTGAATCGATTGCCGTCATCTTCAGTGGCGATGGTGTGTATCAGTTACTGCAAGGGCAGCAAGCCAGTGACATACTCTGTAAAGAGTACGCACCTATGATGAAGCTGTTTGAGCTTTATGACATTGAGGATGTGTTTGTCTGCGCCACATCGCTATCTGAACGGGGTCTGTCGCATGCCGATCTCGTTATTAATGCTAAGCCTCTCTCGGTTTCTGAAATACAAGCCCAGTTGGCAAAAGCGTCGGCGCTGCTGTCGTTCTAAGAGGTAACATGCTTCATATTATTAAATCACAATCCGCATTGGCAGACGCGCTGCGTATTGCCCATCCTACACAAGATGACTTGATACTGATTGAAGAGGCGATCTACGGCGCGACCATGCATAGCCCCCTTTTTACAGCGCTTAAGGCGCATCAGGTTTACGTCTTACACACTGATGCATCGGCGCGCGGTATGACGTCACGTTTGAGCCCATCTTATCGTCTGATTGACCACGGCGAGTTTGTTGACCTGACGGTCTCTCACGAGACATCGCTGACTTGGGATTGAGTCATCACTGGCCTATCGGGGAAAGTGGACAAAAAAGATCCGTATATTTCTTGACACACCTCTCACTGCTGCATAGAATTTTGCGTCCCTAATTACCATTCGTGATTTGGGATAGATTTTTCACAAAGCTTACTTTCAAGTAAATCAGGAGCTAGTTAATGGCAACTATTAACCAGTTGGTACGTAAGCCTCGTGCAAAGCAAGTTGTTAAAAGCAACGTGCCTGCACTAGAAGCGTGTCCACAAAAACGTGGTGTATGTACTCGTGTTTACACTACTACACCTAAAAAACCTAACTCAGCACTTCGTAAAGTATGTCGTGTTCGTCTAACGAACGGCTTCGAAGTGACTTCGTACATCGGTGGTGAAGGCCACAACCTTCAAGAGCACTCAGTTGTTCTAATCCGCGGCGGTCGTGTAAAAGACCTTCCGGGTGTACGTTACCACACAGTTCGCGGCGCACTAGACTGTGCTGGCGTTAACGACCGTAAACAAGGTCGTTCTAAGTACGGTGTTAAGCGTCCAAAATCTTAATGGTATCCGTTAAGTAAGGCCAAACACTAAATTATATTTAATTTTTGAAGAAACTGAAAAGTTTTGGATAACCTGAAGAAGACAACGGAGAAAATCCATGCCACGTCGTCGCGTCATCGGTCAGCGTAAGATCCTTCCAGATCCAAAGTTCAAATCTGAACTGCTGGCAAAATTCGTTAACATCCTAATGGTTGACGGTAAGAAATCTACTGCAGAAAAAATTGTTTACACTGCACTAGACACTATGGCTGAGAAATCTGGTAAAGATCACTTAGCTGTATTTGAAGAAGCTCTTGAAAATGTTCGCCCAGCGGTAGAGGTTAAATCTCGCCGTGTAGGTGGTTCAACTTACCAAGTACCTGTAGAAGTTCGTCCGGTTCGCCGTAACGCACTTGCTATGCGTTGGTTGGTTGAAGCTGCGCGTAAGCGTGGTGAAAAATCTATGGCTCAACGCCTAGCTGCTGAAATGCTAGACGCGTCTGAGAACAAAGGTACTGCGGTTAAGAAACGTGAAGACGTTCACCGCATGGCTGACGCAAACAAAGCGTTCGCACATTACCGTTGGTAATACCTTTATCGTGCTGCGAGATCTCTCGCAGCACTTCAATAGTTCCTATGCGCAAGCTAGGAACTATTGCTATATCTGAAACACAGAAAATCGCTCATCCAGAGCGCGACATCGTTAACTGAAGACGCCCACGCTCAACTCGAGCATTCTTCGTTCTGTCGTTTCGACATAGCAATAGTCCCTATATCCCAATTGAAGAGGATTCTATCGTGGCTCGTAAAACACCGATTGAGCGCTACCGTAATATTGGTATCGTCGCTCACGTAGACGCAGGTAAAACCACCACAAGTGAACGTATTCTATTCTACACTGGTCTTTCTCATAAGATTGGTGAGGTTCACGATGGCGCTGCTACCATGGACTGGATGGAGCAGGAGCAAGAGCGTGGTATCACTATCACCTCCGCTGCCACGACCACTTTCTGGCGTGGTATGGAAGCGCAATTCCAAGATCACCGCATTAACATCATCGACACTCCCGGACACGTTGATTTTACCATCGAAGTAGAGCGCTCGTTGCGCGTACTCGACGGCGCCGTTGTCGTTTTCTGTGGTTCATCTGGTGTTGAGCCGCAATCGGAAACGGTTTGGCGTCAAGCAGATAAGTATCATGTCCCTCGCATGGTGTTCGTCAACAAGATGGACCGTGCAGGCGCTGACTTCCTTCGCGTTGTTAAGCAAATCAAGACTCGTTTGGGCGCCAACCCTGTGCCTATCCAACTTAACGTTGGTGCGGAAGATGAGTTCCGAGGCGTGATTGATCTTATCAAGATGAAGATGATCAACTGGAACGAAGCTGACCAAGGTATGACCTTCAATTATGAAGAGATTCCAGCAGATATGGTTGAACTGGCTGAAGAGTGGCGCAGCAACCTAGTTGAATCAGCGGCGGAAGCCAGCGAAGAGTTGATGGACAAATACCTTGAAGAAGGTGAGTTGACCGAGAGTGAAATCAAGCATGGACTTCGCACTCGTACACTGAATAACGAAATCGTACTGGCCACTTGTGGTAGTGCGTTTAAGAATAAAGGCGTACAAGCCGTACTGGATGCCGTGGTGGAATACCTACCATCACCGATCGACGTACCTGCGATCAAAGGCATCGATGAGAACGAAAACGACGTTGAGCGCCATGCTGATGATAACGAACCGTTCTCTGCGCTGGCATTTAAAATTGCCACCGACCCGTTTGTTGGCACGCTTACCTTCATGCGCGTTTACTCAGGTGTCGTCAACTCAGGCGATGCTGTGTACAACTCAGTGAAGCAGAAGAAAGAGCGCTTTGGGCGTATCGTTCAGATGCATTCCAACAAGCGTGAAGAGATCAAAGAAATCCGCGCGGGTGACATTGCGGCAGCGATTGGCCTGAAAGATGTCACCACAGGTGATACGCTTTGTGATGCGAGCCACAAAGTGATCCTAGAACGTATGGAGTTCCCGGATCCAGTGATTCAGATTGCGGTAGAACCACGCTCAGTTGCCGACCAAGAGAAGATGGCGATTGCGCTAGGTAAATTGGCGGCAGAAGATCCTTCATTCCGCGTCGAAACGGATGATGAAACCGGTCAAACCTTGATCTCGGGTATGGGTGAGCTTCACCTAGACATCATCGTTGACCGAATGAAGCGTGAGTTCAGCGTTGACTGCAACGTAGGTAAACCTCAGGTGGCCTACCGTGAAACGATCCGTGGCAGCGCGGAAGTGGAAGGCAAGTTTGTTCGCCAATCTGGTGGTCGTGGTCAATATGGTCACGTATGGATCAAACTTGAGCCTTCTGAACCGGGTGCGGGTTTTGTCTTTGTCGACGAAATCGTGGGCGGTGTGGTTCCTAAGGAATACATCAGCTCGGTAGCGAAAGGTATCGAAGAGCAAATGAACAGTGGTGTTCTAGCAGGCTACCCTGTCCTAGATATTAAAGCGACCTTGTTCGACGGTTCTTACCACGATGTTGACTCTAACGAGATGGCGTTTAAGATCGCTGGCTCGATGGCATTCAAGAAGGGTTCATTAGAAGCACAACCTGTACTTCTTGAGCCGATGATGAATGTTGAAGTTACCACTCCTGAAGATTGGATGGGTGACGTTGTAGGTGACCTCAACCGCCGTCGCGGTATGATCGAAGGTATGGACGATGGTGTTGCGGGTATTAAAATTATCCGTGCCCAAGTGCCACTCTCTGAGATGTTTGGTTACGCTACAGACCTCCGTTCTGCGACTCAAGGCCGTGCGTCTTACTCTATGGAGTTTAATGAGTACGCTGAAGTACCGAAAAACTTTGCAGACAAAATTGTTGCAGAGCGAGGTTATTAATGAAGCGGCTTGATCATTGAAAAAGTGTGTGCTTTTTTTAAAGATCAAGGCGTCGAAATATTGCGCTGACGGACGTTGGCGCATAAAATAGCAATTTCTGGCGCGTCTCGATCAATTCTGATCGTGGCGAATCATAACTAGGAAGGAACACGAACGT
>NZ_JCBDGO010000010.1:0-209409 GCF_059834045.1 Vibrio sp. R12-SG2-ISO1 | reverse complement strand
ACTTCGGGAGAAGGTACGCTCTTGACGGTGAAATCCCTCGCGGATGGAGCTATTGAGAGTCGCAGATACCAGGTGGCTGCAACTGTTTATTAAAAACACAGCACTGTGCAAAATCGTAAGATGACGTATACGGTGTGACGCCTGCCCGGTGCCGGAAGGTTAATTGATGGGGTTAGACTTCGGTCGAAGCTCTTGATCGAAGCCCCGGTAAACGGCGGCCGTAACTATAACGGTCCTAAGGTAGCGAAATTCCTTGTCGGGTAAGTTCCGACCTGCACGAATGGCGTAATGATGGCCACGCTGTCTCCACCCGAGACTCAGTGAAATTGAAATCGCTGTGAAGATGCAGTGTACCCGCGGCTAGACGGAAAGACCCCGTGAACCTTTACTACAGCTTGGCACTGAACATTGAGCCTACATGTGTAGGATAGGTGGGAGGCTTTGAAGCAGGTACGCCAGTATCTGTGGAGCCGACCTTGAAATACCACCCTTGTATGTTTGATGTTCTAACTTAGCCCCGTTATCCGGGGTGAGGACAGTGCCTGGTGGGTAGTTTGACTGGGGCGGTCTCCTCCCAAAGAGTAACGGAGGAGCACGAAGGTGGGCTAATCACGGTTGGACATCGTGAGGTTAGTGCAATGGCATAAGCCCGCTTGACTGCGAGAATGACAATTCGAGCAGGTGCGAAAGCAGGTCATAGTGATCCGGTGGTTCTGAATGGAAGGGCCATCGCTCAACGGATAAAAGGTACTCCGGGGATAACAGGCTGATACCGCCCAAGAGTTCATATCGACGGCGGTGTTTGGCACCTCGATGTCGGCTCATCACATCCTGGGGCTGAAGTCGGTCCCAAGGGTATGGCTGTTCGCCATTTAAAGTGGTACGCGAGCTGGGTTTAGAACGTCGTGAGACAGTTCGGTCCCTATCTGCCGTGGGCGTTGGAAGATTGAAGGGGGCTGCTCCTAGTACGAGAGGACCGGAGTGGACGAACCTCTGGTGTTCGGGTTGTGATGCCAATCGCATTGCCCGGTAGCTAAGTTCGGAATCGATAACCGCTGAAAGCATCTAAGCGGGAAGCGAGCCCTGAGATGAGTCTTCCCTGATACTTTAAGTATCCTTAAGGGTTGTTCGAGACTAGAACGTTGATAGGCAGGGTGTGTAAGCGCTGTGAGGCGTTGAGCTAACCTGTACTAATTGCCCGTGAGGCTTAACCATACAACACCCAAAGGGTTTTGATGGACTCAATGAAAGAACATTGAATGTGTAAGAACTGAAAACAGCTTTCCGAATTAAAGAATTTGCTTGGCGACCATAGCGATTTGGACCCACCTGATTCCATGCCGAACTCAGAAGTGAAACGAATTAGCGCCGATGGTAGTGTGGGGCTTCCCCATGTGAGAGTAGGACATCGCCAGGCTTTGAACATTATCTGTTTAAAGCACGATTGAGATAAGACTTTAAATAGACCACTGCGGAGTGGTAGTTCAGTTGGTTAGAATACCGGCCTGTCACGCCGGGGGTCGCGGGTTCGAGTCCCGTCCACTCCGCCACTTATTAGAAAGCCCAGTCGAAAGACTGGGCTTTTTTACGTTTAACGCTCCTGAAAGTGCTGGGTTCGTCTGCTCGACGGTTTTATACAGACAAGAAAAAGCCAGCACGTTGGCTGGCTTCGAAGAGTTCGAAGAGAGGGCTGGCGAGATTAAAGAATAATGTCTCGTACTTCAGGATCTTTGCGTTCTAGGTAGTGTGTCGATTTAATGCGACGAATGGTGCGGCAGCGTCCACGGATCAGTAAGGTTTCTGTGGTGGCGATGTTACCTTGGCGCGTAATGCCCTCAAGCAGGTCACCTTTGGTGATGCCAGTGGCAGAAAAGACAACGTTATCGCTGCGAGCCATCTCTTCCATAGTCAGCACAACATTGGCTGTCACGCCCATTTCTTCGCAACGTTTTAGCTCAGCAGCGCCATAGATGCGGTTTTCTTCGCTATCACCTTTAACTTCATGCCTTGGTAGCAAACGGCCATGCATATCACCATCGAGTGCACGGATCACAGCGGCAGACACTACACCTTCTGGTGCGCCGCCAATGCAGTACATCATGTCGACTTCACTGTCAGGCAGGCAGGTAAGAATGGAGGCGGCCACGTCACCATCAGGCACGGCAAAAACGCGTACCCCCATTGCTTGCATCTCAGCAATCACCTTATCGTGACGCGGTTTTGCTAAGGTGATCACCACAAGTCGATCGAGCGGCTTGTTGAGCGCTTCAGCGACGTTAATAAGGTTTTCTTTGAGTGGTTTATTGAGGTCAATACAGCCTTTTGCACCTGGCCCCACAACCAGTTTTTCCATGTACATATCTGGGGCTTTTAAGAAGCTGCCTTTTTCACCCGCGGCCAGAACAGCCAGTGCATTGGACTGGCCCATGGCTGTCATGCGGGTCCCTTCAATTGGGTCAACCGCGATATCGACACAATCACCACCTGTCCCTACTTTTTCACCGATATACAGCATAGGCGCATCATCGATCTCGCCTTCACCAATGACAATCTCACCTTCGATTTCTGTCTTATTAAGCAGGGTACGCATCACTTCGACAGCGGCACCGTCGGCGGCGTTCTTATCGCCACGGCCAAGCCATTTATAACCCGCTAGGGCTGCGCCTTCGGTAACTCTTGAGAATGCCATTGCTAAATCGCGTTTCATGATGACTCCAACTGGTAGGAAAAACTGAACAAAATTAAATCGCCGCGATTTTAGCACATCACTAGGGAAACGTTTGCCTTTTTGGTTCAACTGGCTTGAACTGGATCAAACCAGGGGCAGGAAAACGGACGGAACTATTCATTCGTCTGGTCTTGTAAACTCTGAGTCAAATTGCGTTGTTTTTTTAATCGAATGACGCAGATTTGCAAATATAGGGCGTGTTTAAAGCGGCGTGGCTGAGTAGAATGGAAGGTAAATGGGTTTGTCATGTCGTATGACCCAACCATCCAGAGAATGATTAAAAAGGTAGGCAACGATGTCTTTTGAAGTACTAGAAAAACTAGAAGCAAAAATCCAAACCGCGGTTGATACTATCACTCTGCTTCAAATGGAAGTGGAAGAGCTTAAAGAAGAAAAGCAGAAGCTAGCAAACGAAGCGAACGAACTGCGTACAAGCCGTGAAGAGTTGGTCGCGCAAAATCAGCAGATGCAACAAGAACACACAGCATGGCAAGAGCGCATCCGCAGCTTGCTAGGTAAGATGGAAGACGTTGAGTAATCACCGTTTCTGTAGACTAAAAAGGGTTGGCACTACGCCAACCCTTTTGCTTTGATGTCTGTCAGATTAGACCTGAGGGCGCACGCCCAAAGTGTGGCAAAGTGCGTAGGTCATTTCGGCGCGGTTAAGAGTGTAGAAGTGGAAATCTTTCACGCCTTCACGACTTAGGATACGCACCATGTCGATGGCTTGACTCGCACCTACCAGTTGGCGAGTGGTTGGGTCGTCATCCAGCCCTTCAAATTGTTTCGCCATCCAGCCAGGGACTTTGACGTTATTCTGCGCGGCAAAACGTGAAGCTTGTTTAAAGTTGGAAACAGGAAGGATGCCCGGAACAATTTCGACATCAATGCCAGCCGCAACACTGCGATCACGAAAGCGTAGGTAGCTCTCTACATCAAAAAAGAACTGAGTAATGGCGCGGTTTGCGCCTGCATCGACTTTACGCTTGAGGTTCAGCAGATCCGACTGCGCACTTTTTGCTTCAGGGTGTACCTCGGGAAAGGCTGCAACAGAGATATCAAAGTCGTGACGTGATTTAAGCAGTTCCACGAGATCGGAGGCGTACATATCCGGTTTGCCACCACCAGGAGGAATATCACCGCGCAGTGCGACGATGCTTTCAATACCATTGTTCCAGTAATCGTCAGCAATCTGAATGAGCTCGTCACGGCTGGCATCGATACAAGTGAGATGAGGTGCCGCAATTAGGCCGGTCTCGGCTTTGATCTCTTTAATGATGGAGTGAGTGCGATCGCGCTCGCCGGAGTTGGCGCCGTAGGTAACAGAGACAAACTTAGGCTTAAGGGTTTTGAGACGATGAACCGAGTTCCACAGCGTCTCTTCCATTTTTTCGCTGCTCGGAGGAAAGAACTCGAATGACACATTGATGTTGTTCGATAGCTCGGCAATATTTTGGTTTAAAGCGTCAATATGACTCGCGTGTGTGTATCCCATCTTACTCTCTCCGTGTGGCGACCCTATCCGTAGGTAACTGTAGCCCCAACATTCAATTTGATTAAATCGACGTTTAGACGTCTATATGTCCACAGAATGTATTGAATACGTTTTAATGTCAACACTCCCACCATGAATTTTTTTCAAGTTCATAATGAGAGAATTTGAAGTGCGCGCAGAACGACGCCCGAATAAGAAAACAGGTTGCCGAAGCAACCTGTGAAACTAGAGAAAACTGGACAACAAGTTAAGGTCTGATTGAATCGCGCCTGAGGTCACTTCCCGACCCGCCCCCGGTCCGCGAATGACCAGTGGGTTGTCCTTATACCATTTGCTCTCAATCGCAAAGATGTTGTCGCATGGTAACAGGTTGGCCAAGGCGTGCTCTTTGCTGAGTGCTTCGACACCTACTCGAGCTTTACCGTTCTTTTCCAGTCTGGCGACGTAGCGCAGCACTTTGTCTTCACGTTGCGCTTTCTCGAGCCTTTCTGCTAGCTGTTCGCTGAGCTGTTGGCTGTTATCGAGAAAGTCATCCAGTGAGAGATCGGCCAGTTCATCGGGCACTAAGCTCTCGACTTTGACCGATTCAGGTTCAATCTCGAGACCGGCTTCTCTGGCTAAGATGACCAGCTTGCGCATTACGTCAGAGCCATCGAGATCCTGCCTAGGGTCTGGCTCGGTTAAGCCTTGCTGCCACGCTAAATCGACTAACTCGGCAAACGGTACGCTGCCATCATATTGTTGGAACAACCAAGAGAGGGTGCCAGAGAAAATCCCTGAGACCGCATAGATGACATCGCCACTTTCACGCAAATCGCGCACAGTGTGGTTGATCGGCAAGCCTGCTCCAACGGTGGCATTGTAGAGCCAATGGCGGTTTATTTTGGCAAACGCATCTTGGACTTGGTGGTAGTAAGCACTTGAGGCAGAGCCGGCAACCTTATTGGCAGAGATAAGATGCATGCCTTGCTCGGCTATATCGAGGTAACGCTCAGCTAACTCTTTACTCGCCGTCACGTCGAGTACGACCACATCGTCATAGCCCTGAATCGCACCGAGGCGCTGGATCCACTCGCCTTGCTGATAAGGGATAGACTCTTCATCGAAATGCTCACTGACCGCGCTAGGATCGATGCCTTGGTCATTAAACCAATAGGTTTGGCTGTCGATCACCGCCACGAGCTCAAAACTCATTCCACGACGCTTTTCTAGCTCTGCTTTTTGTTCTGCAAACAGGGTTAACCAACTGGAGCCAATGTTGCCTTTGCCGCATAGGGCGATGCCGACTCGTTTTTGTGCTTGGAAAAGTTGGTTGTGAATCGCCTTAACGAGTGGTTCGGTTTCGGTGCGGCGTAAGACAGCCACCAAACTGAGACCGGAACGAGACTCAGAGATGAACTCGACAGGCGATGACTTGAGCTTCTGGTAAAAGCCGTAACAGTGGTTGGCGTTGTTGGTGACACCAGCGCCCACCGCAGCAACAAGGGCGTAGCCCTCTTTGAGTTTAATTTCTGCTGCGATGGCGGAATCTTGTAAGAAGCCTAAAGCGCCCCCTGCAATTTCCGAGGTATAAGCAAGGCGTAATGAGTGCTTATCCGCTTGGACTTCATAAGTTAAAGGTTCAAGTTGGGCGCGTTTCAAACTGCTCAGCACTTCTTTTTCCATGCGATTGAAATCATGGCCAGAGGCGAAGTTTAACTGAATCAACAACACGTCATTGAGTGAGGAGATGATCTTGGCACCACGCCCAGAGGCGAGGACGCGCTCAATGCGGCTAGAGCCAGATTCAGGGTCGTAACTGCAGCGCAAGTGTAAGTCCATCGTACTTTGAGCGACAGGCTGCAAGGTACGGCTATGCAGCACGGGGGCGGCAAGGCGTGCCAGTTCACTTGCTTCATCCAGTCGCAATAGGGGCAGAAGACAAGCATCACTGACAAGGCGAGGGTCTGCGCTGTATACGCCAGCAACGTCACTCCAAATCGTGACGCGACTGACCTCTGCGAGCGCGCCAATCACGGTGGCAGAGTAATCGGATCCGTTTCGGCCAAGCAGCACGGTTTGGCCTGCTTGGTTTTGCGCCATAAAGCCGGTAAACACCAGACGACGCTGTGAGTGTTGCGCCAAAATTTCCTTCAGTAGTGGGTAGGACTGACCACGATCCACTTCAGGTTGCGTGCCGGTTTCTGCCCGTAAGAAAGTGCGAGAGTCTTGCGCGATGGCTGGTAAACTCGCTTGATTCAATAGCGCGGCGAGCAGTCTTGAGGACCACATTTCACCGTGGCCAAGTACCGCAGCTCGCTCCACCTCGCTTAACGGGGCGCTTAATTCACCGAGGGTGGTGAACTCGTCTTTGAGCGTCGCCAGCATGTGCGCTTGTTCGTCGTCACTGTCAATCAAGGCTTCGATAAGCCCTGTTTGGAATTGTCGTACCGACTGCAACGCTTCATGGGCAAGACGGCCATCTTTATAGAGCGCTTCGGTAAATTCAATCAAATGATTGGTGGTTTTACCGGCCGCTGAGACAACGATCAGATCATCGCTGCCTGAGTATTCTTTGAGTATGGTGACTACCCGGCGGTAGCACTCCGGATCCGCTAAGCTGCTACCACCAAATTTATGCAGTTGACGCGATGTCGTCATTACGCGGACTCCTTCACACAGTTAAAGGCTTGTTTGAGATCGTCAATCAGGTCATCGGCATCTTCAAGACCGACAGACAGACGCAGCAGTTGCTGAGAGACACCCGCCTCGGCCAGCGCCGCTTCACCCATCGCACGGTGGGTCATTGACGCTGGGTGACAAATGAGGCTTTCTACGCCGCCTAGCGATTCTGCAAGCGAGAAGAGTTTCAACTCACCGACAAACTGTTTCAGTTCTTCAAAGCTGCCAGCGAACTCGAAGCTGAGCATAGAACCAAAGCCGGATTGTTGTTTCTTGGCGATGTCATGGCCAGGGTGATCCGGCAAGCTTGGGTGATAGATGCGGCCGACCAGTGACTCTGTTTTCAGAAAGTCGAGAATGTTTGCCGAGCTTTGTTCGTGCACCTTCATTCGTGCGCCCAACGTGCGGATGCCACGCAGCGTCATGTAGCTATCAAACGGCGTGCCGGTGGCCCCAATGCAGTTGCCCCACCAAGCCAGTTCTTCAGCGTGCGCTTTGGTTTTGGTGATCACCACGCCGCCAATCACATCGGAGTGACCGTTGATGTATTTGGTGGTTGAGTGAATAACGAAATCGGCACCCAGTTCGAGTGGCTTCTGGAAAATCGGGGTTAAGAAGGTATTGTCAACCGCGACCAGCGCGCCAACTTGTTTCGCTTGCTGGCAGACTTTCTCGATATCCACCACACGTACCAAAGGATTTGATGGCGTTTCCAACAGGATAAGCTTGGGTTTCTGGTTGATGGCGGCGGTCAAGGCTGCGTCATCGGATTGGTCGACAAACAACACGTTGAAGTCGCCCTTTTGCGCGCGGGTATTGAAGAGTCGATAGGTGCCACCGTAGCAATCGTGTGGCGCGATGATCAAATCGTCTGGACCGACAAACGCAGAGACCCAAAGGTTGAGCGCTGAGGTGCCACAATTGGTCACTACAGCGCCTTCTCCACCTTCTAACTCATACAGCGCCGTTTCAAGCAGGCCACGGTTCGGGTTACCAGAACGCGTGTAATCGTATTTCGGCACTTCACCAAACGCCGGAAAGCCATAATTGGTCGAGAGATAAATAGGGGGAACGACAGCGTGATGTTGGGTGTCTGACTCGATACCAGTACGTACCGCGATGGTGGCGGGTTTGCGCGTGCTCATAGCGTTTTCCTTGCGAACAGTAGTGACTTGTTTTAGGGAATGCGATATACCTGTTGCTTATCAGGTGTATCCGGCACCCAATGTGGTGTAATGCTGCGACACACTCACAGTTTGGGCCGATTCCACTCCTATCGCCAACCACTTTACTTCTCATTTTTTAAGACGTCAACACTTCTAGACGTCTATATGTCTTTGCTTGTAGCCATAAATACCGTTAAAATTGTGGTTTAAACACTCATACGCAAATATAAAGGTGCGCAATGGCAGACTGGAATGGCGAATACATTAGCCCATACGCAGAACACGGTAAGAAAAGTGAGCAAGTGAAAAAAATCACGGTCTCCATCCCACTTAAAGTCCTTAAGGTATTAACAGACGAGCGTACGCGCCGCCAGATCAACAACCTGCGTCATGCCACCAACAGTGAGTTGTTGTGTGAAGCGTTCTTGCACGCTTACACAGGTCAACCATTACCGACGGATGAAGATTTGCGTAAAGACCGTCCAGACGATATTCCCGCTGAAGTGAAAAAGCTGATGACGGAGATGGGGATTGAGTTTGAGGCGTTTGACGACTAACGCTCGCCCTGTTTTGCACCGAATTTGAATGCCAAAGCCGCTGACATCGTCAGCGGCTTTGTTGTTTTTGCTCAGCCAGAGACAAAGTCCGTGGCTGGCAGTGGGCGTCGAGATTACTCGATATCCATGTAATGGTCAGGCAGCTCAATGCGTGCCACCCCGGATTCTACCGCGGCTAACGCGACCGCTTTGGCGACGCGGGGGAGTAGTCTTGGGTCCATCGGTTTTGGAATAATGTAGTCTGGGCCAAACGAGAGTGAATCCACACCCGCGGCGGTCAGAACATTGGCAGGGACCTCTTCCTTCGCCAGTTGACGGATCGCTGCTACGGCAGCGAGCTTCATCTCATCGTTGATCTCGCTAGCACGTACATCCAGTGCGCCACGGAAAATAAACGGGAAGCAAAGTACGTTGTTGACTTGGTTCGGGTAGTCACTGCGACCTGTACCCATAATGAGGTCATTGCGTACATCATGAGCGAGCTCAGGTTTGATCTCAGGATCTGGGTTAGAGCAGGCAAACACGATGGGTTTGTCGGCCATCAATTTAAGATCATCTGGCGATAACAGGTTAGGACCAGAAACGCCAAGGAACAGATCGGCGCCTTCGATGACATCTTGCAGCGTACGTTTGTCGGTGTTGTTGGCAAACAGTTGTTTGTATTCGTTGAGATCATCACGTCGAGTGTGGATCACACCTTTGCGATCCAGCATGTAAATTTTCTCGCGCATCGCGCCGCACTTGATCAGCAGCTCCATACAAGCGATGGCTGCCGCACCGGCGCCCAGACAGACAATCACGGCGTCTTCCAGTTTTTTACCCTGTAGCTCAATAGCGTTGAGCATGCCAGCAGCTGTCACAATGGCGGTACCGTGTTGGTCATCATGGAAGACTGGCACATCACAGCGCTCAATTAATTGTTTTTCGATTTCAAAGCAGTCTGGCGCTTTGATGTCTTCTAAGTTGATGCCGCCAAAGGTATCCGCGATGTTGGCGACCGTGTCGACAAACTCATCGATGGTGCGGTGTTTGACTTCGATGTCGATGGAGTCCAAACCTGCAAAGCGTTTAAACAGCAGGGCTTTACCTTCCATCACGGGCTTTGATGCTAGTGGGCCAAGGTTACCTAGGCCAAGAATCGCTGTGCCGTTGGAGATCACTGCCACCATATTGCCTTTTGCAGTGTACTTATAGACATTATCGGGGTTTTGAGCGATCTCTCGTACAGGCTCGGCCACGCCTGGGCTGTAGGCGAGTGCGAGATCTTGCGCGGTTTCTGCTTGGGTGGTCAGCTCGACAGAGATCTTGCCTGGTTTTGGAAAGGCATGGTAGTCGAGAGCTTTTTGGCGAAATTGTTCTTCAGGGGTCAGGTCTTGACGGTGGTCATCAGGCATAGAAATAGGTACTCGTTAAAATGATTCAGCACAAAGGGGGTTAATCATTTTAGAGGAACTGAGTCAAGCTGCCTAGGTCAGAATGCGAGCGAGTAGGGTAATATGTGGGAAATGACTGGAGATTAGACCAGATAGAAAGAGATATGACTGCGGGTTTTACTGTGAATAGGTTAATTGCTCTAAATCTCTGGCAACAAAAAAGGACGCCGCAGCGTCCTTTTTCCTATCCGCGAGAAGGAATTACTTCTTGCCGCTTGATAGAGCACCGAAACGCTTGTTAAAGCGATCTACACGGCCGCCTGTATCAACGATACGTTGCTTACCAGTGTAGAATGGGTGACATTTGTCACATACGTCTAGGTGGATTGATTCTTTGTCTAGAGTAGATTTGAACTCAAATGTGTTGCCACAAGAACAAGTTGCTGCTACTGCTTTGTATTCTGGGTGGATTCCAGCTTTCATGGGGTAACCTCAATATAGGCCGTGTCGCTATCCGATTCAGAGCCGGACACCACACGTAGTTAATGTAAAATGGATTTAGGACACCGCTGCCAGAGCAGCCATATCTCTAAGGCGCGATATAGTAATGAATAGTACGCCTAGGATCAACCGATTTGGGGTAGAAATCGCTACTTTTTTAGCCGCTTCAGGAGAGGGAGACGCATGGATGTTATCGCGAAGTGGCGTTACCCGCGTCTCCTCATACAGACACTGAGATGCGCTGGCTTTTCTCACTCTGCCTTTTCCCTTAGACTAAACGCGTCATCGACCTGCAGTGAAAGACTGAATGAGACCCACCATCGCCCGAGTCGCGTTACCCGTACCACTAGATAAACAGTTTGACTATCAAATCCCTGGACACCTTTTTCCAGTGATTGGTGGGCGCGTGTCTGTGCCTTTTGGCCGTCAAACCTTAGTCGGTATCGTGACAGCCTTGGTGCAGCAGTCATCGCTGCCGATGGACAAAATCAAGCCGATTAAGCAGGTGCTCGACAGTCAACCCGTTTGGCCCGACTCGTTATATACCTTGTTGCACTGGTGCAGTCACTTTTACCAATATCCACTTGGCGACACCTTAGCCAATGCGATGCCCAGCGCCCTGCGGAAGGGAAAGCCGGCCGATTTTACCGCCGTGGTGGAATGGCAACTGACGCCAACCGGACGCGATCAATTGATGCATGGGTTTGGCCGAGCGGTTAAGCAAGCCAAAGTGATGCAGATGCTGCAACACGGCCCGACGTCACACCAACGTTTTATTGATGAAGAGGTCAGCACTAGCGTGCTGCGCGCGTTGACAGACAAAGGTTGGATTGAGTCGATTGAGCGCAAGCCTCATTTTGCTAAGTGGGGTGCTGACATTGAAGCCGATGTCGAGAAACCAAAGCTGAATGAAGAACAAGCGATCGCCATCGCGACGGTCAACAGTTTCAGCGGTTTTGGCTGCTTTTTGCTCGAAGGGGTGACCGGGTCAGGTAAAACCGAGGTGTACCTCAACATGATTAAGCCAGTCCTCGAACGGAGTCAGCAGGCTTTGGTGTTGGTGCCGGAAATCGGCCTGACGCCGCAAACCATCAATCGCTTTCGAAAGCGTTTTAACGTGCCGATTGAGGTAGTACATTCTGGATTGAATGACACCGAGCGCCTCAATGCCTGGTTGTGCGCGCGCGATAAAGTGGCCGGCATTGTGATTGGGACGCGATCTGCATTGCTGACGCCTTTTGCTGATCTGGGCATTATTATTGTCGATGAAGAGCACGATAGCTCTTACAAGCAGCAAGATAGCTTGCGCTACCATGCGCGCGATGTGGCGGTCATGCGCGCCAACAAAGAGCAGATCCCGATTGTTCTTGGTTCAGCAACGCCCGCGTTAGAAACGCTGCACAATGCGCTGTCTGGCAAATATCATCATCTGCATTTGTCTCGCCGAGCAGGCAGTGCGGTGCCCACCACCAATCAAGTGATTGACGTCAAAGGGCTCTATTTAGAGGGGGGCCTCTCTGCGCCACTGATCGCTCAAATGCGCAAGCACCTCAACGCAGGCAATCAGGTGATGCTGTTTTTAAATCGACGCGGCTTTTCCCCGGCTCTGATGTGTCACGAATGTGGCTGGATCGCAGAATGCAAGCGCTGCGACGCCTACTACACCTACCATCAGCACAGCAGCGAAATTCGCTGTCACCACTGTGGCTCTCAGCAGCCGACGATCCACCAGTGCCAAGGGTGTGGTTCCACTCAACTGGTCACTGTTGGGGTGGGAACCGAGCAGCTAGAGAAACAACTGCATACGCTCTTTCCAGAGCAGAAAACCATTCGTATTGACCGCGACAGCACGCGGCGCAAAGGCAGCCTAGAAGAGGCGTTAAGCGCCATTCGACGCGGTGAATATCAGATTCTGATCGGCACGCAAATGCTCGCCAAAGGGCACCATTTCCCGGATGTGACGCTGGTGGCGCTGTTGGATGTCGATGGCTCACTCTACAGCAGCGACTTTCGAGCCTCTGAGCGTTTAGCCCAGCTATTCATTCAGGTGGCAGGCCGAGCGGGGCGTGCCAGTAAACCCGGTGAAGTGTTGTTGCAAACCCACCACCCAGAGCACAGCCTATTGCAAGCACTGTTGAAAAAGAGTTATCGGGACTTCGCCGAGGTGGCCTTAGCAGAGCGAAAACTGGCGGCGTTGCCCCCGTATTCGTTTTTAACGCTGTTTCGTGCGGAGGCGAACCAATCTGAGCTGGTGGAAGAGTTCCTACGCCAAGTCCGCTTTACTTTAGAATCCCACCCTCTGTTTGATTCCGGCTGCATGGTGCTGGGCCCGACACCCGCCCCGCTTGCCAAACGTGCGGGTAAGTTCCGTTGGCAATTACTGCTGCAAACCGAGCAGCGCTCATTAATGCAAAAGCTGCTGGCCAGTGCTAAGCCGGCTATCGAGTTGCTGCCGAGCGCGAAAAAGGTCCGTTGGTCGGTCGATATCGAGCCTCAAGACTTGAGCTAACACGCCGATTAGTTTAAATAAGGGCAGGGACGATAGGCGCTGTGAGCTGATTTCGTTCTTTTTCATTTATTTGTGATCTGGCTCTCTTTTATAGTTCGGGTTTTGTTAAATATCCCGTAACTTTCTGTTTCGAAATGAATAAACTAGTTGTTTGGAAAGGGATAGGCGAAGCGAACCTTGGCAAGAGCCAAACGATTGCGTTTCGCTGCCAATAAGAGTGGGCATCAGCCTACCATCATCATAAGCGGTGCAGGATTGACCCCGTCATCACCACACCAGACGCTATGATCAAGGCAACAAGGTTTAGGTGGCTAAAGCGCTACATCTTTAATTAAGAGGGTTAATAACTTATGGCGACAATGAAGGATGTTGCCCAGCTTGCGGGAGTGTCGACGGCGACGGTATCACGGGCGTTGATGAATCCCGAGAAAGTCTCTTCTGCGACGAGAAAACGCGTCGAAGAGGCGGTGCTTGAAGCTGGCTACTCACCCAACTCGCTGGCGCGCAATCTGCGTAGAAACGAATCAAAGACCATCATCGCGATCATCCCAGACATATGCGATCCCTATTACACCGAAATCATTCGTGGCATTGAAGATGCGGCTATGGAGCACGGTTACATCGTATTGCTTGGGGACAGCGGCCAACAAAGAAAGCGTGAAAGCTCTTTTGTGAACTTGGTATTCACTAAGCAGGCCGATGGCATGCTGCTGCTCGGTACGGATTTACCGTTTGATGTTAGCAAGGCAGAACAAAAGAATCTGCCGCCGATGGTCATGGCCTGCGAGTTTGCGCCTGAGTTAGAGTTGCCCACCGTGCATATTGATAACCTCACTTCCGCATTTGAAGCGGTCAACTACCTGACTCAGATGGGCCATCGCCGTGTCGCGCAGATTTCAGGGCCTGAGAGTGCTCTACTGTGTCAGTTCCGTCACCAGGGTTATCAACAAGCGTTGCGCCGCGCAGGCCTAACGATGAACGAACACTATTGCGCAGAAGGCAACTTCACATTTGAAGATGGTGCGAAGGCGATTCGTCAGTTGTTGGCCTTATCTGAGCCGCCGACAGCGGTTTTTTGTCACAATGATATGATGGCGATTGGCGCGATTCAGGAAGCGAAAAAGCTCGGACTTCGCGTGCCACAAGATCTATCGGTCGTTGGTTTTGATGACATTCAGTTTGCGCAATACTGCGATCCACCACTCACTACGATTTCTCAGCCGCGTTATGAAATCGGGCGTCAGGCGATGCTGATGATGCTTGAGATCCTCCGTGGCCACGACGTGCGTGCCGGTTCTCGACTGCTCGAAACCGAACTGGTGATTCGAGATAGCGCCGCGCCGCCGCGCGTCCTCTAGACGACTTGAACGGTCATTGAGCCGCCGGGCGCGCTGGTCGCGCCACTTTGCGGCCAGTTTTGCTGAGCCGCTTCCAATTCCGGTCTGTCCTCACACACAAATCTGCTTTAACATAGCGAGCAGTTGTATTGAATGGTTTGATAATCAGTTGTGGCGAATAGAGATTACGTAAAGCGCGGCAGTAGCCGTAAGCCGACTAAAAAAGCCGCCCCGCGCCGCAAGAAACCGTGGCGCAGTGGTTTGTTGGCCATCGCATTGGTCTCGGCGTTCGGTTATGGGTTGTATCTACTCAGTAGCGATCCTGAGCCGCCTGCGCCGGTGGTTCAACCCGCGAAGCCTACCCCGAAACCCAAAGCGAAAAGCAGCCAAACTCTCCCTCCTCCGCCAGAAGAGAAGTGGGATTATGTCGAGTCGTTGCCGAGTCGTGAAGTGGAAGTGAAAGCCAAAGAGCTGGTGGTGTCTGAGATTCCCTACATCATGCAGTGCGGCGCGTACAAAACCGCGCAGCAAGCTGAAGCGCGTAAGTTGGATATTGCTTTCCAAGGCATCAACAGCAAAATTCGCAAAAAAGAAGACAGCAGTTGGTATCGTGTGGTGCTTGGCCCATACAAATTTAAGCGTGACGCAGAGCGTGACAAGCACAAGTTACAGCGCGCCAAGATCGAGCCTTGTGCGATTTGGAAAGAAGCACAATAAACGCCCACGTCTAATGCGTTCAAAGTCAAAACATCGCCTCGCCTTCTTGTCGGGGCGATGTCTTTTCTGCCCTTGAATTCTGTTTTTCACAGCCTCATATAAAGACTAACATCCAAATGAATAAAGTATGAGGCCCCACCGTGACTACCATTGTATCCGTACGTCGTAACAACAAAGTCGTCATTGCTGGTGATGGACAAGTATCACTGGGTAACACCGTGATGAAAGGCAACGCACGTAAAGTTCGCCGTTTGTACAACAACAAGGTACTTGCGGGGTTTGCCGGTGGTACTGCCGACGCGTTTACCTTGTTCGAACGTTTTGAAAGTAAGTTGCAAATGCACCAAGGTCATTTGACCAAAGCGGCGGTTGAGCTGGCCAAAGATTGGCGCAGTGACCGTGCGCTGCGCAAGCTTGAAGCTTTGTTGGCCGTCGCTGATGAGACGGCATCGTTGATCATTACCGGTAATGGTGATGTGGTGCAGCCAGAAAACGATTTGATCGCGATTGGTTCTGGGGGCAACTTTGCGCAAGCGGCAGCGACGGCGCTGCTCGAAAACACCGAACTCGACGCCCGTGACATCGCGGAAAAGTCGCTCAAAATTGCTGGTGATATCTGTGTGTTCACCAACCATCACCACACTATCGAAGAACTAGAAATCCCGCACAGCGCTGCGAAGTAAAAAGCAAGATAGTGGTCACTACATTTAAGGAATTCAATTATGTCTGAAATGACTCCTCGCGAAATCGTCCACGAACTGAATCGCCACATCATTGGCCAAGAAAACGCAAAACGCTCTGTGGCGATCGCGCTCCGTAACCGCTGGCGTCGTATGCAGCTAGAAGAAGGCTTGCGCAGCGAAGTGACACCGAAGAACATTCTGATGATCGGGCCAACGGGTGTGGGTAAAACTGAAATTGCCCGTCGCTTAGCCAAGTTAGCCAATGCGCCCTTCATCAAAGTTGAAGCCACCAAGTTCACGGAAGTGGGCTACGTGGGCAAAGAGGTGGAGACCATTATTCGTGATTTGACCGATGTCGCGGTCAAAATGACGCACCAACAGGCGATGGAAAAAGTGAAGTTCCGCGCCGAGGAGCAAGCCGAGGAGCGCATTCTTGATGCGCTATTGCCGCCAGCACGCGATGCTTGGGGCCAGAATGAGCAGCAAGACGAGAGTTCGTCGAATACTCGTCAAGTGTTCCGCAAAAAACTCCGTGAAGGCAAACTTGACGATAAAGAGATTGAGATTGATGTCGCTGCGCCACAAATGGGCGTCGAGATCATGGCGCCTCCTGGCATGGAGGAGATGACCAATCAGCTTCAAGGCATGTTCGCCAACTTAGCCGGTGATACTAAGAAGAAGCGTAAGCTGAAAATCAAAGATGCGTTCAAAGCGTTGACCGAAGAAGAAGCCGCGAAGCTGGTCAATCAAGAAGAGCTCAAAGAACAGGCGATCTTTAACGTCGAAAACAACGGTATCGTGTTTATCGATGAGATTGATAAAATCTGTAAGCGCGGCGAAAGCTCTGGCCCGGATGTGTCTCGTGAAGGCGTACAGCGTGACTTACTGCCGTTGATTGAAGGCAGCACGGTCTCGACCAAACACGGTATGGTCAAAACTGATCATATTCTGTTTGTCGCATCGGGCGCTTTCCAAGTGGCGAAGCCGTCGGATCTGATTCCAGAGCTGCAAGGTCGTCTACCGATTCGTGTCGAGCTGGAGGCACTCTCTAGCCACGATTTTAAGCGCATCCTAACGGAGCCTAAAGCATCACTGACCGAGCAATACTGCGCGTTGATGAAAACCGAAGACGTTGACATTGAGTTCACCGAAGAGGGTATCACCCAGATTGCAGAAGCGGCATGGACGGTCAATGAAACCACCGAGAACATCGGTGCACGCCGTCTGCACACTGTGATGGAGCGTTTGATGGATGAAATCTCCTTTGAAGCGACCGACAAGGCAGGCTCTAAGCTGGTGATTGATGCGCAATACGTGAAAGCGCGCTTGGGTGAGTTTGTCGAAGACGAAGATCTCAGCCGCTTTATTCTGTAAGTGCGATAGACACTCACAAACGAGGCACAAGATAAACAAAGCCCGCTCAGTTGAGCGGGCTTTCTATATTTAACAGGCTGAGGCCTAGATCATAAAGATAAAAATGACCGCCAACGCTGAGATAAGGGCTGCGAAGAAGTAGCAGGCAATTTTGCCGACGACACCCGCATGGATTTTAAGATCATGCATGCCGTGATGAACACGGTGCATGGCATGCCACATGGGTAGAGCCAGTGTGCCGATGATAAACAGCGCACCGATGATGCTGGTGGCAAACTCGGACACGCGCTCATAGCTCAATGCGTCTGCGCTGATGATGCCCAGCGGGGCCAGCACACCTAAGACCAAAATAGTCACAGGGGTGATCATCGCGAACCAGGTGCCGCCAGCGCCAAATAGCCCCCACCATACTGGCTCATCACTGCGTTTAGGGGCTCTGTTAACGTTGAAATTTGAATTCATGATTACGGCTCCTTACACCACCACGAGGACGACGAGAGAGATAAACGCCACCGCTGCCCACTGAGTGAGAACGACGATCTTTTTATCAACGGGTTTGCCTTTTAAGCGAATCGGCATCACTTGCGGCATCATGCTAAAGAAGGTTTGGGCATGCAGTAAACTGCCAGCCAACGCCACAATGTTGATGGCGATGACCACTGGGTTTGCCATAAAGCCAAGCCAGCTTTGCCACGCTTCTGGGCCTTTGACCAGCGAACCCAATCCGATGGTGAGGAACAGAGTAAACAGCACCAAAGGCAACACCGTTGCTTCACGCAACATGTAGAAGCGGTAAAACGGATGATCTTTCCACCAGGTGCGTTTCACTTCACGAACGTAAGGTTTACGGTTACTCATCCTTATGCCTCCTCTTTTGCAGGTGTGCCGTCAGGCTTTAACATAGCAATCACGAAGTCCATCGAGGATTCGACTTTGCCTTGGTTCACCGCCGCCGCAGGGTCCACGCTCTTCGGACACACTTCTGAGCAGTAGCCGACGAAGGTACAGCCCCATGCGCCATTGTCACCGTTGATCAGCGCCATGCGCTCGGCTTTACCGTTGTCGCGGCTGTCGAGGTTATAACGATGCGCCAAGGTGAGGGCCGCAGGGCCAATGAACTCAGGGTTAAGACCAAATTGAGGGCAGGCGGCGTAGCACAAACCACAGTTGATGCAGCCAGCAAATTGCTTGTATTTGGCCATTTGCTCAGGCGTCTGTAGGTTAGTGCCGTCTTCGGGTTTACGGTCGTTTCCTATGATGTAAGGCTTGATGGCTTCAAGACGCTCAATGAATGGCGTCATATCGACAATCAAATCTTTTTCGATAGGGAAGTTTGCCAACGGCTCGATTTTGACGCCATTTGGGTAGTCACGCAGAAAGCTCTTACACGCCAGTTTTGGCACACCATTGACCATGATGCCGCAAGAGCCACAAATCGCCATGCGGCAAGACCAGCGGTAAGAGAGCTCTTTGTCTAAATTGTCTTTGACGTAACCAATCGCATCGAGGATGGACATGGTTTCATCAAACGGCACTTGGAAGGTTTCAAAGTGCGGTTCGTTGTCGGTTTCTGGGTCATAACGCAGAATGTCGACTTTTTGAATGCGGTTGGCTGACATTAGGCTTTCTCCTCTGCGTTTTTCTCGGCGGCTTCTTGTGCGGCGGCTTTTTCAGCGGCTTCACCGTAGAGGCGTGCTTTCGGCTGTGACTTGGTGATGGTGACATCACTGTAGTCGATGCTTGGCGCTGCATCCGCTTGATAGAAGGCGAGGGAATGCTTAAGGAAGTTCACGTCATCGCGCTCTGTGCAGCCATCATCAAGACGCTGGTGGGCACCACGAGACTCTTTACGCAAAATCGCCGAATGTACCATGGCTTCCGCCACTTCAAGGCCGTAACCCACTTCGATGGCGTAGAGCAGATCGGTGTTGAACACCTTACCTTTGTCCTTGATGCCAATACGCTTGTAGCGCTGTTTGAGCTCGGTGATTTTATCTATGGTTGCTTGCATCAGATCTTCTTGACGATAGATGCCGCAGCCCGCTTCCATGGTGTGGCCCATTTCCGTGCGAATATCCGCCCAGTTTTCGTCACCCTCTTGATTCATTAGGGCTTGAATACGGGCTTCCACCTCTTTGATTTGCGCGTCAATCGCGGCGTCATTCCAACCTTTGAACTCGGCGGCGCGCTGCACGGCTTGCTCGCCCGCCACACGGCCAAACACAACAAACTCAGCCAGGGAGTTTGAACCTAAGCGGTTTGCGCCATGCAGACCGACAGACGCACACTCACCGACCGCAAATAGGCCTTTGATGCGTGTTTCACACTGGCCATTGGTTTCGATCCCGCCCATGGTGTAGTGAACCGTTGGACGAATTGGGATGGGCTCTTTGGCTGGGTCAACGTTAACGTAGGCTTTGGCCAGTTCACAGATGAACGGCAAGCGCTCTTGGAGGTACTCTTCACCGAGGTGGCGCAAATCAAGGTGGACCACATCACCGAGTGGGTGCTTGATGGTGTTGCCTTTTTGCTGCTCATGCCAGAACGCTTGGGATACTTTGTCGCGTGGCCCGAGTTCCATGTATTTGTTCTTCGGCTGACCCACCGGTGTCTCTGGTCCCATGCCGTAATCTTGCAGGTAGCGGTAACCGTTTTTATTGACGATGATCCCGCCTTCACCACGACAACCTTCGGTCATGAGGATACCGGTACCAGGTAGACCGGTTGGGTGGTATTGCACGAACTCCATATCACGCAGTGGCACACCATGACGATACGCCATCGCCATGCCATCGCCTGTCACGATACCGCCGTTGGTATTACAGTGATACACACGACCCGCACCGCCCGTGGCCAGTACCACAGACTTGGCTTTGATGGTGACCAGCTCCCCTTCCGACATATGAATGGCAATCAGACCTTGCACTTCACCGTCATCCACCAACAAGTCAACGACAAAATACTCATCAAAACGGTTGATGTTGTTGTATTTCATCGAGGTTTGGAACAGGGTGTGCAGCATGTGGAAGCCAGTTTTATCCGCTGCAAACCAGGTTCGCTCGACCTTCATACCGCCAAAGCGGCGCACGTTGACTTCGCCGTTTTCTTTCCGACTCCAAGGGCAACCCCATTGCTCCATCTGGATCATTTCGCGCGTGGCGTTTTCAACAAAGTATTCAACGACGTCCTGTTCACAAAGCCAGTCACCCCCACCCACGGTGTCGTTGAAGTGGTTGTCTAGGCTGTCTTCATCCTTGATAACTGCGGCTGATCCACCTTCTGCAGCAACCGTGTGGGAACGCATAGGATAGACTTTTGAAATCAAAGCGATGTTTAAATCGGGATTTGCTTCAGCTGCTGCAATAGCAGTTCTCAGACCAGCGCCGCCGGCGCCGATGACTGCGATATCTGTGGTAATGGTTTGCACAGTTATCCTCCAGTGTGAAAGTGCGGATGATTCCGCTTGTTATTGTTGCTTTGGGAAGCCCCCAAAAGTGGTAGGGGTAGTGTAGAAGAGCCACTCTAGGGAAAAATTGATGTATTTAGGTTTTTGCTCCGGTAGTGCACATAAGAGCATAAAAAATCTAGGATATGTGATAGTTATCACGGCGACTGAGGGATGGGGATGAGTGGGCTATCAATGAGGCCGGCGATAACCTGCTTAACCCTTGTTGGGCTTTGTGATACGTTGCGCAGCAAATCACTTCAAGAGAATAGAGCTTTGAACTGGCAACCGACCACATCGATCGCAGCGCTGAAACAGCGTGCTCACGTATTACAAACCCTACGCCAATTTTTCGCTGACCGAGGCGTCATGGAGGTGGATACTCCGGCGATGAGTCAAGCGACGGTGACAGACATTCACTTGCACACCTTTCAAACTCAGTTTGTCGGTCCTGGCTATGCCGATGGGCAAGCGCTCTATTTAATGACCAGTCCTGAGTTTCACATGAAACGCTTATTGGCAGCGGGCAGTGGTTCGATTTATCAGATCAACAAGGCATTTCGTAACGAAGAGAGTGGCCGCTATCACAATCCGGAGTTCACCATGTTGGAGTGGTACCGGGTGGGTTTTGACCATCACCAACTGATGGATGAGATGGACGACTTGTTGCAGCAGGTCCTAAACGTGGCGCCGGCTGAGCGAATGAGCTACCAAGACGCCTTCTTGCAAGTGCTTGGTGTGTGTCCGTTAGGTGCGAGCATGGAAGAGCTCAAAGTCGCCGCTGCCACCTTGGGGCTGGCGGATATTGCTCAGCCAGAGCAAGACAGAGATACGCTGTTGCAACTGCTATTTAGTGTCGGTGTGGAAGCCAAGATTGGTCAAACTCGTCCTGCTTTTGTGTACGACTTCCCAGCGACGCAAGCGGCGCTCGCGAAAATTAATCCGACCGATGAACGGGTTGCGGATCGTTTTGAAGTCTATTTTCGCGGCATAGAGCTCGCTAACGGATTCCACGAATTGGATAACCCCAAAGAGCAACAAGCGCGTTTTGAGCAAGACAACCAGAAACGCCAGCAGATGGGCTTACCGGTTCAGCCGATGGACGGCCATTTAATCGCAGCGCTAGAGGCGGGTTTGCCTGAGTGTGCAGGGGTGGCGCTAGGGGTGGATCGTTTGATCATGCTAGCATTAGGCTTTGAGCATATCGAACAGGTTATCGCCTTCCCTGTGACGCGCGCATAAGGCAAGGGTCGCAATATGGCGTGGCGATGAAGAGGCGTCTTTGTCGAGAAATGTGCAACAGATTCTTATTCTGAGCGCTTTTGACTCGCGCCGTCCCATCATCCTCGTTATACTCCCAAGCTGAATTTTAGTCGGGGGCTGTCCATCCGTTGTACAGTTCCAAAATCGAAGAGCACAGGACATGCAAGAGTACATCGCATTTTTTCAACAGAACATGATTCTCTCTTTGGTATGGGCGGGTCTATTGGTTGCCCTTATCATGAACATCGTGAAATCCACTACCGCGGCCTACAAAGAGATCACGGCAGCGCAAACGACTCAATTAATGAACCGTGAAAACGGTGTGGTGGTTGATATCCGCTCAAAAGATGAGTTCCGCAAAGGCCACATCACGGATGCAGTTCACATTTTGCCATCAGACATCAAAGCGGGCAGCTTTGGCGCTCTTGAAAACCACAAATCCGACCCAATCATCGTAGTATGCAAAACAGGTCAGACGGCGCAAGAAAGCGCGAATCTTCTAGCAAAAGCGGGCTTTGAGAACGTGAATCTTCTCAAAAACGGTTTGATTGCTTGGAGTGAAGCGAACCTACCTCTGGTTAAAGGCAAAAAGTAATTCATTGAGCGCTGATTGAAAAATCGGCGTTTATTCAAGAGAGATGTGAACAGAGCCACGATTTAACGTGGAAATCGAGTCAGCGTCATATCTCTCGGTTAGTCTCTTGGCAGACTATTTTCTATGAAAGGATTTGAACCATGGCTGAAGCAGCACCGCAACAAGAAGCTCAAAACTTCGCAATTCAACGTATCTTCCTAAAAGACGTATCATTTGAAGCACCGAACTCACCAACCATGTTCCAAAAAGAGTGGAACCCAGATGTTAAACTGGATCTCGACACGCAAAGCCGTGAGCTAGGTGAAGGTGTTTACGAAGTCGTGCTTCGTCTTACCGTGACAGTGAAGAACGCAGACGACACAGCATTCCTTTGTGAAGTTCAGCAAGGTGGTATCTTCACGGCTGAGAAAATGGAAGCGGGTCAATTGGCGCACTGCCTAGGCGCATTCTGCCCGAACATCCTTTTCCCTTACGCGCGTGAAACCATCTCAAGCTTGGTGGTGAAAGGCACGTTCCCACAATTGAACCTAGCGCCAGTGAACTTTGATGCGCTGTTCATGAACTACCTACAGCAACAAGCTCAGCAAGGTGAGGGTGAAGCTCAGGCGTAATATTCGCTCTGACGCAACCTTAGCGAAATGCACAGAGCATCTCATCACGATGCGCTGTGCATTTTTTGTTTGAGAATCTTGTGTTCAGCGGTTGGCAAAACGAACGCTGACCACTAGATTCTAGTCACGCAGCAGGACAACTAGGCGGAACCATGACAGACACACAATCCCAAAATGCGTATGGTCGTTCAATCTCTATGACCGTACTCGGCGCAGGCTCATACGGTACGTCGCTGGCCATTTCGTTGGCACGTAACGGTGCCAATGTGGTGCTATGGGGGCACGAGCCTGAGCACATGGCGCGTCTTGAAGCCGCACGCGCCAACGAAGAATTTTTACCCGGCATCGCTTTTCCAGACAGCTTGATCATTGAGACGGACTTAGAAAAAGCCGTCAGTGCCAGTCGAGATCTCCTTGTGGTGGTGCCAAGCCACGTATTTGGTCTGGTGTTGAACAGTGTTAAGCCCTATTTGCGCTCAGACACTCGCATTTGCTGGGCGACCAAAGGGCTGGAGCCTGAAACCGGTCGATTGCTGAAAGATGTCGCCCACGATGTGATTGGCGATCAATACTCCCTAGCCGTGCTCTCCGGGCCGACTTTTGCGAAAGAGCTCGCGATGGGGATGCCGACGGCGATTTCTGTGGCTTCGCCGGATGCCGAGTTTGTGAAAGATCTGCAAGAGAAAATCCATTGCAGCAAAACCTTCCGAGTCTATGCCAACAGTGACTTTATCGGTATGCAGCTTGGCGGCGCGGTGAAAAACGTCATCGCGATTGGTGCAGGCATGTCCGACGGTATCGGTTTTGGTGCCAATGCGCGAACCGCGCTGATTACCCGTGGCTTAGCGGAGATGAGCCGATTGGGTGCGGCGCTAGGTGCGCAAGCCGAGACCTTTATGGGCATGGCGGGTTTAGGCGATCTGGTGTTGACCTGTACGGACAACCAATCGCGCAATCGCCGTTTTGGATTGGCACTGGGTCAAGGCAAAGATGTGGACACGGCGCAGCAAGAGATTGGTCAAGTGGTTGAGGGCTATCGCAACACCAAAGAGGTGTTCCTACTTGCTGAGCGTGTCGGTGTCGAGATGCCGATTGTTGACCAAATTTATCAAGTATTGTATCAAGGGAAGGACGCACGCCTAGCCGCGCAAGATTTGCTGGCGCGTGATAAGAAAGCCGAAGCATAAGCGTCATGAGGTGACTCATAAGGCGCACACCTTACTCATGTAAGGGCAGGGAGAATTAGGGACGAGCAAGTAACATGAAACATTGTGAGAAACAGAAAGTCTGGCAGACCATTGTTCGAGAAGCGCGTGAGCTATCTGAGCAAGAACCGATGCTCGCCAGCTTCTATCATGCGACCATCATTAAGCATGACAGTTTAGCGGCGGCACTGAGTTATATTCTGGCCAACAAACTCAATACGGCTTCAATGCCTGCCATGGCGGTACGAGAGGTGGTTGAGGAAGCCTTTAACTCCGATCCCAATATTACTGCCGCGGCGGCCTGTGACATCTGTGCGACGGTCAACCGTGACCCCGCGGTCTCTATGTACTCCATGCCACTGCTGTACTTAAAGGGTTATCACGCCCTGCAAGGCTACCGTGTTGCCAACTGGCTTTGGAAGCAAGGGCGCATGGCGCTCGCCACCTATTTGCAAAACCAAATCTCTGTTGCGTGTCAGGTCGATATTCACCCAGCAGCGAGAATCGGTCGCGGCATCATGCTCGACCATGCAACCGGTATCGTTATCGGTGAGACAGCGGTGGTCGAAGATGATGTCTCCATTTTGCAAGACGTCACCTTGGGTGGTACCGGTAAAGAGTGCGGCGATCGACACCCGAAAATTCGTGAAGGTGTGATGATTGGCGCTGGGGCGAAAATTTTAGGTAATATTGAAGTGGGAGAAGGGGCGAAGATTGGTTCGTGTTCCGTTGTCCTTCAGCCTGTGCCGCCACACACGACGGTTGCGGGTGTGCCAGCCAAAATTGTCGGTCGACCGAAAACCGATAAGCCCTCTTTGGATATGGACCAACAGTTCAATGGCAAGTCACAAAGCTTCATTGGTGGTGATGGGATCTAAGTCGTGAGCGCTTTGATGCTATGTATACCACGATGTTATGTTTGCCACGATACTATGTTTGCCACTTAGCCGAGAAAAGAAAAAAGTCAGCATCACGCTGACTTTTTTGTCTCTTTCAACCTAATACGGTTAGGTCAGTGCTATTACGCCATGTCGTTCAACTCAGCGAGCACTTCTTCTGCCCAATCAATCCAAGTTTGACGAATCAGAAGATTACGACGCAGCGTGAGACGCTCTAGACGTTGCTGCTTGTCTAGGGTCGCAGGCGTTGAGTAGTAACCGCTCTCGATCTCTTGGTAGTGAGCGACTAGCTTGCGTGACTCATCGATAAGCTCAGCGAGCTGAGTGCGAAACGGTGCAGAGGGTTGGATAGCACACGCCATCAACTTTGCACAGAACTCATCACGTACCGTAGGGTGCGCGGTCGGTTGATCAAACCACTCACCTAATGCAGTACGGCCGGCATCGGTAATGGAGTAAACTTTACGATCGGGTTTGCCTTCTTGAGGCTCGAGAACACAGGTCACAAGATTGTTTTGCGCCATCTTGTTCAGTTCGCGGTAGACTTGCTGGTGGCTTGCTTTCCAAAAGTAGCCGATAGTGGCAGAAAATTCTTTGGTAATATCGTAGCCCGTCGCATCACGAGTGCTCAGGACCGTTAAAATAACGTGTGGTAATGACATGTCTTCAATCCAAATGGTCAATAAACTTCAAAATACAACCGCTTAATCTTGTGTGTGCTTCTTTGGCACGAATTCTTTTGTCAAGCGGCGCCAACAATGTGTTGGCCATGTCACCTTAAAAAGCCATCTATCACCTAGGTCGATATACTATCGATACGCAAGCTGGTGTTGTTATAGTCACTTGCGATGGCTGAGTAGTATATCTAAATAATAAGCATAAAGTAGAATAGAAGGACAATGTTGCCTAAAAAACTGATAAAAGGCTCAATAGATTTTTGCCTGTAGTTTTTTATTTTTAATGGTGAGTTATTTTGTCCTAATTTAGAAATATTATGCCTGAAAAATTGTTTTTTTGGTATTCCATACAATATTTGGCGCAGTGTTGTGGCTCATCTTCCTCGTTAGTATTTGTTTTATAATAAAAAAGGCCGATAGATGACTATCGGCCTTTTAGGTTTAATGGGGCGGTGAGCGCACAAATTTTGTGCGCTAGGCTTAGCCGGTGTTACGCATACCTGCCGCAATACCTGCGATGGTGAGCATTAAGGCTTCTTCAAGTTCTTCCGATGGCTCGTCAGTTTGACGCGTACGATAGAGCAGCTCTGCTTGCAGCATGTTCAATGGCTCAACATAGATATTGCGCAGGCGAATGGACTCTTGTCCCCACGGGTCGCTCTGCATCAAGTTCTCGTTGTTTTCGACATTCAGTACGGTTTTGATGTCTTTTTGTAGCTGTGCACGTAGGCGATCGCCGAGAGGCAGCAGCTCAGGATCTGCTAGGCGTTCATCGTAGTAGCGAGAAATGTCGATATTACACTTGCTGTAGACCATCTCGAGCATTCCAAGACGGGTTGAGAAGAATGGCCATTCACGACACATCTCTTCTAGTAGCGCTTGGTGCCCTTTGTCGACCGAGTATTGAATTGCTTCACCTGCGCCTAGCCATGCTGGTAGTACGAGACGGTTTTGGCTCCAAGAGAAAATCCAAGGAATCGCACGTAGGCTCTCTACACCGCCGTTCGGGTTACGCTTAGCTGGGCGAGAGCCCAGTGGTAGTTTACCAAGCTCCAGCTCTGGCGTTGCTTGACGGAAGTAAGGCACGAAGTCTGGCTCGCCGCGTACAATGCCACGATAGGCTTCACAGCTCACTTCAGACAGCACATTCATCAGATCGCGCCACTCTTGTTTCGGCTCTGGTGGTGGCAGCAGGTTTGCCTCGAGAATTGCACTCGCGTAGAGGTTGAAACTGTTGACCGCCACTTCAGGTAAACCGAGTTTAAAGCGAATCATCTCACCTTGCTCTGTTACGCGTAGGCCGCCTTTCAAGCTCTTTGGTGGCTGAGACAGCAGCGCTGCATGTGCAGGTGCACCGCCACGGCCAATCGTGCCGCCGCGACCGTGGAAGAGGGTCAACTCTACGCCCTCCTCTTCAGCCACTTTGACCAAGGACTCCATTGCGTGGTACTGGGCCCAACCGGCCGACATGACGCCGGCGTCTTTGGCGGAATCTGAGTAGCCGATCATCACCATTTGGTGGTTTTGAATGAATCCGCGGTACAAGTCGATGCTCATCAGCTGTTTGATGACCGCTTCGGCGTTATTGAGGTCGTCGAGCGTTTCAAACAGCGGGCAAACATCCATACGGTACGGACAGCCCGACTCTTGCAGCAGCAAGTGTACCGCGAGAACATCAGAGGCGGTACGTGCCATAGAAATTACGTATGCGCCAAATGCTTCGCGAGGCTGAGCGGCAATGATCTTACAGGTGTCGAGCACCTCTTTGACAGGTTCAGAGGGTTCCCAATCGCGTGGCAGAAGTGGGCGCTTGGACGCCAGTTCATTGGTCAGGAACGCAATCTTATCTTGCTCGCTCCATTGGTCGTAATCGCCAATGCCCAGGTAGCGTGTCAGCTCTGACAGGACATCCGAATGACGGGTACTCTCTTGACGAATATCCAAACGTACCAAGTGCACGCCGAAGGCTTTGATGCGGCGTAAGGTGTCGAGCAGTGAACCATCTGCAATCTTGCCCATGCCACACTCATGCAGTGACTGGTAGCAAGCGTAGAGGGGATCCCACAGCTGTGCGATGCGTTGCAGTGGCGCTTTGACCGCCAGCTTCTGACCATGGATCTTAGCATCAAGGATGTCCTTGGTGTCGGTCAGCAGTTCACGCAGCTCTTTGAGCACGGCACGGTAAGGTTCATGCTCATCATCGCCAGCGAGTGCTCTCACCGCGTCGTTGCAGCGCGTCATGGACAATTCACTGACCAACTCGTTGACATCGCTGAGATAGAGATCCGCGGCTTTCCAGCGAGAAAGCAACATGACTTCACGGGTGATGGTGTGGGTGACAAACGGGTTGCCGTCGCGATCGCCGCCCATCCAAGATGAAAAATGAACAGGGCGAGCATCGATAGGCAGCCCTTCACCAAGGTAATCCGTGAGTTTGTCATCAAGCTCGCGCAAGAAGTCAGGCACGGCTTCCCACAGTGAGTTTTCAACCACAGCAAAGCCCCATTTTGCTTCATCGAGCGGAGTTGGGCGCTGCTTACGAATGGTGTCAGAATGCCAGCTTTGGGCAATCAGCTGCTCAAGGCGGCGTTCGGTCTTTTGGCGCTCTTTGGCGGACAGATCGCCAAGCTCAAGCTTGGACAAGCATTTGTTGATTTTAACCAGTTTGTTGATCATGGTGCGACGGGTGATCTCCGTCGGGTGCGCCGTGAGCACCAATTCGATGTTCAGATCGCGCACAGCCTGAGCGGTATCTAGTTTGCTGATCTCATTATTGCTCAGTTTGGCAAACAAGCTGTTGATGGCGTCCGGTTCACACACGTGCTCATCACAATGGCGTGAAATCGTATGGTACTGCTCCGCCATGTTGGTGAGGTTGAGGAACTGGTTGAACGCGTGCGCAACGGGGGTTAACTGCTCGTTTGGCAGGTTTTTGATCTCTTCAATCAAGCTCTCGCGGTCTTCTTTGTTGCCTGCGAGGGCAGATTTAGAAAGCTTACGAATTGTTTCTACTTTATCGAGCAGTGCTTCACCATGAGCATCCTTAATGGTGTTGCCGAGCAAGTGCCCGAGCATGCTTACGTTGCTTCGAAGAGCAGAGTATTTCTCATTCATTGTCGTCCTGCCTTGTAAAAAAATTACATCCATTGTTCTTTTGATAAGCCAACAATCTAGCGAAAAATGTCGCTTAGAGTCAATTATCACATGCAAAGTTTGCAAATATTATGCAATCGATATCAATGGGCAAAAAGCATCCAACCCCAGAGAAAATGGGTGAAATTTTATTACATTTGAAGTGACTAACGACGAAAGATTGCTCTGCTCGAGAGGAAAGTCACCGAGCAGAGCGACGTGTCTGTTTTTAGAAACAGTATTTGTACATGGCTTTTGACAGTACATCTATGGTCGGATCGATAAAATCGAAGGCGAGGAATTCATCGGGCTGGTGGGCTTGGTCAATCGAGCCGGGGCCAAGCACCAAGGTCGGACATAACTGCTGCAAAAACGGCGCTTCGGTGCAGTAGTTGACCGTTTCAGCGTCCATGCCACAAATGGACTCCATACCACCAATAAACGGGTGATCATGTTGACACTCATAACCCAGGATCGGCTCATGCAGCGGCGTGATTTCAATTCGGCCGGGCCATTTGGCTTCGACGTCTTTCAGTGCGCCGCGCAGCATGTTGTCGAGGCCATCCAAACTGATACCGGGCAGCGGTCTCACGTCATAATGCAGTTCGCAGCAGCCACAGATGCGATTGGCGCTGTCGCCGCCGTGGATGTGACCCAGATTGAGAGTCGGGCTCGGAATCGCAAACCCTGGGTGATGATACTCTTTGATCAGTTTGTCGCGCAGTTGCATCAGCGCGTACAACACTTCATGCATGATTTCGATGGCGTTGACACCAAGCGCAGGGTCGGAAGAGTGGCCCGATTTACCGGTCACGCGCACGGCATTGGCGACGTGCCCTTTGTGGCCACGAATAGGCACTAAACTGGTTGGCTCGCCGATGATGCAGTAGTCCGGTTTAAATGGGGCGTGTTCAGTGAAATGACGAGCGCCGAGCATGGTCGTCTCTTCATCACATGTGGCTAAGATGTAGAGCGGTTTGCTTTGTTTGCTCCAGTCGACCTTTTTTACCGCTTCAATAATAAAGGCAAAAAAGCCTTTCATATCGGCTGTACCTAAACCGTAGAAACGGTTGTTGTCTTCTGTTAGGGCGTGAGGGTTGTAGTTCCAGCGTCCTTCATCAAATGGCACCGTATCGCTGTGTCCGGCCAGCAATAAGCCGCCTTCTCCTGAGCCTTTCTTTGCCATCAGGTTGAACTTGCCCGGTTCGACTTGCGTGACTTCGACCTGAAAGCCGATGTCTTTGAGCCAGTCTGCGAGCTTTTCAATGACTTGCTGATTGCCTTCATCCCAGCGTGGGTCAGTCGAGCTGATGGATGAGGTAGAAATAAGGCCGCGGTAGACCTCGATAAAGCTAGGTAATTGCATATTTAGTTCGCATTCCCTGTTGACATAATTCTATTAAGAAGGTAAAACACATAATAAATCACTTTTAATGAATAAAAAACCGTTAAAAGCTAAAGTTTGTAAATTTATAGTCACTCTTTGGGTGGCGTTTTTAACCCAATTATGGATGTCGAGATGCTAAAAACCACAATCATCGGTGCCAGCGGCTACACAGGCGCAGAATTGGCGCTCATGGTGCAAAAACACCCAGAGCTTACGCTAGCAGGTTTATATGTGTCCGCCAATAGCGTCGATGCAGGTAAGAGCATTGCGACACTGCACCCCAAGTTACAAGGTTTAGTGACCGAGCCAGTGCAGCCGCTCGTTGACGTGGCAAAGGTTGGCAAAGAGAGCGACGTGGTTTTTCTTGCGACTGCCCATGAAGTCAGCCACGATTTAGCCGCGCCATTGCTTGAGCAAGGTTGCCAGGTGTTTGATCTCTCGGGCGCCTTTCGGGTCAAAAAAGAGGGTTTCTACAGTGAGTTCTATGGTTTTGAGCATCAGTTCGAACAGCTGCTAGAAAATGCCACCTATGGTCTTGCGGAGTGGAATGAGCCAGGCATTAAACAGAGCCAGCTTATTGCGGTGCCGGGTTGTTATCCCACAGCGTCACAACTTGCCATCAAGCCACTATTGCAATCTGGGTTAGTTGATACAACTCAGTGGCCAGTCATCAATGCGACAAGTGGTGTGTCGGGCGCGGGGCGCAAAGCCTCACTGACGAGCAGCTTTTGTGAAGTGAGTCTTCAGCCTTATGGCGTGTTTACACACCGCCACCAACCGGAAATTGCCACTCATCTGGGTTGTGATGTGATCTTCACCCCTCATCTGGGCAATTTTAAACGTGGGATTCTGGCGACCATCACCATGAAGCTAGCGTCTGGTGTGACGGCTGAGCAAGTGGCACAAGCGTTTACTAACGCCTATCAGAACAAACCGGCCGTTCGTCTGCACACGACGACACTGCCTTCGATTCAGAACGTCGAAAATACACCTTTCTGCGATATTGGCTGGAAGGTTCAGGGCGAGCACATCATTGTCGTATCGGCGATTGATAACTTGCTCAAAGGCGCATCGAGTCAAGCGATGCAATGTTTAAACATCCACTACGGATATCCCGAGTTAACTGCCCTTGTTTAGTCTCAATCGTTAAGGTTGAAACTGAGTCATCAAGCGGTAGAGGTAAGAGTAATGACAGAGAACAATCAAACGCCATTAGTGATCAAATTAGGCGGTGCGGCACTTTCTTGCACCGAGACGCTCAGCCAAGTGTTTGGCGCCATCGCTAATTACCAAACTCAGGCGCAGCGACGAATTGTGATCGTCCACGGCGGCGGATACTTAGTGGACGATCTTATGGCCAAGCTCAATCTTGAAACGGTCAAAAAACAGGGTCTACGTGTGACGCCTTATGACCAAATTCCTGTCATTGCGGGTGCATTGGCTGGTACGGCCAACAAGCTACTGCAAGGGCAAGCGATTAAAGATGGCCTGAATGCAGTAGGGTTGAGCTTAGCCGATGGCGGTTTGTGTCAGGTTCAAGAGTTGGATCCGGAACTCGGCGCGGTAGGCAAAGCATCACCTGGCGATTCTACCGTGTTGCAAGCGATTTTGGCGACGGGCGCACTGCCGATCATCAGCTCGATTGGCTTGACGCAAGACGGCCAGTTGATGAACGTGAATGCCGACCAAGCGGCGGTCGCAGTGGCTGGCGCACTGGATGCAGAATTGGTGTTGTTGTCAGATGTGAGTGGTGTACTGGATGGTAAAGGCCACCTCATCAAAAGCTTAGATGAAGAGAAAGCACAAAGCCTGATCAAAGGCCAAGTGATCACCGATGGCATGATCGTCAAAGTCAACGCAGCGTTGGAAGCGGCGAATGACTTAGGTCGTCCGATTGAAGTAGCGACATGGCGCTACCCAGAAAAGCTCGTTGAGCTGTTCGCTGGGCAAAGCATCGGCACTCAGTTTTTACCTAAGCCATAAACACAAAGAGATTTATGCAGTGACGTGTGGTCACTGCCAAACAAACACAGGGCGTCCGCTTGATTTGATGCGCGGCACCAAAGCAGATTAATCACCCAGCGCTAGGGCCATACGCCGCGCTGGATGTTGGAGAGAATAAAATGAGCAAAGTACAAGTAAACAAAGTCGTCGTCGCCTACTCTGGTGGTCTTGATACCTCAGTGATTATCCCGTGGCTAAAAGAGAACTATGACTGTGAAGTGGTCGCGTTTGTCGCTGATGTCGGCCAAGGTGAAGAAGAGTTGGTTGGCATCGAAGAAAAAGCGAAAGCATCCGGTGCGTCTGAGTGTTACGTGGTCGATCTCAAAGAAGAGATGGTGGCGGAGTACATCTACCCAACGCTGAAAACCGGCGCATACTACGAAGGTAAGTACTTGCTCGGCACCTCAATGGCTCGTCCTATCATTGCCAAAGCGCAAGTTGAGATTGCACGTAAAGTCGGTGCAGATGCCTTGTGTCACGGCTGTACCGGTAAAGGTAACGACCAAGTGCGTTTCGAAGGCGCGTTTGCTGCGCTCGCCCCTGACTTGCAAGTGATTGCGCCGTGGCGTGAGTGGGACTTGGTCAGCCGTGAAGAGTGTCTGGATTACCTAGCCGAGCGCAATATCCCTTGTAGTGCGTCGCTGACTAAAATCTACTCGCGTGATGCTAACGCTTGGCACATCTCAACCGAAGGTGGTGTGCTAGAAGATACTTGGAATGCACCAAACGAAGATTGCTGGGTATGGACCGTTGACCCTGAGCAAGCGCCTAACGAAGCGGAATACGTCACCCTCAAAGTAGAAAAGGGCGAAGTGGTGGCGGTTGATGGTGAAACTATGACGCCATACAACGCACTGGTTTACCTCAATGAAAAAGGTGCGAAGCACGGTGTGGGTCGTATCGACATCGTTGAGAACCGTTTGGTTGGCATGAAGTCTCGCGGCTGTTACGAAACTCCGGGAGGCACCATCATGATGGAAGCGCTGCGTGCGGTTGAGCAACTGGTGCTGGATAAAGCGTCATTTGAGTTCCGCGAAGAGCTGGGCCTCAAAGCATCACACCTTGTGTACGATGGTCGCTGGTTCACACCACTGTGTAAGTCTATCCTAGCGGCGTCTGAAGAGTTGGCGCAGGATGTCAATGGCGAGGTGGTTGTGAAACTGTACAAAGGTCAAGCAACGGTAACGCAGAAGCGTTCGGACAACAGCCTTTACAGCGAAGAGTTTGCGACCTTTGGCGAAGATGAAGTGTACGACCAAAGCCACGCAGGCGGATTCATTCGTCTCTACTCACTATCGAGCCGTATCCGCGCTTTGAACAGTCAGAAAAAATCGTAATCGATCTTCCTGAACTGTCTTGTTATCTTACTCAAGCCCATCTGAAAAGATGGGCTTGTTTCGTTACAGGCGATAGAAAATAACCATGAATAAATATGTAAAAATAATGAATTAATACTTTATTTTTGTCTGAATTTGCCGTAACGTTGACCCATCAAAAAAATACTGAATTCCATTCAGAGATTGTTTTAGCAAACGCGCTGTCAAACGCACAGTGAGCACTGGTAATCAGGAGAAACGCAATGGCATTATGGGGCGGAAGATTTACCCAAGCAGCAGATACAAGATTCAAAGAATTCAATGATTCATTGCGTTTTGATTACCGATTGGCAGAGCAAGATATCGTCGGCTCTATCGCGTGGTCGAAAGCGCTGCTTTCTGTCAACGTATTAAGTGAAGAAGAGCAGCAGAAATTAGAGCTGGCGTTAAACGAGCTTAAGCTTGAAGTGATGGAAGACCCGCACCAGATCTTGCGTTCAGATGCGGAAGATATCCACTCTTGGGTAGAGCAGCAGCTGATCAGCAAAGTCGGCGATCTGGGTAAAAAACTGCACACGGGCCGTTCACGTAACGACCAAGTCGCCACTGACCTCAAACTCTGGTGTCGTCAACAAGGCCAGCAACTGCTAATGGCGCTGGATCGTCTGCAAGCGCAAATGGTCTCTGTCGCCAAACAACATCAAGCCACCGTATTGCCGGGTTACACGCACCTGCAACGTGCGCAACCTGTCACATTTGCCCACTGGTGTTTAGCCTACGTGGAGATGTTTGAGCGCGACTACTCACGTCTGCATGATGCGATTGAACGTCTTGATACTTGCCCGCTGGGCTCCGGTGCGTTGGCGGGAACGGCTTACCCGATTGATCGTGAAGTGTTGGCGCATAATTTGGGCTTTCGCCGTGCCACGCGTAACTCCCTCGACTCAGTCTCTGACCGCGATCATGTGATGGAGCTGATGTCTGTCGCTTCGATTTCCATGCTGCACTTGTCGCGTCTGGCAGAAGATATGATTTTCTACAACTCAGGTGAATCCAATTTCATCGAGTTGGCTGATACCGTCACCTCCGGCTCATCTTTGATGCCGCAGAAGAAAAACCCTGATGCACTCGAATTGATTCGTGGCAAAACAGGTCGCGTCTATGGCTCGTTAGCCGGGATGATGATGACCGTCAAAGCCTTGCCTCTGGCTTACAACAAAGACATGCAAGAAGACAAAGAAGGTCTGTTTGATGCACTCGACACCTGGAACGATTGCATGGAAATGGCCGCACTCTGTTTTGATGGCATTAAAGTCAACGGTGAGCGCACCTTGGAAGCGGCGAAGCAAGGGTATGCAAACGCCACCGAATTGGCCGACTACTTGGTTGCCAAAGGCATTCCATTCCGTGAAGCGCACCACATTGTTGGCGTTGCTGTGGTGGGCGCGATTGAGAAAGGCTGCGCCCTTGAAGAGCTATCATTAGATGAGCTCAAAGCCTTCTCTGCGGTGATTGAGAACGATGTGTATGACATTCTCACCATCGAATCGTGTCTAGAGAAACGCAGTGCGCTTGGCGGTGTGTCACCGAAGCAAGTAGCGTACGCCGTTGAGCAGGCGGAAGGCCGTTTGATCAAGCGCGACAACAACACCGTTAATGTGCGACCTGCACGTTTGACCGACATTGAAGCGCTGGAAGGCATGGTGACCTACTGGGCGAACATGGGTGAGAACTTACCGCGTTCACGTAATGAACTGGTGAGAGATATCGGCTCGTTTGCGGTGGCGGAACATCACGGAGAAGTGACTGGCTGCGCCTCACTCTACGTCTACGATTCTGGTTTGGCCGAGATTCGCTCATTAGGGGTGGAAGCGGGCTGGCAAGGTCAGGGACAGGGCAGTGCGATTGTTCAGTACCTGGTAGAGAAAGCACGCCAAATGGCAATCAAGAAAGTCTTTGTGCTGACGCGTACCCCAGAGTTCTTCATGAAGCAGAGCTTCTTGCCGACCTCAAAATCACTGTTACCAGAGAAAGTGCTCAAAGATTGCGAGCAGTGCCCGCGTCAACATGCCTGTGATGAGGTCGCTCTAGAGGTGAATTTGGTCGAGCAGCCGATTGCCCGCGTCAACGTTGCGTAACTTATGTCTCTCAATCAAGACGGCTTAATATATGCAATTTAATGAACCGCTGCTAAGCAAGGCGATATAAGCGGTTGAAACCCAAGGCGATAAAAAAGATCAAAAAAGATCGTTATCGTATGGGAACTTCTAAGAGAAAGTCCGGTCTATTAAAGTACCACTGCTTTTTCTTAGAAGAATCTAAGAGAGCCCCAAGACTAAGATTGGTTTTGGGGCTTTTTTCTATCTAGCCCCTGCGCAGCCGGGCTGCGAGCTATCCATGACTCTCTTGATGAATGTCGCTAAGAATGTATCGAAGAATACGTTCATGCCCAAAGTATCAAGATCAATGCTCCCACTGAGATGTTCGCTATTTTTTGTTGCGTTTCTGCCAAGGGATAACAATGAACTTTACCCAAATATGCAGCGCTAATAAGCCATTAAAGGCAAAGCCCGCCACCAGTAACGCGATGGATTCAATACTTTTCGGTTGTTCACGAAACAAGAACCACCACGCAACCCAACAGGCGACAGACAACACCGTGAGTTGATCCATGCAGCGCTGGCATCGGCCGATCTTTTTCCAAAACCAATGTTGATTGCAATAGGGGCAGGCCATCTGGGTCACTCGAGCAATAAGGGAAGCCAGATAATAAAAAAGCACCGGCCGTTTGGCTAGTGCTTTACTGATAGTAAGTGAGTAAGAGGAAGTGATCCCCCGACCCACGTCTGGGCCGGGAGATCGAGGGCTCAGTGAATGATCAAGACTCTAAAGTGGCTAAGTAGTGATCCAACTCTTCGCTACCGCCGATGTGTTTACCGCCGATAAAAATTTGTGGCACTGTGGCTCGTCCAGTAATCGCACGCAAGCTCACAGTGGTGGCGTCTTTGCCTAAGATCACCTCTTCGTATTGCAGATCATGGTCGATCAAGGCTTGTTTGGCTTTGACACAAAACGGACAGCCGGGTTTGGTAAATACCGTGATGGACTCTTGCGTCTTATAGCTTGGCGCGACGTATTTAAGCATGGTGTCTGCGTCAGAGACTTTGAACGGGTCACCTGGCTCGTCTGGCTCGATGAACATTTTGTCAATGACGCCATCTTTGACCAACATGCTGTAGCGCCAAGAACGGTGGCCAAAGCCAAGCTCTGATTTGTTGACCAACATGCCCATGCCTTGGGTGAATTCGCCGTTACCGTCTGGAATAAAGGTGATGTTGTCTGCCTCTTGGTCGTTTTTCCACGCGTTCATTACAAAGGTGTCGTTGACAGACAAGCAGACAATCTCATCGACGCCATGCTCTTGGAATACCGAGAACAGCTCGTTGTAGCGTGGCAGGTGACTTGAAGAACACGTTGGCGTAAAAGCGCCCGGCAAGCTAAACACAATCACGGTTTTATTGCGAAATAGTTCGTCAGTGGTGACGTTGACCCAGGTGTCGCCCTGACGGGTAGGAAACGTAAGGTTTGGAACAGTCTGACCTTCTTTTGATACCAACATAGATGCCCTCTAATAATGTGGTTAGCAAGCCCATTCGGCTTGGTGTTCTCAATTTGTGGGTCCAGTATCGTAAAACTCCTTTGATAGCTCCAATCGTTTGATATAATTGTATCAATAGTTAAAATCTATAAAAAACTCACAGGAGAATCCCTGCGCATGAATATTCGAGATTTTGAGTATGTTGTTGCCTTGGCGGAACATAAACATTTTCGAAAAGCCGCCGAAGCGTGTTTTGTCAGTCAGCCGACCTTAAGTGGGCAGATCCGTAAGCTTGAAGATGAACTCGGCACTGTGTTGCTCGAGCGCAGCAGTCGCCGCGTGTTGTTTACCGATTCTGGCTTACAGTTGGTCGAGCAAGCCAAGCGGATTCTTAGTGAAGTGAAAACCTTCAAGGATATGGCCAGTGGGCAAAGCGGCGCCATGACAGGCCCAATGCACATCGGTTTTATTCCCACCGTCGGTCCTTACATCTTGCCGAAAATCGTTCCGACGCTGAAAGAGCGTTTCCCTGAGCTTGAGCTGTTTCTTCATGAGGCACAAACTCAGCAGCTAGTGCGTCAGTTGGAAGAGGGCAAGCTGGATTGTTTGGTCTTGGCATCAGTGGCAGAAACCGCACCTTTCAAAGAGATTCCTGTGTATGAAGAGCCGCTCAGTGTGGCGGTGCCGTGTGACCATGAGTGGGCAAAGTTGGAAGAGTTGGACATGTTGGAGCTCAATGGCAAGACGGTATTAGCGCTCGGTGATGGTCACTGTTTACGTGACCAAGCACTCGGCTTTTGTTTCGCGGCCGGAGCCAAAGATGATGAGCGTTTTAAAGCCACCAGCCTTGAAACCCTGAGAAACATGGTGGCAGCCGGAGCCGGTATCACCTTACTGCCGCAGTTGTCTATTCCGCACGAAAAGCAAAAAGATGGCGTGTGTTACGTCAAGGCGGTCAATCCTGTGCCGTCACGGACGATAGTGGTGGCCTATCGCCCAGGCTCGCCACTAAGAGAGCGGTTTGAGCTGTTGGCGAAAACCATCAAAGAGAAGTTAGTCATCGACTAACACTCAGTACAAACTAAAAAGGGATGGCGCGCGCCATCCCTTTCTCTTCCTCTCTATCAAACCGATTAGAACAGCTCTTCTCCTTCACTGTTCGATGAGTAGATAGAGGGACCTAAATCTTCACTGACGTATTTGGTCGGCTCCGTACCTTCGAGGAAATACTCGAACATCGCACTGGCGTCAAAACGGTTGGTCAGCAGACCAGAATCTCGGTCAATTCGCACGCGCACAATGCTTTCAGGGATCGTTTTGTCCTGCTCTGGTACGCCATTCAACGCCACTTTCATAAAGTCCACCCATGCTGGCTGCGCGGTTTTCGCGCCTGACTCTGCGCCTGAGATCGGATTTTGCGCTAAGTTGGCGTTCGGCGTTGTGCGGCCGAGTGTACGGTTGTGGTCATCAAATCCAACCCAAGCAATCGCCACCATGCCTGGGCCGTAACCGTTATACCAGGTATCTTTGGAGTCGTTGGTGGTTCCGGTTTTACCGCCCACATCGCGCCGCTCAAGTTGCTGAGCGCGCCAACCAGTGCCGTTCCAGCCAGTTCCTTCGCGCCAGTTACCACCGCCCCAGATGTTGCTGTACATCATCTCACGCATTAAAAATGCCGTTTGTTCGGAGATAACTTGCGGTGCGTATTGCACCGCATCGCTGATGGGCAACTCAACATCTTGCTCGTTGAAGTCGTTGATTGTCGCGGTGTTTGAATCAGTTTGAGGCGATGTGCTCGCGGTCTCAGTATCACAGCCTGCGCGGCAGACGATTTTCGGATTGGCGGCAAACTCGGGTTCACCAAACGGACCTTCTACCTTACTGATGTAGAAAGGTTCTACATAGTAACCACCGTTGGCAAACACGGAATAGCCTTGAGCCATCTTAACCGGAGTTAAACTGCCGGCACCCAAGGCAATGGTTTCAGAGCGAGGTAGTTGCTCAATATCAAAACCAAAACGGGTCAGGTACTCGCGGGTCTCATCAAGACCGACTTCACGCAGCACGCGCACCGCCATCACGTTTTTCGATTGCGCCAGACCGATACGTAGGCGTGTCGGGCCGGTGTAGGTCGGCGGTGAGTTTTTCGGACGCCACGCCGTGCCTTGGCTGCGATCCCACTGGTTGATGGGGGCATCGTTGATCAAGCTGGCTAAGGTTAAGCCTTTGTCGAGCGCCGCGGAATAGATGAAAGGTTTGATACTTGAGCCAACCTGACGAACCGACTGGGTCGCACGGTTAAACTTGTTATGGACGAAGTTAAAGCCACCGACCAGTGATAGGACTGCGCCGTTTTCAGGGTTCATGGCCACAAAAGCGGTATTGGCGTTAGGGACTTGGCTGAGCTGCCATGTCGCGCTGTTATCGTCGACGGCGACCTGACGGACCCAAATTTGTTCGCCGACAGTCACGACATCACCGGCTTTACTCGGCGCGGGACCTTGACGCTCATCGGTCAAAAAGCGGCGTGCCCATTTAAGGCCGTCCCAGTTTAAGGTCTGCTCACCGCTGCCTTTCACCCATACGGTGGCTTGCTTCGCCGCCACATCCAATACCACGGCGGGCGTTAATTGGCCGTAGGTCGGCACCTTGTTTAATGCCTCTTCGATAGCTTGAGTCGACAATGGCGCCGCGCTGGGTTTCCACAACACGGTTTCCGCGCCGCGGTAACCGTGACGCTCGTCATAAGCGAGTAGGTTATTGATGGCCGAGTCATTGGCGGCGGCTTGCAGCTTCGAGTCTACGGTTGTGTAGACGTTCATCCCCGAGGTGTAGGCGTCTTCACCGTAGCGAGCCACCATCCACGCGCGCGCCAGTTCCGCCACATATGGAGCGCTCAATTCGATATCGGCGCTGTGGTAGCGTGCCACGATCGGCTCTTCTCTCGCTTGGTCGTACTCTTGCTGCGTAATGTAGTTTTCGCTCAGCATACGGCCAAGAACCACGTTACGACGATTCGTCGCACGTTCAAGCGAGTAGATAGGGTTCATCGTCGATGGGGCTTTAGGCATCCCCGCCAACGTCGCGAGCTCGCTCAGCGTGAGCTGCTGAAGATCTTTGCCAAAATAGACTTGCGCTGCGGCGCCAAAGCCGTAGGAGCGGTAGCCCAAGAAGATCTTATTGACGTAGAGCTCCATGATCTCTTGTTTAGATAGCAGCTGCTCGATGTGAATCGCGATAAAAATCTCTTTGATCTTACGCATGATCTTCTTCTCATTTGAGAGGAAGAAGTTACGCGCCAACTGCTGAGTAATGGTACTCGCCCCTTGTTTGGCCGAACCAGACATGGCCACCACGACCGCCGCTCGGGTAATACCGATCGGGTCGATACCTGGGTGATCGTAAAAGCGACTGTCTTCAGTGGCGATCAGGGCCTCAATCAAATGTTGAGGGATGTCGTCATAGCTGACCGGAATGCGCCGCTTCTCACCGAACTGAGAAATCAGTTTGCCGTCTTGGCTGAACACCTGCATCGGTGTTTGCAGTTCCACATCTCGAAGAGTGGCGACGTCGGGGAGGTCCGGTTTGACATAAAAATAGAAACCGAAAATTGTACCGACTCCAAGAATCATGCAAACCAATGTAAAAATGAATAATCGCTTTATGAACTTCACCGGAGAATTCCTGAAATTATAGGTCGCTAATATGCAAACCCTTGTACTGTAAGCTGAAACTTTAGCTCATGCTTTTTCTTAGTGCTTATTAAACCATCAATTCAGTAAGCGCGCGAGCTAAGCATTTCAATAGGGAGCAACGCGGTATGGGTAGAACATTGGTTACAGGCATAGACATCGGCCGTTACAGCATTAAAGCCGTGGTGCTCAAGCCTGTTAAAGACACATTCGCCTTGGTGGGTTATCACGAGATCCCCATTGAGGCGGACATATTCTCTGATAATCACCTGCTCAATTATCAGAAAATTGTAAAGAAACTCAAAGAACTAAGAAAGGGGTTGCCACTATTTAGTCGCAAGGCCGCTTTGTGCGTGCCCGACAACGCCGTAATTAGCAAGGTATTACAAATAGATAGCGAACTTTCCGGTTCTGAAAGAGAGTTCGCTATCTTTCAGGCCTTTTCTCATCAATCGCCATTTCCAGTCGAAGAGCTGAATTTAGACTTTGTTGCGATAGACCCACAAGCGCAGCGCCATGCCACTGCCAGTTACCAAGTGTTTGCGACTCGCAAAGAGCTGGTCGATAGCCGCGTTGACGCCACCAGCAAAGCTGGCTTTGAGCCTGTGCTACTTGATGTGCAAGCTTACGGTTTGACGCAAATATGGCACGAGGCCGCGCGTATTCAGCAGCGCAAAAACTGGCTGCTGCTCGATGTCGGTTTTACTCAAGCCTCAGTGTGCATTGATGTATGGGACAAACCGCCCTTGTGCAAAGAGTTCCCTGTTGGCACACAAAGTGTGATTAATCACCCGAGCGAGTCCCTTGAAAGCGGTGAGCAACGTTTTGTCCGAGAGGTAATGGATAAGTTGCAGCGCCACATTCAACTGGTCTCGTCGATGAGCAATCGGGAGATTGAGGGCGTCTGGCTTACCGGTGGTGCGGCGTGCGACCCTCAATTGCAGGTGCTGTTGCAAGATGCGGTGGTAAACCGTTTACAGCTCAAGTTTGAATCGCTCGATCCTTTGGCGCTATTTCAAGGCGCGAGCAAAGTCCAAGGCGCAAGCAAAGGCAACAAGAAGCCGGGCTTTGCCTTTGCCACCGCTGCGGGACTGGCACTAAGAGGCCTTCAGTGGATGGAGAATCGCCATGCTGCATAGTCTCAATTTGTTGCCTTGGCGAGAGGCGCTCAAGGCGCGTCATCGACGCCGATTTTTCTCGCTGGTTGTGCTCGGCGTGCTTCTCGCTAGCGGTGTCCAATGGGGCGCGGGGGCGTATCTCGACTATCAAAAAGGGTTGCAGCAGCAGAGGTTGGATTACCTCAATCGCTACATTGCGAGCCTCGACAAGCAAATTGACAACCTAAAACAAGTGGAAAAAGAGCACTCAGCGTTATTGACCCGACTTTCGGTGGTTGAGGAGTTGCAACAGCAGCGCAATAAAACCACCGATTTCATGAACCTCATCCCTGCGATGATCCCGCAAGGTGTGTATGTCGACAAGATCAAGATGAATGGTCAGCAACTAGAGGTGTCAGGCATCAGTGATACCACCTCGCGACTGGCGACCATGCTCGACAATTTAGAAAAGTCTTCTCAGCTCAGTAACGTAGAAATGCACTCGATTGTGCTGGGTAAACAACGTTTTGGTAAACAGTTTCAGACTTTTCACGTCTCGTTTTCTCTGCTCAATCAAGATGACGCGAATCGACAAGGAGCGCAGTGATGGCCAGTTACACCGATTTGGATTTTGAAGAGTTACCCGAATGGCCGTTGTTGCCGCAACTGGGCGTCATTGCAGTCTTGATTTTGTTGCTGCAGGGAGTGGGGTACTGGTTTTACTTGAAACCGAGTAACGAGCAGTTGCAACGGCAAATCGACAAAGAGCAAGTGCTCAAAACCACGGCCACCATCAAGGCGAACAAAGTGGCGGCGCTGCCGCAGTTAAAAGTGCAGTTGGATGAGCTTTCACAGCGCTACGACTATTTATCACGCCAACTGCCGGTACAGAAAGAGCTGGCGAGCATGTTGGCTGCCGTCAATGAGCAAGGGTTGAAGCACTCACTCACCTTTACTCGCATCGATTGGGGTGAAAAGCAAAATAAAGAGTTTCTCTACCGCTTGCCTCTCAATATCGAACTGACGGGCGATTACCACAATATTGGCCAGTTCTCACAGGCGATCGCGCAGTTACCGCGCATCATCAATTTTGACGATGTCGATTGGCAGCGGGTCAGCCAAGAGAGCAGTACGCTGCACTTTCGTGTGCGCGCTTACACCTACCAATTTAAACCGGAGGTGAAAGATGAACAATAATCGCCGTCTCTCATGCTCGACATGGGGAGCGCTGATGGGCTGCGCTTTGTTACTCGTCGGATGTAAAGCCAATCAAGCGCCGTTGGATCAATTTCGTCAGCAGATCGAGTCAAGCGCGCGTCATCAAGTGGCCTCGCTGGCACCGGTACTTGAGTTCAAGGCCAGTGCCTATCAAGCGCACGATCTGAGAGAGCCATTTGTCCTGCCTAAAGTGGCCATCGCGATGAACCAACCCGTCGCCAAGGTGGATTGTTGGCAGCCCGAGCCTCGGCGCAAAAGTGGTCGTTTGGAGCGTTACCCCATTAGCAAACTGCGTCTGACCGGTGTGATGAGCAGTCAAGGCGCGATTTCTGCTCTGATTCAGGTGCCGACGGGCGAAGTGATTAAAGCGACGCGCGGCCAATACATTGGCGTCAACAACGGAAAAATAACCAAAGTAACCCAGAGTTACCTAACGATAAATGAGACTTTGCCAGATGGCTTAGGTTGCTGGAATACCCGCAACGTCAAACTGGCGCTTAAATAGATGTTAATAATTGAGATGAAATCATGGTGAAAGGACTCCTCCCCCCAAGAAAACACACGCGGTTTACCTGTGGCTTAATGGCCTTATGGTTGCTTGTCTTTAGCAGCGCCGTGTTGGCGACGAGCAATGAACCCAACCGTCTGGTGGACATCGACTTTCGAGTGGATAAACAGCAACACGCCAAAATCATTGTGCAGTTGCAAAGCCCAAAGGTCGCGGTGGATTTACAAAAAGCGCAAGAGGGGCTGAGCATTGAGCTGCTCAATACCCAGGTACCCGATGACAAGCTGTATGTACTCGATGTCAAAGACTTTTCCACCCAGGTGAAGTCAATCGAAGTGTTTCGCAAACAGCCAAGCACGCTATTGATTGCCGATATCGAAGGTGAGTACAGCTACGACTATAGCCTCAATGGCAGTTACCTTGAGGTCTTAGTTAAAAAAGTGAGCAAAGAGGAGGCGGCAAAACCGGTCAACATCATGGAAAAGGAAGGCAAAACCATTTCGATTAACTTCCAAGATATTCCAGTGCGCAACGTTTTGCAGCTCATCGCTGATTACAACCAGTTCAACTTGGTGGTGTCCGACTCCGTCAAAGGCAACTTAACGCTGCGTCTTGATGGTGTACCTTGGCAGCAGGTGCTCGACATCATCTTACAAGTGAAAGGGCTCGATAAGCGCGTGGATGGCAATGTCGTGCTGGTGGCGCCTAAAGCCGAGTTAGATCTGCGGGAAAAAGAGGCGCTTGAAAAAGCGCGCTTAGAGGCGGAGCTTGGCGAACTTAGCTCGGAGATCATCAAAGTGAAGTTTGCCAAAGCGTCGGACATTGCCGATATGATTGGCGGCGAGAGTGCGATGAGCATGCTCTCAGAGCGAGGTTCACTCAGTATTGATGAGCGAACTAACGCCTTACTGATCCGTGATTTAAAAGAGAACATCGATGTGGTGCGAGAAATAGTGGAATCGCTCGATGTGCCCGTCAAGCAAGTGCAAATTGAAGCGCGGATTGTGACCGTTAACGAGGGTAACCTGGATGAGCTTGGCGTGCGTTGGGGCTTTACCTCGACCAATGGCAATAATACCGTGGGTGGAAGCATTGAGAGCAACTTGTACCAGCGAGGCTTGCTTGATCAAGATACGCTGCCCGTGGATGACTTTTTGAACGTCAACTTAGGGGCAACGGCGGCCAATGCCTCGTCAATCGCGTTTCAAGTCGCCAAATTGGGCTCAGGGACGCTGCTCGATCTCGAGTTATCTGCGATGCAGAGTGAATCGAAAGCGGAGGTGATCTCCAGCCCTCGTTTGATCACCACCAATAAAAAGCCCGCCTATATCGAGCAAGGAACGGAAATTCCCTATCTTGAGTCCTCTTCGAGTGGCGCCACCAGTGTGACCTTTAAAAAGGCGGTATTGAGTTTGAAAGTCACGCCACAAATCACGCCAGACAACCGCTTGGTGTTGGATTTGAGTGTCACGCAAGATAGGCCGGGTCAAGTGGTGAAAACCGGCACGGGTGAGGCAGTGGCGATCGATACGCAGCGCATCGGTACACAAGTGCTGGTGGAGAACGGCGAAACGGTCGTGCTGGGCGGCATTTTTCAACATAGTGTGACGGATTCTGTCGATAAGGTGCCGTTATTGGGGGATTTACCTCTACTTGGGGCGCTATTTAAGCGAAGTTACCAGAAAATGGGCAAAAGTGAGCTGCTGATCTTTGTTACGCCTAAGGTCGTCTTGCAATAAGATGAGGCGTTATTATTAAGCTTAAGTAAAAATAGTTTGCATTAGTGGCACCAGATCTAGATAATTTCGGGTCTTATCACGAATTATCTGTGAGGAATCGGTGCCACAAGCACTTTCTTGGCAAGTTTTATACTGGCCTCTCTTGTGGCGATGTCATTGAATTAACGTTGTAAATTACTGCTAAACATGGCTGAAAAACGCAATATTTTCCTTGTTGGCCCAATGGGCGCCGGCAAAAGCACCATTGGTCGTCATCTCGCTCAACAACTTCATATGGAGTTTGTTGATTCTGACACTGAAATTGAAGAGCGCACTGGCGCAGATATCGCATGGGTATTTGACGTTGAAGGTGAAGACGGTTTCCGAGCGCGCGAAGAAAAAGTGATCGAAGACCTAACTCAAGAACAAGGTATTGTTCTGGCAACCGGTGGTGGCTCAATTAAGAGCAAAGAAAACCGTAATCGTCTCTCTGCACGTGGCATTGTTGTTTACCTAGAAACAACGATCGAAAAACAGCTTGCCCGTACAAACCGTGACAAAAAACGTCCGCTGCTTCAAACGGACAAACCACGTGAAGTTCTTGAAGCTTTGGCCGCGGAACGTAACCCACTTTATGAAGAAATTGCGGATTACACGGTCCGTACTGACGATCAAAGTGCAAAAGTGGTAGCCAACCAGATCGTAAAAATGCTAGAAGAAGGTTAACAGCCACTCTTTATTCGCATTTGGAGATTCCCATGGAACGGATTACGGTCAGCTTAGGCGAACGTAGCTATCCCATTTCGATTGGTGCCGGATTGTTTCGCGATCCGGCCCAACTTTCCCTTCTTAAAGCTAAGCAAAAAGTCGTGGTGATTACGAATGTCACCGTTGAACCTCTTTATGCTGAGACTCTTCTAGCCCAACTGGCCGAGCTCGATTGCGACGCGTCAGTGTTGGCACTGCCTGATGGCGAACAATACAAATCGCTAGAGACATTCAACACCGTCATGACCTACCTACTGGAAGGCAACACTGCGCGCGATGTGGTGCTCATTGCCCTCGGCGGCGGGGTGATCGGTGATTTGGTTGGCTTTGTGGCGGCCTGTTATCAGCGCGGGGTGGATTTCATTCAGATCCCGACGACCTTGCTTTCTCAAGTCGACTCATCGGTGGGCGGAAAAACCGCCGTTAACCACAAGCTTGGCAAGAACATGATCGGCGCATTCTACCAGCCTAAAGCGGTGATCATTGACACCGACTGTTTGGCATCCTTGCCCGAGCGAGAGTTTGCCGCGGGTATGGCGGAAGTGATCAAATACGGCATCATCTACGATCACGATTTCTTTGTCTGGTTGGAAGAGAACCTCGATGCGCTGTACGCGTTAGATCAACAAGCACTCACTTACGCCATTGCGCGTTGCTGCCAAATCAAAGCGGAAGTGGTGGCGCAAGATGAGAAAGAATCTGGAATTCGCGCGTTGTTGAATCTAGGTCATACATTTGGTCATGCGATTGAGGCTGAGTTAGGGTATGGTAATTGGCTCCACGGTGAAGCGGTCTCTTCGGGTACCGTGATGGCTGCAAAAACAGCTCAGCTTCAAGGGCTTATTGATGAGCAGCAAGTGGAGAGAATTGTCTCTATACTAAAAAGAGCCAAGCTGCCAATCCACACACCAGACAGCATGTCATTTGATGACTTTATCAAACACATGATGCGCGATAAGAAAGTGCTTTCTGGTGAATTGAGATTGGTTCTACCGACCAGTATTGGCAGTGCCGATGTGGTGAAAGGTGTCCCAGAGTCCGTGTTACGAGACGCAATCGACTATGGGCGCACGCTGTAATTGATTGAACTGTGGCGCAGTGGCTTAGGTCGCTGCGCACTCTACGTCTTAGGATGATGCAATGAGCTCCCCGCGTGTTTTGGAGTTAGACTCTCAAACTGAGTTGCTGGAACGCCTGCAACTGCTGACTAACTTTGGATCCAACCTCGTCACCATTGGTGGCGAAAGTGGTGCGGGCAAAACTTGGCTTGCGCAGCGATTTTTAGAGGCGTGGTCGCCAGACAAAAACCAATCTCTGCTTTTGTGTCACCCCAATCAGGACGAATCTCAACGACGCCTTACCGTCCTCTCTCAGCTTTTTTCTGAACCTCTGTTTAACCCTGCAGACGCCTTGTCTGAATCCTTTATTCGCTTAATGGAGGGGGAGCGCTGTGACGTGTTGATCGCCATCGACGACGCGCACTTGCTGAGTGAGTCGTTCATTTCAGAACTGTGGATGTTAGTCCTTGAGGCGCAAGAGCGCCCACAGTGGAACGTTAATGTGGTGCTCTTTGCGGCATCCAATAGCCTTGAGCCTTTGTTAACGCGATTGAGTTACGGCCAAGAGCATAAACCAATAGATTTTGATATCGAGCCGCTTTCTGAGCACGAAGCGGAACGATTTTTTGAGCACCTCGTGATTCGATATGTCGAAGACGACATGGAAAAACGAGTGAGAAATGCATACCGCAGTGTCGCGCGTCGGCCCGGTAAAATTATGGCGCTAGGGGAGCAGAAAGTGGAAAAAAGGATCATTATCCGCTCGATTGTCGCATCACCGTTGAATATGGCGTTGGTGATTATTGTCCTGTTATTGCTGATCGGCGGTGGTTACTGGTGGTTGATGAATCAGCCCACCCCAGATGAGAAAGCCCAGCAAATCAGTCAAAACTTGGAGCAAACGGTCATTCCAACTCTGCCCGAAACGCCCGCTCCAGACTCGCAAACGAGTGAAGCGAAGACCGTCGAGCCTGAGCCGGTGACCGATCCCTCTCTGACCAATGCCGAGGATGACTCTGCGTCTTTGCCACCAAGCGTGACCAGTGAAGTGTCGAGTGTCGGCAATCCTGATGATACCCATCAGCGTGTGGTCATCACTTCTGAAGTGGTGGATGCTTTGCTTGAAGGTAAACCAGAACAGGCCGATACGACGCCGATTGATGAGGTGGTGGAAGCATCGATTCCCGAGTCTGACCCCCAAGCTGAACAAGAGAGCGCACCTCAAGCAGACGCGCAGCCAGAGCCAGAGGTGGTGATCCGTTTCTCCTTCACCAAAGATGAATTGAAAAGCTTTTCGCCACGCAGCTACACCTTGCAGCTGGCGGCAGTGAACAGCTTAGAAGAGGTGCAGCGCTTTATTGATACACACCAATTGGCCAATCAAGTCTTCATTTACCCTACGGTCAGAAGCGGGGTGGAGTGGTTTATTGTCACTTACCAAAACTACCCCACCATTCAACTGGCGCGAGATGCGGTGCAGACGCTTCCTGAGGCTTTGCAACAGCTTGACCCATGGGCAAAATCGCTCGGTCAGGTGCAGAGCGAGTTGGAGAGAGTCGAATAACGACGATTTGTTCGCGTCATTCGCAGTTGCGTAGGCAAGTGCTTTGGTCGGGGCGGTAAATATGATACATTCCGCCCCCTTATTTTGTGGTTGATAAATAGAGCAGTAGATGAAGAAGCAGCGAGCCTTCCTCAAGTGGGCAGGTGGAAAATACGGTCTGGTCGAAGATATCCAACGCTACCTGCCTGAAGGTCGTAAGTTGGTTGAACCGTTCGTTGGTGCTGGTTCAGTGTTTCTCAATACGGATTATGAGCAGTACCTGCTGGCAGACATCAACCCTGATCTCATCAATCTCTACAATCTGCTCAAAGACAACCCTGAGAGCTACATCCCTGAGGCGAAGCGCTGGTTTACCCCAGAGAACAATCGCAAAGAAGCCTATTTGGCGATCCGCGCCGAGTTTAACCAAAGTGATGACACCTTCTATCGCTCTCTTGCATTTTTGTATATGAACCGTTTCGGTTTTAACGGCCTGTGTCGTTACAACAAAAAAGGCGGCTTCAATGTACCGTTTGGTTCGTACAAAAAGCCTTACTTCCCAGAAGCTGAGTTGGAGTTTTTTGCCGCGAAAGCCAAGAAGGCTACCTTTGTCTGTGAGGGCTACGCCGAGACATTCAAACGCGCGCGCAAGGGCAGTGTGGTTTATTGCGATCCGCCTTATGCGCCGCTGTCGATGACCGCCAACTTTACCTCTTACGCGGGCAATGGCTTTTCACTCGATGATCAAGCCGCCTTGGCTGATGTCGCTGAGCGTGCGGCCAAAGAGCGTGGTATCTCCGTGTTGATTTCTAACCACGACACTACGCTCACCAGACGCCTATATCACGGCGCGCAGTTGAATGTGGTCAAGGTTAAACGGACCATCAGCCGCAATGGGGCAGGGCGCAATAAAGTCGATGAGCTGCTCGCCCTGTTCCAACCAGGCGAAAGCAAATAGCCACTGTATTCCTACCGCCAGCTTAGGTAGAATTGCGCAACGATTATTCAGCGCAACCTAACAGAGGTCAGGTATGAAAGATTTTCTTATTGCTCCATCCATTTTGTCGGCCGATTTTGCTCGCCTTGGTGAGGACGTCGAAAAGGTGCTCGCCGCCGGTGCCGATGTGGTTCACTTTGATGTGATGGACAACCACTACGTACCTAACCTGACGTTTGGCGCACCTATTTGCCAAGCGCTGCGTGACTATGGCATCACCGCCCCTATTGATGTGCACTTGATGGTAAAGCCCGTGGATCGCATCATCCCGGACTTTGCTAAGGCGGGGGCATCAATGATCACTTTCCATATCGAAGCCTCTGAACACGTAGACCGCACACTGCAACTGATCAAAGAGCATGGCTGTCAGGCGGGTGTGGTGCTCAATCCTGCAACGCCACTGGCTCACCTTGAGTACATCATGGATAAAGTCGATCTGATCCTATTGATGTCAGTAAACCCTGGGTTTGGTGGTCAATCGTTCATTCCTCACACGCTAGATAAACTGCGTGCCGTTCGCGCTATGATTGATAAATCAGGCCGTGACATTCGTTTAGAAATTGATGGTGGAGTGAAGGTGGATAACATTCGTGAAATCGCAGAAGCGGGCGCGGATATGTTTGTCGCCGGTTCCGCCATTTTCAATCAGCCGGATTACAAAGCCGTAATCGATGAGATGCGCGCTGAGCTGGCCAAAGTGAAGTCATAACTCAGTAATCCAATTCGGCTGTTTGCCCATATAAAGTGACCTGGCGGGTCAATCATGCCCGCCCTAAGAGTGACTAAAAAAGTCGCCGCTCAACCATTAGGAAGATTCATGAATGATATTAAAATGATCGCGTTCGATCTTGATGGCACCTTGCTCGACAGTGTGCCGGATCTCGCGGTTGCCGCCTCCGCGGCTGTCGAAGCGCTCGGTTATGCGCCGGTGACGGAAGAAGAGGTGCGTGATTACGTCGGTAACGGTGCCGATGTGTTGATTGGCCGCACCTTATCTCGCAGCTTAACGCTTGACCCCGATCTTGCCCCTGCGCTGTTAGTCAAAGCTCGTCACCTCTTTGATGACTTTTATGCCCAAGGTGGACACAAGCTGAGCCATCTTTACCCTCAAGTAAAAGAGACGTTAGCGGCGTTGCATGAGCAAGGTTTCACCCTAGCATTGGTGACAAACAAGCCGAGTAAGTTCGTGCCTGATGTGCTCGCACAGCATGGTATTGATCATTACTTCAGTGACATCATCGGCGGTGATACCTTCCCAGAAAAGAAACCCAACCCGATGGCGCTCAACTGGCTGCTTGAAAAGCACCACTGCGGTGCAAAACAGATGCTGATGGTCGGCGACTCGAAAAACGACATTCTTGCGGCGAAGAACGCAGGGTGTTACTCGTTTGGTTTGACCTACGGCTACAACCACGGCGAACCGATTTCCGACTCACAGCCGGACTACGTCGCCGATACCATCGCTGATTTACTCGAAGTGGTCGCGGTTTGCGCTTAAGCGCAACGAAATCGCTTCCAAAATACTCGTTAATGAGTACACTGGATAAACCGTGTCGGCGTCAGGCTGGGCGCGGTTTTTTCATTTATTAAGATTAAGAAGTCAAAGGAATCATTCTAATGAGCAAACCCATCGTATTGAGTGGTGTTCAACCGTCAGGTGAACTAAGTATCGGTAACTACTTGGGTGCTCTACGTCAATGGCAGCAGATGCAAGACGATTATGATTGCCAATATTGTGTGGTTGACCTTCATGCCATCACAGTGCGTCAAGACCCGAAAGCACTGCATGAAGCAACTCTAGACGCATTGGCAATTTGTCTCGCAGTGGGCGTTGATCCGAAGAAGAGCACGTTATTTGTCCAGTCCCACGTACCGGAACATGCTCAACTTGGTTGGCTTCTTAACTGTTACACCCAAATGGGTGAACTGGGCCGAATGACTCAGTTTAAAGACAAATCAGCGCGCTACTCGAAAGACACCTCTAGCCAGTTTGGCGATGTCAACGTTGGTCTGTTCGATTACCCTGTGTTGATGGCAGCCGACATTCTGCTTTACGGCGCGCATCAAGTTCCGGTCGGCAGTGACCAGAAGCAGCATCTTGAACTGGCGCGTGATATCGCCAACCGCTTTAACAACATCTACTCGCCTGAGCAGCCGATCTTTGAAGTGCCAGAGCCGTACATTCCAACCGTGAATGCGCGTGTTATGAGTCTTCAGGATGCGACCAAGAAGATGTCGAAGTCGGATGATAACCGCAAGAACGTGATTACGCTGTTGGAAGAGCCGAAGTCGATTCTTAAAAAGATCAACAAGGCACAAACCGATACAGAAACGCCACCACGTATCGCTCATGATTGGGACAACAAAGCGGGCATTTCAAACCTAATGGGCCTCTACTCGGCGGCGACGGGTATGAGCTTTGCAGAGATTGAAGCCAAGTACCAAGGCGTAGAAATGTACGGTCCATTTAAGAAAGACGTGGGTGAAGCGCTGGTGGCGATGCTTGAGCCGATTCAAGCGGAATACCACCGTATTCGTGCCGATCGTGCTTACATGGATCAAGTGATGAAGCAAGGTGCGGAGAAAGCGTCTGCTCGTGCCGCTGAGACGCTGAAGAAAGCGTATGACGCGGTAGGTTTCGTTGCTCGTCCGTAGGTGAGGATTTTAGTTCCTAGTTCCTAGTTCCTAGAGGTCGAATTCTAGGAACTAGGCACTCACTTCTAGGAACTGACGCCTACTGTGCCCCTTCAAAGCCCATTTGTCGCCACGCTTCAAAAGCGATGATCGCAACCGCATTGGACAAATTTAAGCTGCGTGCGTCTGGCATCATAGGAATGCGAATACGCTGCGCCATCGGCATGCTTTCGATCAATTCAGCTGGTAGGCCACGAGTTTCCGGTCCAAACAGCAACACATCGCCTGGTTGGAATTGGGCGTCTACATGGTGGCCTGTGGTTTTGGTTGTGCAGGCAAAAATGCGGTATTCGCTGCGTTCTTTTTGCAGATATTCGAGAAATGCCGAGTAGTCTTTGTGACGAGTGACGCGCGCAAGATCATGGTAGTCCAAACCGGCGCGGCGCACTTTTTTCTCTTCTAAATCAAATCCTAATGGCTCAATCAAGTGCAGGTTAGCGCCACAGTTTGCGCACAAGCGAATAATGTTGCCCGTATTCGGGGCGATTTCGGGTTCAAATAGGGCAATATCAAACATGGTTTTGGTTACTTTTTCTGATAAGACCCAAGAGTATAAGGCGGTGATGAAACACCGCCAAGTGCCATGTGACGTTGTTAGTCTGTTTTGTTGTAGGTCTAATTAGCTTAGCGCTTGATGATAATTCTCTGCGACCGCATCCCAGTTGACGACATTCCACCACGCGTTAATGTAGTCAGGGCGGCGATTTTGGTAGCTGATGTAGTAGGCATGCTCCCACACATCCAAGGCCAAAATGGGCTCGCCTTGAATGGCCGCCACGTCCATGAGTGGATTGTCTTGATTGCTGGTCGAGGTAATCACCAGTTGATTATCTTTGACGATAAGCCAAGCGAAACCGGAGCCAAAGGTATTGATTGCAGCGTCGCTAAACTGCTGTTGGAATTCGGCAAAGCTGCCAAAGGTCTCCTCAATGGCGCGGCCAAGCTCGCCGCTGGGCACACCACCGCCATTGGGCGTCATGCAGTTCCAATACAGGACGTGGTTGTAGTAGCCACCACCGTTATTGCGAACAGCGGGGGCCAGTGAGGAGATGTTGGCAAAAATGCGACGCAGCGACTGCTGCTCTAGTTCACTGTCTTTTATTGCCGCGCAGAACTTATCAAAATACGTTCTGTGGTGTTTGCTGTAGTGAACTTCCATGGTTTTTGCGTCGATATAAGGCTCAAGCGCATCATACGCATAAGGAAGTTCAGGAAATTGGTGCACCATCGTAAATCCTCCATGTTTGGAGAATTTACCTTAAATGATAATGAGATCGATTATCAACTGTAAAATTGATGTGGGTATTGCGAACTTCCATGACAACGCACGATTTATTGGCACAGCGGCAGACAAATCGTCACGCGTAATCCACCTAGCGGACTGCGGCTCGCTTTGATTGTGCCACTGTGTTGGCGTATTGCGCTTTCCGTAATTGCCAAGCCAAGACCGGTTCCGCCGCTGTGTCTATCTCGCGCCGTGGAGACTCGGTAGAAAGGTCGGAATATCGACTCCAGTTCATCGTCTGGCACCCCTTCGCCGTTGTCATCGACGATAACCTGGACGGTGTCATCGGCGACGTGAAGTTGGATGTCGATTTTGTCTTCGCCGTAATGAATCGCATTGCGCACCACGTTGTCCACCGCGCTCATGAGCAGTTTGGGGTTGCCTGAAATGGTGCGATTAGGAATCGCATCGTAGCGCAGGCTTTTACTCATTTGCTCTGCCTCAAATTGCGCGTCACAGAAGATGGCTTCCCACAAACTGCTCAAGGCTTGTTTTTCTCGCACCATGTGACTGTTGACTTGAATGCGCGACAACTCCAACAGCTCACCAATCATCTGCTCAAGACGCTGAGCCTCGGTATCGATGCGCGTCAGCTCGGTGCTCTCTCCTTGCTTGCGCACGGCAAGACCGGTCGCCATTCTGAGCCGAGTGAGCGGTGAACGCAACTCGTGAGAGATGTCAGAGAGTAAGCGCTGCTGCCCTGAGATCATCTGATTAACGGCTTCCACCATCTGGTTAAAACTTTCTCCGGCTTGACGAAATTCGCTGGTGCCTTTCTCCAACTGCGGGTCCACCTCAAATTCACCAGCGGCGACGCGTTTTGCCGCGCGTTCGAGACGTCTTGCAGGTTGGCTCAGTGCCCAAGCAAGCCACAACAGTAGCGGGGTGCTCACCAACATGACGGCCAGTAGAAGCTGGAGTGGTCGATCAAACAGATTAAGGATAAACGGCGCGGGTTGATTCCACTTGATACCGACGTAGAGCAACAGAGGCTGCTTGGCTAACGTCACCGGAATAGGGCCGGCAAGCATATAATGGCCGTAGAGTTTCTGCTTGGGCGCTTCGGCTAACTCGACGCTGGTGATAAAGTTTTGCAGCGCGCGAATCTTGAAATCTTTCGGGTCTTGCGATGTCAGAATGTTGCCATCAATATCCGACACATAGAAACGCGGGCCGCTGTCTTTTGGTGGCCTTCCACCCTCATTACCTTGCCTGCGTGGCCCTTCAAGTTGGAACAATATCCGCGCGAGGTTGGACTCTCCGGCAAAGCGTTGCTCGACTCTGTCTCGCACTTCCCTTAAGTCATTGAGGTGAGTGCTCGGAATGTCTCGTGCTTTTCTTGGGTCGAGATGGGGCAGAGAGAGTACCGCCATCAGCACCAAAAACATGGTAAACCAAAAGATGGCGAAGATGCGTCCATACAGGCTAGTGATTTTCGGTAAACGCATCAGTCTTCCTCAACCAACAAGTAGCCGCGGCCACGTAAGGTTTTGATCCGTGGCTTGCCGTCAGCGCGCTCTGGCAGCTTTTTACGCAGGTTGGAGACGTGCATGTCAATGGCGCGATCAAACGCCGCCAGTCGCTTGCCTAGCACATCCAAGCTTAATGCCTCTTTGGTGAGCGTTTCACCTGGGTTTTGCACAAAATGGCTCAACAAAGCGAATTCGGTGGTCGTCAGTTCGAGTAAGTCACCTTGGCAATAGGCTTCTTGCTTGCCCGGATAGACTTTAAGATCTTGGTATTCGATGCAGTCGCCGTTTTTGCTCGCCGATTTACCTTGGGTGCGACGCAGAATCGCTCGGATACGTGCGAGCAGTTCACGGTCACTGAATGGTTTGGGTAGGTAATCATCGGCACCGAGTTCGAGGCCGATGACGCGATCGATCTCTTCCCCTTTCGCGGTGAGCATCAGTACGGGTGTTTCCCACTTTTCTCGTAGACGTTTGAGTGTTTCCATACCATTGAGTTTGGGCATCATCACATCGAGCAAGATGAGATCAATCTCATCGCTGACCAGCGCTAATCCCTCTTCGCCATTGTTCGCTTCGGAGATGGTGAAGCCTTCAAACGTTAACACCTCAGTCAATAGCCCGGTGAGCTCGGTGTCATCATCAATCAATAATAGGTGTGCCATAGTTACCACTCTTACAAACGTCACTGAGTTAATAGTACTGGTAAATCGTCTGGAGATTGAGACTAATTTTTCCTCTTTACGATTCTTTACGCTGCCTAAACGTCACTTTACTTAGCATGGCCTATTCTACACTCAAGCGCTGTGAAGACAGCTCCACACAATAACTTGAACAAGAAAGGTAACGATTATGAACACTGCAAAAAAAATGGTATTGGCTGCTGTTGTCCTCCCTCTCACATTAGGTACTGCGAGTGCATGGGCGTTCGGTGGCGGTGGTAAAGATAACCACAAAGGGCCGCGTGATGAGTGTCGTGGTGGTCTGGATCGCGGCATCATGCGTCAATTGGACTTAACCGAAGAGCAGCAAGCACAGCTTAAAGAGATGCGCGAAGCTGGTCGTGATGAAATGAAAGCGAAATTCAAAGAGAATTTTGAGTCACATCAAGCGCAGATGCAGGCACACCGTGCGAGCGTGCAAGCGTTGGTACTGGCTGATACCTTCGATCAAGCGGCCGCGCAGGAATTGGCGAAACAGATGGTCGATCAACAGACTGAGCGCCGCGTGAAGATGCTAGAGAAAGAACACAAAATGTTAAGCGTGCTAACACCTGAGCAAAAAGCCAAGTTTGTTGAGTTGCAACAAGAGCGCGCGACAGAGTGTGGCGAGAAAATGCAAAAACGCATGAACAAAAACTGATCATCGCTCTCTACTGCCTTTGGCGACCTTCGGGTCGCCTTTTGTGTTTCTGGAGCTTGGCTGCACTTTCACCACACATAAGGTTATACTTAAGCCAATTTTTGCAATGGCTTAACGTAGAAAACGGATATGAAACAAGAATATGCACGTTTGGTGACGATGGCAGCATGGACCGCTACGCTCGTCGCTAGTGGCTTGCTGGTGGTCAAGGTGGGTGCTTGGTGGATGACGGGCTCAGTGAGTCTACTCGCGTCACTGATCGACTCTATGCTCGATATTGCTGCCTCGCTGGTTAATCTGGTGGTGGTGCGCTACTCACTTCAACCTGCGGATCGTGAACATGCGTTTGGTCACGGCAAAGCAGAATCGTTGGCGGCGCTGGCTCAAGCGATGTTTATCTCAGGCTCTGCGGTGTTCCTGATTCTTAATGGTGTTGACCGATTTTTCCGTCCTCATGCCTTGGTGTCGCCTGAATATGGCGTCTATGTGAGCTTTTTCGCCATGTTGGTGACGTTCGGTTTAGTCACATTTCAACGCCATGTGGTGAAAAAAACCGGCAGCCAAGCCATTGCCGCAGATTCATTGCACTACCAATCAGATTTATACATGAATGCCGCGATCATGGTGGCGCTTGGCCTCAGCTGGTTTGGTATTACTCAGGCGGATGCGGTGTTTGCCATCATCATCGGCGGGTACATTCTGTTTAGCGCCTATAAGATGGTCAAAGAGGCAATTCAAACCTTGCTCGATAGAAAGCTACCCGATGAGGAGCTCGCTCAGATCAAAGCATGTTGTCTCTCTGTGGAGGGGGTGCACGGCGTGCATCAGTTACGAACCCGTATGTCAGGGCCGACGCGCTTCATCCAATTGCATCTTGAGCTGGACGATCATCTACCGCTGATTGAGGCGCATCGAATCTCGGATCGCGTAGAAGATTCGCTGTTGGCGACCTTCCCCGAAGCGGACGTATTGATCCACCAAGATCCCTATTCTGTGGTGTTCGGTAAAGAGCGTAAACAGAAGGTTCATCGCTGGTAATCTTAGCGAAGAGGCGACAAATGGCTGGGGGTTGGCTATCTTTCTAGCGAGTGAGTATTAACCTTGATACTGACGTGTATCAATTCCCGTTATGAGCAAAGCTGTAATACTCTTACATAAGTAGAAAACTTACATTAACGTCTACAAAATAAAAGTAGTATTCCTTGTGGGGCAAGGTAACATACTACGCAGTTAAAGGAATTTTGTTGGTGGCCGCCTGTAAACCACTAACGTAATATTTTGAAATAAGATTCCCAAAAATCGAGGGTGAGCATGATTAAGAAGATTGGTGTTTTGACAAGTGGCGGTGACGCCCCTGGTATGAACGCAGCAGTACGTGGCGTAGTCCGCACTGCACTCTCTGCAGACATTGAAGTATACGGAATTTACGATGGTTATCTTGGCCTTTACGAAAACCGTATCGAGAAATTGGATCGTTCGAGCGTTTCTGATGTGATCAACCGTGGTGGTACTTTCTTGGGCTCGGCACGTTTTCCTGAGTTCAAAGAAGAGTCGGTACGCCAAAAGGCGATCGAGAACCTGAAAGAGCACGGTATCGAAGCCTTGGTGGTGATCGGTGGTGACGGTTCGTACATGGGTGCGAAGAAGCTGACTGAAATGGGTTACCCATGTATCGGTCTGCCGGGCACGATTGATAACGACATCGCGGGCACGGATTACACTATCGGTTACCTCACTGCGCTTAACACAGTTATCGATGCGATTGACCGTCTGCGTGACACTTCATCGTCTCACCAGCGTATTTCTATCGTTGAAATCATGGGCCGTCACTGTGGTGATTTGACCCTGATGTCTGCGATTGCGGGCGGTTGTGAATACATCATCACCCCAGAAACGGGCCTTGATAAAGAGAAGCTGATCAGCAACCTCCAAGACGGTATCAAGAAAGGTAAAAAGCACGCGATCATCGCTCTGACTGAGCTGATGATGGATGCCAATGTACTGGCAAAAGAGATTCAGACTGCCACTGGTCGTGAAACTCGTGCGACCGTGCTTGGCCACATTCAACGTGGTGGTCGCCCAACAGCCTTTGACCGAGTTCTCGCGTCGCGCATGGGTAACTACGCCGTACACCTATTGATGGAAGGTCAAGGTGGCCGTTGTGTGGGTATCCAGAAAGAGCAACTGGTTCACCATGACATCATCGATGCGATTGAAAACATGAAGCGTCCAGTTCGTCACGATCTGTTTAAAGTCGCGGAAGAGCTGTTCTAATTGACAGCGTCCAACTGAGAACAAGCAAAAGGCCAGTATCATACTGGCCTTTTTGTTTTTCGTCTCACGTCAGAGTGGCGGCGCTAGTTAATTGCGGTCGAAATCAGATACCCGACAAAGGTCGCACTGACGACACCGATAAACCCGGGCAGGATGAAGCTGTGATTGAGGACGTACTTACCAATTTGCGTTGTTCCTGAACGGTCAAAGGAGATGGCCGCCAAATCACTGGGGTAGAACGGGAAGAAGAAGTACGCGTAACTAGCGGGCAAGACGCCGATAAGTACGGGAGCAGGAATGCCCATCGCAAAGCCAAGGGGGAGCATAATCGTCAGCACGGCGGCTTGGCTTTTCAAGAATACCGAAACCACAAACATCGCAATCGCAAACGTCCACGGGTGCGCTGAGACAACATCGCTGACTAGGCTGATTAGATAGGGTTTGTGATGGCCGATGATGGTGTCACTCATCCAAGCAATACCAAAGATGATGATGACCGCCGTCATCCCCGCAATAAAGACATTACTGTGAACAATTTTCTTCGGGTTCACTTTGGTGGTGAGCAATATCACTGCGCCGACCGACAGCATCAAAAACTGAATCGCGACCGACATTTTGACCCCTTGTGGCAGTAAGGAGAGATCTTTGCCAAACATGGCGACAAAAATCACCGTCAAGATACCAGCCAAAAAGATCCCAAGCCCTCGCTTCGCCATTTTCTGGTCATGTTGAACGTCTTGGCTCTCTTGTTCTTCATCGATCAATTGCGCCCTGAACTCAGGATCTTTGCATCGTTCGATAAAAGCAGGATCTTGGTCGAGTTCTTTGCCGCGCTTCAGACTCCATAGACAGCCAATTAACACGCCCGTCAGGGTCGCAGGAATGGTGACCATGAGGACGTTAACCAGACTGATGTCGAGATGGTTGTCTGCGGCGGTCGCCATGACGACAGCGGCCGCTGCGGCGATCGGGCTCGCAGTGATACCCATTTGCGATGCGACCGTTGACATCGCCATTGGACGTTCGGGGCGAATGCCCTTCTTGTAAGCCACATCATAAATGACCGGCAGAAGTGGGTAGACTGAGTGACCGGTGCCGACAAGCACGGTCAGAGAGTAGGTACACAGTGGGCCAAGGAAGACGATTTGGTTGGGGTGTTTGCGCAGCAAACGCTCAGCAAATTTGACCAAGAGTTTGAGGCCACCAGTGGCCTCTAAGGTTGCAGAGGCGGCCACCACGGCAAGAATGATCAGCATGACACTGATCGGTGGGCTACCGGGGGCGATACCAAACACAAATGCAAGGACAGAGACGCCCAAGCCACCAAGTAAACCAAACGCGATGCCGCCATGGCGGATGCCAACAAAAATGACGGCCAGCAGCAGCAACATATGTATATAAAACATGATCACATCCTGGGGGGTAATAGATAATTTTGATTTATGCTACTCAAAACCCTTTCGCTGGAATGTGAAGTTGTATGCTTATCTCGCGTGTCTGTTTTACAATCCGCCAGTTCTTTGTTTTTCGTCAATAAAAACCGCGCTATTTGCGTTTGTGCTCGCAAATTGTTCGTTCGACACTCGGCGAGATTCTTTGCGGTTTTGGAATTTCTGATGCACGCCACGGCGCAATGCCTTGATGTGGTTCTCGGCTTTATCGACGCCCAGCAGCACACTTAATGTCAGTACGGTAATGACGATGGATTGTTGCTCATAGCCCAGCCCTGTCATCAGCCCAAGCGCCGCTAACACCCAAATGACTGCGGCAGAGGTGACGCCATGAATTTTGCCATCCAATGTCATCATCACGCCTGCGCCTAAAAAGCCAACCCCAGTAATGATCTGACCCAATACGCGGGCTTGGTCTAAGGTGTTCGGTGAGAGCGACACGGCCATCGACATAAAACAGTACGTGCCTGCGATAATAAGGATTGACGTGCGGATACCGACTGGCTTGCCGCGTGTTTGACGTTCGACACCAATAAGAATGCCGTTGATCGCGCAGCAAAGCAGCGCTGACCAAGAAAACGGACCGAGGTCTAACAAGGATGAGAGTGAAGGGTGCATGGTCTCCTCTGAGATGGGCATGAGTGATACTGGGAAACCGCGAAGTATGCACTGAGTGTCTCAGAGGAGCGAACAAAAGCTTTTTGTCGTCGGGATTACTCTAAATGTAAATCAAGGGGGGTTTTGCTTTTTCTGCCGCCGATCTCTCGCGTCAAGGTAGGCACAAGGTAACCGGATACGCGCTCGATCACTCCCGCCATGATGCTTTTCGCTTCGCTGTCTGAAATATGAAAATGCGCGCTACCTTGCACTTTATCCAGCACATGCAGGTAGTAGGGCAAAATGCCCGCATCAAATAGAGACTCGCTTAACGCCACTTGGGCATCCACACTGTCATTGATGTCTTTGAGCATCACCGCTTGGTTCAACATGGTTACACCAACCTGCTTAAGCGTGCGCACCGCCTCGCTGAAGGGCGCATCAATCTCATTGGCGTGATTGATGTGGGTGACCATCACCACTTGCAGCCGCGTGCTGGCCAGCAGTGTGCACAACCCGTCTGTGACGCGAGCAGGGATCACCACAGGTAGGCGAGTATGAATGCGCAGACGCTTAATGTGCGGGATGGCTGCGATGGCGGAAATCAACCATTCCAGTTCACTATCTTTGGCCATTAATGGGTCGCCCCCCGAGAGAATCACTTCGTTGAGCTCGGTGTGAGCGGCGATGTAGTCGAGGTTTTTTTGCCAAACGGCTTTGTTGCCGCGATTGTCCTGATAGGGAAAGTGGCGGCGAAAACAGTAGCGACAGTTGATTGCGCAGCCGCCTTTGACAATCAAAAGCGCTCGATTGCGATACTTATGCAGTAAGCCCGGTTGGGCGTTATCTTGCTCTTCGAGTGGATCTTGGCTAAAACCTGGGTGCCACTCAAGCTCTTGCGCGACCGGTAAAACTTGGCGCAGTAAAGGATCCTCTGGGTTGCCCTTTTCCATGCGAGCAACAAAACTTAACGGGACGCGCTGAGCAAATTGTTTGCGTGCAGCAAAGCCGTCTTGCCACGGGGTGGGGTCAATCTCGAGATGTCGTAATAACTCGGCCGGATCCGAGATCCCACTTGCTAGTTGATTGAGCCAGTTTTGCTCAACAGATTCGACTTTTCGGGTTATGATAGGCGGCATTGAATTTAGCTCTAAGAATGTAAGAGGAAAAAATGGCTACAGTTAGCACGAATGAATTTAAAGGCGGCTTGAAACTCATGCTCGACAACGAGCCTTGTGTGATCCTTGAAAATGAATACGTTAAGCCGGGTAAAGGCCAAGCGTTCAACCGCGTAAAAATTCGTAAGCTTCTTTCTGGTAAAGTGCTAGAGAAAACCTTTAAGTCTGGTGACACATGTGAAGTCGCAGACGTTATGGATATCGATCTAGATTATCTCTATAACGACGGTGAATTCTACCACTTTATGAATGCGGAAACGTTTGAGCAGATCGCGGCGGATGCGAAAGCCGTGGGCGAGAGCGCAAAATGGTTGGTGGAAAACAACACCTGTATGCTGACGCTGTGGAACGGTAACCCTATCGTTGTAACGCCACCTAACTTCGTTGAGCTTGAAGTGACAGATACTGACCCTGGCCTGAAAGGTGATACACAGGGTACCGGTGGTAAGCCTGCTACGCTATCAACCGGTGCTGTGGTTCGTGTACCACTGTTTATCTCTATCGGTGAAGTGATCAAAGTCGACACGCGCTCAGGCGAGTACGTGGGTCGCGTAAAATAATCACCCGATGCGTGATAGCGTGAGAAAAAGGCCACATCGTGGCCTTTTTTGTTTTTTCGGCTGCGGCAAAGTGTCACAATAGCCCGCGTTTGTTAGTGATATAGAGATCAAAGGTTCTGGTTTATGAAAGCGTCTTTGCAAATTTGGTTGGGTGCGGCTCGGCCAAAAACGCTGCCGCTGGCGCTGGTGTCGATTTTGACCGGTAGCGTGCTAGCGTACTCTCATCATGAGTTTTCTCTACCGATCGCGCTGTTGGCGTTTGCGACGGCGACCTTATTGCAAATTCTCTCCAACCTCGCCAATGATTACGGTGATGCGGTCAAGGGCACCGATAACGACAAACGTCTTGGCCCGATGCGTGCCATCCAGTCGGGCGCGGTCACGACCCAGGACATGAAGCAAGCGATCGTTATTAATGTCATCATGACGATATTGTCGGGGCTGGTTTTGGTCTTCTACGCCTTAGAGAGTGTGCAAAGTATCTTGGCCTTTATCGGCTTAGGGGTACTGGCGATCATCGCTGCTATAGCGTATACGGTGGGGTCGAAGCCTTATGGCTACGTCGGGCTCGGCGATGTCTCTGTGTTTCTCTTTTTTGGTTTGCTCGGCGTGGCCGGGACCTATTTTCTTCACACTGGTGTTGTCCAAGCGTCATTGATTCTTCCGGCAATAGGCTGCGGGTTGTTGGCGGTTGCGGTACTGAATATCAACAATATGCGTGATATCGAGAACGATCAAGAGTGCGGCAAGCGTACGGTTGCAGTGCGCTTGGGCCAACAACGCGCGAAGCATTATCACTTTTTCTTGCTGGGCTTCTCTCTGTTAGCCTTTGCGCTCTACTTACTTCATCAACCAGAACCAATGTGGGTCAGCTTGCCGTTTTTGCTAAGTGTACTGGTGGTGTTTAAACATGGCCGAGCGGTCTGGTTGGCAAATAAACCCGCCCAGATTGCGCCGATGATGCCGGTGATTGTTAAATGCTCTTTGCTGACCAACCTGCTGTTTGCTGGCGTGGTCGTCGTGCAAACACTGATGAGAGTCTGATCCTCTTCACAAGAGCTTGTATTATTGCGCCTTGTCATTGCAATGACTTAATGACCGGATATACTCGAGTGAGTCAACCAACGGTTTGGGAAGGTAACTCATGGAATACAATACGTCCGCTTTGTGTGATGTTTATATGGATCAGGTCGATGTGGTCGAGCCCATGTTCAGCAACTTTGGCGGCAGTGCGTCATTCGCTGGCCAAATCACAACGGTGAAGTGTTTTGAAGACAACGGGCTGATTCGTGAAGTGCTCGAACAAGATGGCTTAGGCCGTGTGCTGTTGGTCGATGGTGGCGGCTCACTAAGACGTGCGCTAATTGACGCTGAGCTCGCTTCTCTTGCTGAAGAGAACGAGTGGGAAGGCATTGTTGTCTATGGCTGCGTACGTGAAGTCGATGAGTTAGAAGACATGAGCATTGGTATTCAAGCCTTGGCCTCGATTCCGGTTGGTGCAAGCTCACAAGGCGTGGGTGAAACGGAAGTGGCCGTCAACTTCGGTGGCGTGACCTTCTTACCCGAAGACTACCTTTATGCTGACAACACAGGCGTGATCCTCTCCCAAGAGCCACTTGATATAGATTTAGACGTCGATGAGACCGATGTCGTCGATGAGACGCTCTAAATCACCACACCAGCTTCGGCTGGTGTGTTCGTTTCTAGGCCTTACTTTCCTTTAAATCCTGACTTATTTTGAACGTTTTACGGGTGTAGCGGTGCTGATAAGTGAGTTCTGCGCAGTTTGAGCGCGTAGAGGTAGGCGAGTACACCGCCGATGACATTGCCAACGGCAATGCCGATAAACAGTCCTTCAATGTCATACCAAAGACTGCCAACCCAGGCACAGGGTAGGGTGAAAATGAACAGCCGCATAAAGCTCCACTGGAATGCTTTGAGTGGTTCATGCAGCGCATTCAGCCCTGAGACCAGCATCATCAACATTCCTTGAAACCCATAGCTAAAGGGCACAACGAGTAAGTAGTGCCATAACAGATCTTTGACCGCTTGCTCTTGAGAAAATAGGGAGGAGATGGGAATGCTCAGCGGCACCATCATGACAAAAATCCCCAATTGGAAAATCAGTGCAAATCGCATGGTGAGGAACAAACCGGCGAAGCCGCGCTGCGGATTTTTCGCGCCCAAGTTCTGAGCCATAAACGGGGTCAGGGCAGAGGTGAGCGACATCAGCACCAAGATAAGAATTGACTCCACCCTCTGCGCCGCACCGTAGGCCGCTACCGCACTGGTACCGTGCGTCGAAAGCAGCATCATCAGAATCGCACCTGAGAGTGGTGTCATGGCATTCGATAGCGCCGCGGGCGTGCCGATTTTTAGAATGGATTGGCAATCGCTGCGAAGGGTGGTGAGGTCCGGTTTGGCGAGTAGCTTCTCGCGCCGCGTGAGCACATACAAGGAGCCTAACAGTGCCCCTGCCCAGCTGAAGGCGCTTGCGATCGCCGCGCCTTGAATCCCGAGTGCGGGAAACGGGCCGTAACCAAAAATCAGCAAAGGATCGAGCACGCCATTAATTACGCCGGCCAACATCATTATTTTAGCCGGGGTTTTGGTATCACCCGTAGCGCGAATGGCACTGTTTCCCGCCATCGGAATGACGAGCAGCGGTATGGTTAAATACCAAATCGCCATGTATTGGTCGATGAGGGGAAGCAAATCTGGCTCAGCGCCCAGCAGTAGAAAGAGCGGCTCAATCGTCAGTAATCCAGAGATGGAGGCCAACGCCACTAAGGTCACCGCTAACAGCAAACCGTGGGTCGAAAATCGCGCTGCATCGTTGGTATGGCCTTGGCCAAGTAGACGAGCAATGTTGGTGGAGATGCCCATTCCTATGCCCATAGTGATGCAGTTGACGGCAAAGGTGACAGGAAAGGTATAGCTGACCGCTGCCAGCGCTTGGGTACCGAGCAGAGAGATAAAAAACGTATCGACCAGATTGAACATCAAAATAGCGATCATGCCAAAGGTCATCGGCACGGTCATTTGGCGCAAAACATCGGGAATGTGACCCGTTAACAGGCCATGTTTATCTTGCATCGAGGACGTCAACTCTCACGGGCGGAAAAGCGTAGCATACTTTATCTGCTCTATGACGACCAACCCCCATCGTTGAGATGGTGTGAGGCGCACATATTTGGGCCGGCTTTGGGTTTTGTACCGCGGCAACAAAAAAGGCCAGCGCAAGCTGACCTTTGTCTATGTCCATAAAGGATGGATTAAGCTTTTGCTGCTGCCGCTGCTTTTGCAATCGCTGCAAAGCTCTTCGCGTCAAGAGAAGCGCCGCCAACAAGAGCGCCATCGATGTCTGGTTGTGAGAAGTACGCTTCTGCGTTTTCTGGCTTCACAGAACCGCCGTACTGGATGATCACTTGCGCAGCAACCGCTTCGTCTTTTGCAGCGATAAGTGCGCGGATAGAAGCGTGAATGCGTTGTGCATCTTCTGCCGTCGCTGCTTTACCTGTACCGATAGCCCAGATTGGCTCGTATGCGATGATGGCGCCGTTTAGCGCTTCAACACCGTAAGTGTCGATCACTGCATTGATTTGACGTGCACAGACAGCTTCAGTCTCGCCCGCTTCGTTTTGCGCTTCAGATTCACCGATACAGAAAACAGGGGTTAGACCGTTTTCTTTTAGGAAGTTGAATTTCTTTGCGATGAACTCGTCAGATTCGTTGTGGTATTCACGACGCTCAGAGTGGCCGATGATGATGTGAGAAGCACCGAAATCTTTCAGCATTTCTGGCGACATGTCACCAGTGAAGGCACCGCTGTTGTTGAGGTCAGTGTTTTGTGCACCCAGGATAATCTTGTTACCGCCTTCTGCGATGACACGCTCAGCAAGGTCGATGTAAAGTGCTGGTGGCGCAACGGCTACGTCGACACCTTCAACGCCTTCAAGCTCAGCGTTTAGACCCGTTAGCAGCTCAGTGACCATTGCTTTGCTGCCATTCAATTTCCAGTTACCCATCACTACAGGACGACGCATAGGAATACTCCCTCTCTTTTTAACGTAGAACGTTCATTAATGTAAAAAATCTGGGTAGGAATATAACAGATTAAATGGTCCAGATCATGATTACCGTCATGTCTTATTGGGTTTGTAAACCTTTTGCCGACTGCCTTGCGCAAGGATTTAGCATAACTGACCGCTCTGGCAGTGATCCCGTAGACAGAATCGCTGGCATCGAGTGCGAAATAAGTACAGAAATTGATAATAGTGGCGTATACCTATCCAACCAGCGCACTAAAAAGGGAACAACATCGATGCCAAACCTAGTTATGGAATACTCCAACTCTGTGGATGAGCGTGTTAATGTGCAAGGATTGCTCGAGGATTTGCATTTCGTGGTTTTACAATCAGGCCTGTTCGACACCTTATCCGTCAAGTCTCGCGCATTGCGCTGCCATCATTGGCTGCTTGGGGATGAAGGTGACAGTAGCGATTTTATTCATATTGGCTTCGAGCTGTTGGCGGGAAGAACTGAGGAACAGAAGCGCGATTTATCTCGTCAAATAATGGCGGTGTTGCAACAGCAAGCGGGGCACGTGCGCAGCTTAACCGTTAATATTCGCGATATGGACCCGAGCTGTTTTCAAAAAATCATCAATTAACGATTAGGGAATACGATGTCAATCAAAGCACTGCTGTTTTCATTTCAAGGCCGCATTGGTCGTAAGGTTTATTGGCTGTGGAATGTGGTTTACTACCTAGTGATTGTAAGCTTCGCTGCGACACTCAACGCGGTTATTCCAGCGACGGCCCATCTCATCCTGCCTGTGTTCCTTGTCATCGTGTTGATTCCTGACTTAGCCATCACCGCCAAGCGTTGGCATGACAGAGACAAATCCAGTTGGTGGCTGTTACTGAATGTACCACTTGTTATCGGACGTATGACGATGCCAGTGGGTGATCCTGGGCAAGTTGCTCAACCGGCGGTGCTGCAAACCGCCATTTCGGTCGTCGCGATGATTTGCGGAGTGTGGATTTTGGTCGAGTGCGGCTTCTTTAAAGGCACAGAAGGCGAGAATCGTTTCGGCCCGCAGCCAGAATAATCAGCTGTTCTATAGCAAGAGAGTTTCTATCACCCTAGGCTATTTACGAAGAAGGACTTCTTCCACTTTGTGGTTGAGTCCTTTTTTTAGGATCAGCTGCGCCCGCTCGCGAGTGGGTAAGATGTTGTTGCGCAGGTTAATACCATTGATGGAATGCCAGATCTCCTTTGCCTTATCTATCGCCTGCTGTTTCGACAACTGGGTGTAGTGGCTGAAGTAAGACCCCGGTTTAGTGAAGGCGCCGGAGCGAAATTTTAGAAAACGCTCAATATACCACTGCTCAATCACCTCACTGTTGGCATCGACATAGAGGGAGAAGTCTAAGAAGTCGGAGACAAACACACGATGAGGATCGTGTGGGTAATCCATCCCACTTTGTAACACATTGAGCCCCTCTATAATCAGCACATCAGGTCTATCCACCACTTTGACTTCATCGGTGATGTCATAGGTGATGTGAGAGTAGACCGGCACTTCCAAGTTGGGCTTGGCGGCTTTGACGTCTGAAACGAATTGTACCAAACGCTTGATATCATAAGATTCAGGAAAGCCTTTACGGTGCATAATGCCACGTTCATCGAGTACGCGCTTAGGGTAAAGAAAGCCATCGGTGGTCACCAGCTCGACTTTTTGATGGTTATCCCAACGTGACAGCAGTGCTTGGAGTAAACGAGCGGTGGTGCTTTTGCCGACGGCCACACTACCGGCAATCCCAATTATAAAGGGTGGAGCACTCTCTTGGTTGCCCAAGAAATTATTCAGTACGGTATTGCGGCTTTGTCGAGCGGCGACATAGAGATTCAGCAATCGCGCTAGGGGCAGATAAATCTCGACCGCTTCTTCCATCGTCAGGCTTTCGTTCACGCCTTGCAGCTCCCGCAAATCCTCTTCAGACAACGTCATGGGCACAGAATTGCGTAATTCTGCCCACTGCTGCCGGGTAAAAGAGAGATAGGGGGTCATGTGTCGTCCTAATCTGAGTTGAAGATGCGAGCTGCGACATTACAACAACGGACTTAGATTGCAAACGAGATGATCGATATTCGCGTGATTTGCCCGACAATTTGCTCGATTTTTCAACAAAAAAGCAGAAAGTATCCAATTTGGCATTTTTTTTTGGATTTGCTATTGCAAGGTAGAAAATCATTCAATAGAATGCGCACCACTTATGCCGACTTAGCTCAGTAGGTAGAGCAACTGACTTGTAATCAGTAGGTCACCAGTTCGATTCCGGTAGTCGGCACCATTTCTCTATTCGTCTCTTTTAGAGAGCGAGAAATGGATAAAAATTTGGAGGGGTTCCCGAGTGGCCAAAGGGAGCAGACTGTAAATCTGCCGGCACTGCCTTCGATGGTTCGAATCCGTCCCCCTCCACCATATTCTTTAGGAAATAGCTCGAAGAGTTACGTGTTGCGGGCATCGTATAATGGCTATTACCTCAGCCTTCCAAGCTGATGATGCGGGTTCGATTCCCGCTGCCCGCTCCACTCATTATGAGTGCTGATATAGCTCAGGTGGTAGAGCGCATCCTTGGTAAGGATGAGGTCGGCAGTTCGAATCTGCCTATCAGCACCAGCTCTCAAGCGAACTTTTCCTTTTGATACTTTCTTTTTACTAAACTACGTTTAGTGATTGAGAATAAGTTTATCACCAATTTGTTTGGTTACGTGGTCTTGCGCCACTTAAAATCCGTACCTAGAGGGACTACTCATGTCTAAAGAAAAATTTGAACGTGTAAAACCGCACGTAAACGTTGGTACTATCGGCCACGTTGACCACGGTAAAACAACTCTAACTGCAGCTATCTGTACTACTCTTGCAAAAGTTTACGGCGGTGCTGCTCGTGACTTCGCATCTATCGATAACGCTCCAGAAGAGCGTGAGCGCGGTATCACAATCGCTACTTCTCACGTAGAGTACGACACTCCATCACGTCACTACGCACACGTAGACTGTCCAGGACACGCGGATTATGTTAAGAACATGATCACAGGTGCTGCACAGATGGACGGTGGTATCCTAGTTGTTGCTGCGACAGATGGCCCAATGCCACAAACTCGTGAGCACATCCTACTAGGCCGTCAGGTTGGTATTCCTTACATCATCGTATTCATGAACAAATGTGACATGGTTGACGATGAAGAGCTACTAGAACTAGTAGAAATGGAAGTACGTGAACTTCTATCTGAGTACGATTTCCCAGGTGATGACCTACCAGTTATCCAAGGTTCTGCACTAGGCGCACTAAACGGCGAAGAGCAGTGGGAAGCGAAAATTGTTGAACTAGCAGAAGCGCTAGATTCAACTACATCCCAGAGCCAGAGCGTGCAGTAGACCTACCGTTCCTAATGCCAATCGAAGACGTATTCTCAATCCAAGGTCGTGGTACAGTAGTAACAGGTCGTATCGAGCGCGGTATCCTAAACGTAGGTGACGAAGTTGCTATCGTAGGTATCAAAGACACTACTACTACTACATGTACTGGTGTTGAGATGTTCCGTAAGCTTCTAGACGAAGGTCGTGCGGGTGAGAACGTTGGTGCACTTCTACGTGGTACTAAGCGTGACGAAGTTGAGCGTGGTCAAGTACTAGCTAAGCCTGGTTCAATCACTCCACACACTAAGTTCGAGTCAGAAGTATACGTACTATCTAAAGATGAAGGTGGTCGTCACACTCCATTCTTCAAAGGCTACCGTCCACAGTTCTACTTCCGTACAACTGACGTAACTGGTGACATCCAGCTACCTGAAGGCGTAGAAATGGTAATGCCAGGTGACAACGTCACAGATGACTGTAGAGCTAATCGCACCAATCGCGATGGACGAAGGTCTACGTTTCGCAATCCGCGAAGGTGGCCGTACAGTTGGTGCTGGTGTTGTTGCTAAGATCTTCGACTAATTCTGACGAATTAATTGAAATCTAGCACTTCTCTTCATTCGTGAAGAAAGCGCGACAAGAAAAAGGGGAGCTTAGGCTTCCCTTTTTCGTTTCTTGACAGCGAGCGAATGAGATGAGTTATAAGAAAAACATCGGCGAGAAGAGATATCGCTATTATTTTTATCGCTAGATCATTAGCTTACTGGCGGCATTGAAAATGCTTCGCTGCTAAGTGGATCAGACCCACATTTCCTCATTTCTTTTATAACCAATCGATCTATATTTTACTCATTTGAGACTGGTAATAAGAATGGTTCTCTTTTATATTCAATCTAGAAGTCGTTAGGTCAGGTAGTAAAGTTATGTTCGTTTGTTTGTGTCATGGCGTCTCGGATAAAAAAATCCGCAAGTTAGTTGTCGAAGAGGGCGTGACCGATATAAAAGGAATCAAGAAATGCACAGCCTTAGGCACCCAATGTGGTAAGTGTGTGCGCACGGCGAAAGAGATCATCAACGAATCGGCAGTGAATCTGTTTAAACAAGCTAGCTAATCCACTAGCTAAAAATGTGTCGACTTTTTTGACACCTTCTCATTTGGTTCTACAGTTAAAAGAGCCAAAGAGGAGGGCTTATGTCATGAAAGGCGATCCAATCATTATTCAGCATCTCAACAAAATTCTCGGCAATGAACTCGTTGCCATCAATCAATACTTTCTTCACGCTCGTATGTACAAGGACTGGGGGCTAAAGCACCTCGCAGACAAAGAGTACCATGAGTCTATTGACGAGATGAAACACGCCGACCATCTCATCGAGCGCATTTTATTTCTAGAGGGCATTCCTAATCTTCAAGACCTCGGTAAGTTGATGATCGGGGAAGACACTAAAGAAATGCTCGAATGCGATCTGAAGTTAGAGCTGATGGCCATACCGGATTTGAAAGACGCCATCGCCTATGCGGAAGACATTCGAGACTACGTCTCTCGCGATCTGTTCCAAGAAATCCTAGAAGATGAAGAAGAACATGTGGATTGGCTTGAAACGCAACTTGGATTGATTGATATGACCGGTATCGAAAACTATCTCCAAGCCCAATTTGTTGATGAAGATTAACTAACGTCTTACTAACGTCACTACCGAAGCTGAGTGTACGCGTTGCCTACAACGCACACTCGGCAACCTAGCCAAGTTTGTCACACCGAACTCATCTTTTCTCTTGCTTAAACTGCTTTCTTTCTGTACTATTCCGGCTCCTTAAATCTCAGTCAATTATCTTTAGTTCCTTGCTTCCTCTGGACGACTGAGCCAATTGTGGAAGCTGAATAATCCGTAAGGAGCAACCCATGCGTCATTACGAAATCGTATTCATGGTGCACCCAGATCAAAGCGAGCAAGTTGCTGGCATGATCGAGCGTTACACTGGTTCAATCACTGAAGCTGGCGGTACTATTCACCGTCTAGAAGACTGGGGTCGCCGTCAACTGGCTTACCCAATCAACAAGCTTCACAAAGCTCACTACGTTCTAATGAACGTGGAAGCTGATCAAGCTGTTATTGATGAGCTAGAAACTGCTTTCCGTTTCAACGATGCAGTTCTACGTAACATGATCATGCGTACTAAAGCGGCTATCACTGAGCAATCTATCATGCTTAAGCAGAAAGAAGAGCGTGCTCCTCGTCGCGAAGAGCGTGCTGAAGCTAAGCCAGAAGCAGCGGCTGAGTAATTTCACTTATGACCAATCGAATGGAGCTCAGTGGCACCATTGCTAAGCCTCCTATTCGAAGTAAAAGCCCAAGTGGTATTGAACACTGTCGGTTTTGGTTAGAGCATCGCTCGACCATGATTGAAGCTGACCTACCGAGACAAGTCTATTGTCGTATACCGGTCGTGATCAGTGGGCAAAGGTCACAAGCATTGACTCAGAATTTAGTACAAGGCAGTAACATTAAGGTAAGTGGTTTTGTCGCTTATCAAACCGGCCGAAATGGCGTTGGGAAATTAGTGTTACATGCCGACAACATTACTCAAATTTAAGATCAGGAGATAGCCCATGGCTCGTTTCTTCCGTCGTCGTAAATTCTGCCGTTTCACTGCAGAAGGCGTACAAGAGATTGATTACAAAGACGTAGCAACTCTTAAAAACTACATCACTGAAGCTGGTAAAATCGTTCCTAGCCGTATCACTGGTACAAGCGCTAAATACCAACGTCAACTAGCTCGCGCTATCAAGCGTTCACGCTACCTAGCTCTACTACCGTACACTGACAAGCATCAGTAATCGGTCGTTTTATTAAGAAAGAGGATTAAGCAATGCAAGTTATTCTACTTGATAAAATCGGTAACCTAGGTGGTCTTGGTGACACTGTAAACGTTAAATCTGGCTACGCTCGTAACTTCCTTATCCCACAAGGTAAAGCAGTTATGGCGACTAAGACTAACGTTGAGATGTTCGAAGCTCGTCGTGCTGAGCTAGAAGCAAAAGTTGCAGAGCAACTTGCTGCTGCAGAAGCTCGCGCTGAGAAAGTGAACGCACTAGAAGCGGTAGTTATCGCTTCTAAAGCAGGTGACGAAGGTAAACTATTCGGTTCTATCGGTACTCGTGACATCGCTGATGCAATCACTGCAGCTGGCGTTGAAGTAGCTAAGAGCGAAGTTCGCCTACCTGAAGGTGCTCTACGTACTACTGGTGAGTTTGAAATCAGCATCCAACTTCACTCTGAAGTATTTGCTGCTATCAACCTACAAGTTGTACCAGCTGAGTAATTCAGTCTTAAGACGAATAGCAAAACACCAGCCTCGGCTGGTGTTTTTTTATGTCTGCTATTTTGCTCAGAGTTCTTCTTTCATTTAGAACACAAACAGCAAGTTGACCGAAAACATACTATCAGCTTTGCTTAGCCCTTCTGGAACCTTATCGTGATATTGGCGATTGTGAGTGAGTTTAAGCGCAATATCCTCAGTAATGTTGTTAGTGACACTGATGTCGGTATCGGTTCGGGTGTTACTGTGGCCGCTAACCCAAGTCACGTCCGCGGAGAGACGTAGGTTTTCAAGCACTTGCCAACTGCTGTTGATGTTGCCACGAAAAATCGCTTCCCTAACAATATTGGGAAAGATGATATCGTCATCATCAATTTCATCAAGGTTGGGTTCTTGGTAGCGATAACCCGGACCGACTTCGACTTCAAGCAAGAAGTCATCCGTGTTTGATAACTGATAACCGAGCCCTCCCGAAAGCGTGTGATCTTTGTAGTACGCGGTGTACTTTGAGTTGACCCCTTTATAACTCGAATAGAGGTAGGTCTTGGGCCCAAGTTTATAGTCACCTTGCATAGTGTAGGTGGACTGCCGCTTGTCTTCTGTCCCATCTTTGTAGAGCAGGTAGTATTTCCACTCTCCGCTGGTACGGTAGCGACCTTTAATGTACTCGGCACTTAAACGAGAGTTGAGCGATTCGGAGTCGGAATTGCCCTTGTGTGCTTGATAGCCGAACTCGACCTCTGTATCCCAGGGGGAAGGTACTTGGATATCCATTTCACTTTGATCCGTACTATCTGCGTAGGCCAAGGACGAGCCTATTAACCCCACGCACAATAACCAAAGTTTTGACACTCAGTACCTCTCGGTCGAAAAATAACAGGGCGCAATAATAAACAGGCTTTGTATTGACTTGGTCAGGGCGGAGTCAAAACTCAAATCGGATCGTTGTTCCTCGCTTGAAACGGGAGACATAGCGATGATTCTCGTTATAATGTCCGGTCAGGAACAAGTTGTTGAGTGAAATCATGGCCCAGAGCAGAGTAGAGAATCGGAACCTTAAACCACGAGACGCCCAAGTCGATGCCATCAAAGTCCCACCGCACTCATTAGAAGCCGAGCAGTCAGTCATTGGTGGCTTGCTGTTGGATAACGAGCGTTGGGATACCGTCTCTGAGCGTGTGGTCGCCAAAGATTTCTACAGTCGACCTCACCGTTTAGTGTTTCAAGCGGTACAAGCCATTTTGGAAGACAACAAGCCGCTTGATCTCATCACCTTGTCAGAATTTTTAGAGCAGCGCGAACAGCTTGATGAAGTAGGCGGTTTTGCTTATCTGGCGGACTTAGTCAAAAACACCCCGAGTGCGGCGAACATCAATGCGTACGCAGACATTGTGGCTGAGCGCGCACTGGTTCGCGATCTGATCGGTGTTGCCAATGAGATTGCCGATGCCGGCTACGATCCACAAGGACGCAGCTCAGAAGATCTGCTCGACTTGGCTGAGAGTAAAGTATTTGCCATTGCCGAGTCGCGCACCAATGAGAATGAAGGTCCACAAAACGTCGACAACATTCTGGAAAAAACCCTCGAACGTATCGAACTGTTGTACAAAACGCCACAAGACGGCGTGACTGGTGTCAACACGGGCTTTACCGATCTCAACAAGAAAACCGCGGGTCTACAGGGCTCTGATTTGGTCATTGTCGCAGCGCGTCCATCGATGGGTAAAACCACCTTTGCGATGAACTTATGTGAGACCGCGGCGATGGAGCAAGACAAGCCCGTGCTGATCTTCTCTCTTGAGATGCCCGCGGAACAGATCATGATGCGTATGCTCGCCTCGTTGTCGCGTGTTGATCAAACGAAAATTCGTACCGGTCAGTTGGATGATGAAGACTGGGCGCGTATCTCATCGACCATGGGGATTCTCATGGAGAAGAAGAACATGTACATCGATGACAGCTCAGGTTTGACACCGACGGAAGTGCGCTCGCGCGCTCGTCGTGTGGCTCGCGATCATGGCGGTCTGTCGATGATCATGGTCGACTACCTTCAGCTCATGCGCGTCCCTGCGATGTCGGATAACCGGACGTTGGAAATTGCAGAGATTTCTCGCTCATTGAAAGCGCTGGCTAAAGAGCTCAATGTCCCTGTGGTGGCGCTGTCTCAGTTGAACCGTTCGTTGGAGCAACGAGCCGATAAACGTCCGGTGAACTCGGATCTGCGTGAATCGGGCTCTATCGAGCAGGACGCCGACTTGATCATGTTCATCTACCGTGACGAGGTGTACAACCCAGATAGCCCGATGAAAGGGACCGCAGAGATTATCTTGGGTAAGCAGCGTAACGGTCCGATTGGTTCAGTACGACTTACCTTCCAAGGTCAGTGGTCGCGCTTTGATAATTACGCGGGTCCTGCGTTTGATATGGATGATGAATAATCGATGAGTTACATGAAAGCGGCAACCGCATCGATTAATTTGGATGCGCTGAAACACAATTTGGCTCGCATCAAGCACCAAGCGCCGAGCAGCAAAATCATGGCCGTGGTGAAAGCGAACGGTTACGGGCATGGACTTCGTCACGTTGCCAAGCACGCTGAAGGTGCGGACGCGTTTGGCGTCGCGCGCATTGAAGAGGCGCTGGGGCTTCGCGCTTGTGGTGTGGTGAAACCTATCCTCCTTCTCGAAGGGTTTTATTCGCCAGGGGATTTACCTGTATTAGTCACCAACAACATCCAAACGGTGGTGCACTGTGAAGAGCAGCTTCAAGCATTAGAAGACGCCGAGTTGGACACCCCTGTTGTGGTTTGGCTGAAAGTCGACAGCGGCATGCATCGCTTAGGTGTCAGGCCAGAGCAATATGAAACGTTTGTTGCCCGTTTGAAGCGCTGCCCGAATGTGGCGAAGCCACTGCGTTACATGAGTCATTTTGGCTGCGCTGATGAGCTTGAAAGCAGCACCACGCAAGAGCAAACCGAGCTGTTTCTCTCTTTGACGAAAGGTTGTGAAGGTGAGCGTTCTCTCGCCGCGTCTGCGGGTTTACTGGCTTGGCCAGAGAGTCAGTTAGAGTGGGTGAGACCCGGCATCATCATGTATGGCGTGTCGCCATTTAATGATCAAAGTGCGGCGGATCTCGGCTATCAGCCAGTGATGACGTTAAAATCTCACCTCATTGCGGTTCGAGATGTGAAGCAAGGGGAAAAGGTCGGTTACGGCGGCACATGGACTTGTGAGCAAGACACCAAAGTCGGCGTGATTGCGATTGGTTACGGCGATGGCTACCCAAGAACCGCGCCCAATGGCACCCCTGTGCTGGTCAATGGTCGCAGAGTGCCGATTGTCGGTAGAGTGTCGATGGATATGCTAACGGTCGATCTTGGCGGTGACGCACAAGACAAAGTGGGTGATGAAGCGATTCTTTGGGGGCAAGATTTACCCTCCGAAGAGGTGGCGTCCCACATTGGCACTATTGCTTATGAACTGGTGACTAAGCTCACTTCGCGCGTTGAGATGGATTACCAAAAGTCTCTGCAAAGCTATGAATAAACTGCGAATGCTGGCCCTAGTGGCCAGCTTTTTTATCGCTACCTTCTGCCACAGCGGCGAGAAAGATTCTGCGTTTTTGCCCTTTTATTTTAGTACCGAAACGCTCGGCAATACCTTCGGTGTTGCTGGGGTGGCGAAAGGCGTAGGGCAACCGCAAACCGTGCTCTTTGGCATGGGGTTGTACTCTGATAAAGCCAGTTATCTTGGTTATGTTGCGGCGTTCAATTACGCACTCTCCCCTCATTGGCTGGTCAGTACGCAGATGTACCAAGCGCGCTTTAATGACAACCCTTATTATCTTGGAGAGCAGGGGAGCAATGCGTCTCCTACGGGGGGCAGCACCATCACCAACGGTGATGAGCAGAACTACCAATTCGAGTTTAAATATTTGCTCCCTTGGGGGCTGGTTTCACAGCATGGCATGAGTGGTGTGTTTGCGCCGTCACGTCCGGTCAGCACCGCCTCACCTTACGACTCTGGCGTCACTTCCATCAGCGTGACGCCGTTTTACTCAGAGCGTCAACTGGATGTCTACACTCAGGCAGAGAAAGCCACTGGCGTTGAAGTGAGCCTAGATTGGGATAACAGAGATAGTGTCCGCAACCCAACGAAAGGCTCACACTCGGCGTTCACGATCAGCATGGGCACAGAGCAGCGCCTTAGCGATAGCTGGATAAAGTGGGAAGCGCAGAGCAGCCAGTATGTTGCCCTTGGCCCTTTGGGCAGTTGGTTTGATCAGCAAGTGCTAGCGTTTGATGTCTATGCAGCTGACACGCCCACCTGGGATGCCTGTGAGGGTTGTGCGAGACCGCCAGAGCAACTTCAGGCGCGACTTGGCGGTTTATATCGCCTGCGAGGCTTTACCGCAGGGCGTTACCACGGTCGATCGGCGCTGCACTACTCGATGGAGTATCGTGTCTTACCCGATTGGCAGCCGCTAGAGAGTGTGCCGGTTCTAAATTATTACGATCTGCCTTGGTGGCAGTGGGTACTGTTTGCCGAAGCCGGTCGTGTGGCTGATGAGTTTGATTTAGCCACACTTCACTCAGATATGCAGTGGAATCTTGGCGGAGCAGTGAGGCTTCAGGTTGAAGGCGTGGTCGTTCGCGCTGAAATCGCGAAAGGAGCGGAAGAAGGCACGTTTCGCGTGATGATCAATCAGCCCTTCTAACCACACCGATGGGTTCTACTCCCCTTGAAGGGTGGCCATAATGGTTCGTTTCCCACCGTTGTCTCGGTGTTCACCCAGATAAATCCCCTGCCACGTTCCTAGTGCCAATCGACCTTGCCGAATCGGAATCATGACACTGGCGCCGAGAATCGACGCTTTAATGTGCGCGGGCATATCATCATCACCTTCATAAGTATGACGGTAGTAAGGCGCGTTTTGTGGCACAAAGTGATTAAAGTGCGATTCCATATCGCTGCGCACGGTAGGATCGGCGTTCTCATTGAGTGTAAGACTTGCGGACGTATGTTGGATGAATAGCTGTAATAAACCGACAGAAATCGATTGAATTTGTGGCAATTGTTGCTCAATTTCATCGGTAATGAGATGAAACCCGCGCGGTTTCGCGCGCAATTGTACTTGGGCCTGAGACCACATAAAGACTCCTTATCTAGACAAACCCGTTGGCAAAATTGCTTAGGGGCAGTGCAGTGATTAACGGTGCAGCATCACCAAAATCAATGCTATTATTCCACGTGCAACGACGCAGTTGCTCGGTTTTGAAGCGGGTAACGTGACCTAACTCAAAGAGAGTGAGGGTACCCTAGGTCATAATGAGCAACTGAAAAAAAATTACAATTATTCTTCATTTTCAAATTCGGGGATTCCACCAGTTTTCGCTAGACTGAATGGAATAAAAACGGACTGTAACATCGGGATAACGACCATGTTGAAAACTATCAATCCAACGCAGACATCCGCTTGGAAAGCACTCACTGCACATTTTGAATCCGCGCAAGATATGGATCTTAAAGCGCTCTTCGCACAAGACCCAGCGCGCTTTGACAAATTTTCTACTCGCTTTGGCGACGATATGCTTGTCGACTACTCAAAAAACCTCATCAATGAAGAGACGTTAAAGCATCTGTTTGCTTTGGCGCAAGAAACGGATCTGGCGTCCGCGATTGAGGCCATGTTCAGTGGTGACACCATCAACCAAACCGAAGGCCGCAGCGTTCTGCACGTGGCGTTGCGTAATCGCAGCAACACGCCAATCATGGTCAATGGTGAAGATGTGATGCCAGCGGTGAACGCGGTTCTAGAGAAGATGAAATCGTTCTCTGAGCGTGTGATTGGCGGTGAGTGGAAAGGCTACACAGGCAAAGCCATCACCGATGTCGTGAACATTGGTATCGGCGGCTCTGACCTAGGCCCATACATGGTGACTGAAGCGCTCGCGCCGTACAAAACACACCTCAACATGCACTTTGTCTCTAACGTTGATGGCACTCACATCGCTGAAACGTTGAAGAAAGTAAACCCAGAAACCACACTCTTCCTTGTGGCATCGAAAACCTTCACCACGCAAGAAACCATGACCAATGCGCACTCTGCTCGTGATTGGTTCTTAGCATCAGCCGGTGATGAAGCGCACGTAGCTAAGCACTTTGCGGCCTTGTCGACTAACGCTAGCGCAGTGTCAGAGTTCGGTATTGATACCGACAACATGTTTGAGTTCTGGGACTGGGTCGGCGGTCGTTACTCACTGTGGTCTGCGATCGGTTTGTCGATTGTATTGGGTGTCGGTTACGACAACTTCATCGAGCTACTGACCGGTGCTCATGAGATGGACAACCACTTCAAGTCGACAGAGCTTGAGAGCAACATCCCAGTGATCATGGCGTTGATCGGTATTTGGTATAACAACTTCCACGGCGCAGAGTCGGAAGCTATTTTGCCATACGATCAGTACATGCACCGCTTCGCGGCGTACTTCCAGCAAGGTAACATGGAATCCAACGGTAAGTTTGTCGATCGCAACGGTGATGCTGTGACTTACCAAACGGGCCCTATCATTTGGGGTGAGCCAGGAACCAATGGTCAGCACGCGTTCTACCAGTTGATTCACCAAGGCACTAAGTTGATCCCATCGGATTTCATCGCGCCAGCGTTGAGCCACAACCCAACTGGCGATCACCATCAGAAATTGATGTCGAACTTCTTTGCTCAGACTGAAGCACTTGCGTTTGGTAAATCTGCAGAGACAGTGAAAGCGGAGTTCTTGGCGGCAGGCAAAACGGAGCAGGAAGTGGAAGCACTGGTGCCATTCAAAGTGTTTGAAGGTAACCGCCCAACGAACTCCATCTTAGTTAAGCAGATCACTCCACGCACATTGGGTCAATTGATTGCGATGTACGAGCACAAGATCTTTGTTCAAGGCGTGATTTGGAACATCTTCAGCTTTGACCAATGGGGTGTGGAGCTCGGTAAACAGTTGGCGAACCAGATCCTACCTGAGCTAGGCGATGACGCGCCAGTGAGCTCTCACGATAGCTCGACCAATGGCTTGATCAACGCGTTCAAAGCACTGAAAGCGTAATGATCGGCTGTTGACCGCTAAGTATGAAAACGCCAGCGATTGTCGCTGGCGTTTTTTTATCGTCTGATTTTGTTTGTCGGCCACTACACCGTGTGGTGAATGGAGGAGCTTGACGCGTCGGTATTGGCACTAAATTTCTGATTGAGGAGCGCCAACAGCTGATCGTAATACTGGGTGTTGGGCTTATTCCCCAGCAGTTTGCACAGTTCGTTGCCGGTAGGGCTAAAACGATAGTAGAGCAGTCTCACGCCTTTGCTGTGCGCTTGCAACAAGAGTTGTTTGCCTTGGTAGGTCAACGCCAGTGGTGAGTCGAGCTCAATCTCTCCCGATTCGAGCTCTGCTGAGTGCATCAGCCCCAGTTCAAACAACACCAATAAACTCGAATAGGGGAGTTGGAAGTTGCCGACATTGATGTTGTTGGTGGTATTTCGCTTGCCAAAACTAAAAATGCCCCCTTGGGCGCGGTAACCGATCAAGAGCTTGCGGCTGTTGTCTCCGCCAAAACTGCACGCCAGTGAGGATGCGCGTTGTAAGATCTGCGCCTCTTTAGGCGTCATATCTTGCAGCACTTTTAGGGCTTTCATCGACGTGGAGCCAGGGTTGGTGACTTCACGCTTCAGCACCTGAGCCCACAAACGTTGCATAGCGCTGTTGTGCACCTCTTGCGCCATATCGAAGAATCGATACAACCAATCTTGGTCAGGATCGCCTGCGGTTTCATTCTTACATGAGGTGTGAGCAAGCTTTAGGATCTGCTCAAGGTTTTTCTGTCTGAGCTCTTTGCGTTTACGCTCGCGCAACAAAGCGCGTTCGAGTGCCGTTTTTTCCGGTGTTTGCGCTTGCAGCATGGCATCCAACCCATATTGCTGGGCGATGGTGAGGATACGGCTGGCGCTGTCTTTGACGTAGCTGGACTTTTTTTCTTGCTTATCGGTGTGGGTGGCGTCGTGCTCAATCACAACCGGCTTATTTGGCTCAGACATGATGATATTCCTTAGCAGTCATATCGTTATTAAATCATATTGCACGCCGATGCCGGATGTTACCCGCCATAGAGTGTGATGCTTATCCGAATAAGATTATAAAAATATCACTATCACGAATGATAATAAGTTGTTAAAATTGTTGCTATTGTTTTGGAGGGCTTTATGAAGTTTTCAAGTGATGAAAAACTGAAAAAGCACCTGCTAATCGCCTTTTTACTCCTGACTTATCTCGGGATCCTAGCGTATCTCTCTCGATATCTGACCTAAGCTGGGCGTTTAACAGGTTGCTTTATTGTTAATGGATTCGAGGGGTTACTGATCGTCGTACTCAGTAATCGCGGTGCCTTCAATCAGGTAACCCGTTTCGGCCAGCTCATGACTCATGGTTTCTGTCTTGAGCGTACCCACCACATAAATCACGTCCCACAGCTGTTGCACTGGCGCCCCTTGAGGGAACTTCACGTAAATGATCTGGTTTGGTGGCGGTGGCGGTACGTGAATACAGGCACCAAAGTAAGGCACAAGCAAGAATTCGGTGACCTTCTCTGCATCCCCTTCTAAAGGAATGACAAAGCCAGGGATTCGCACTGTGCTGCCGTTAAGATCTTGGCGCACGCCACCAATCTTTGATTGCTCCATAGTGCCACCTGAGTGGTCTACGTTTGGATCCGGCATACCGAATGAGTCAAACTGGTTGCGTTCATTCTCTGGTACGAGATCGATCCACTCTAAGGTTAATGGCTCCGAGGCGTGGCTGAAAAAGCTGGTCATTACCATGCTTATTGCCAGCATAAATATAGAAACGATTTTGGTCATAATTACACTCTAATTGTCATTCCATCACTGAGAGATTGCCTGTAGGCGCGCAATGCGGGAATAAAGCCAATGACGGTTCCCGCCAGTTGAACAGCGCCAAGTAGCATCAGTTCATACTGGGACAATATCTGCATTTGTAGGTTGATGCCATAGCTTTGTTGGATTATCGGCGCGGCAATGGCGAGCGCGAGATATAAGAAAGCGGTGCCGGTTAAGATGCCGATGAACGTCAGCGTACTGGCTTCCAAGATCAGCAAACTAAAGACATGGCGCGGTCTTGCGCCCATCGCGCGGAGAATCGCCATCTCTCGGCGGCGCTCTTGTAAGCTGGTTAACAGGCTCGACAGCATCCCCAATAACCCGGCGACCACCACAAAGCCAGAGACGGCCATCAGCGCTTGCTCGGCGACTGACATCATGCTCCACAACTCATGCAGAGCGATCCCCGGCATGATCGCGCTGAGCGGCTCTTTTGGGTAGGTGTTGATGGCACGCTGCAAGCTGAAGGTCTGAATTTTAGACTTTAGCCCGATCAGCATCGCGGTGATTTGTTTCGGCTGGAAGTCCATGCTGGCCAACTGATCCGCGTCTGGGTTGTTGCCCATATTGGCGCCGCTTTCCCACCCCACGTGAATGGCTTCAATCGCCTCTAGCGAGACATGTACCGTTTTGTCTACCGGTGTGCCGGTGGGCGCTAAAATACCGACCACTTTAAAAGGGGCATTCTCATGACGGTTAAACGCCACGTCACTGATGCCATGCGCAATGATGATCTCTTCACCAACTTTATAGCCAAGCTCTTTGGCCACATCGGCGCCAATCACGGTTTCCAGTAAGGATTCAAACTCGCGCCCTTGCTTGATGACCAGCGGCTGCTTTTGTCCGTATCGATAGTGTTCAAAATAGCTGTGGTTGGTGCCCATCACGCGAAAACCTCGGTGCGAGTCACCTAGCGAGATAGGAATGGCCCAGTCGACCGCGCGATGTTGGCTAAATTCTTGGTAACTTTGCCAATCGATATTATTGGTCGCATTGCCAATGCGAAACACGGAGTAAAGCAGCAGATTGACCTGCCCAGAGCGTCCACCAACAATCAAATCTGTGCCTGAAATGGTATTGGCAAAGCTGGATTTGGCTTGGGTTCGAATCCGCTCGACACCCAGTAGCAGCACGACGGAAATAGCCACGGTCAAAATGGTCAAGATGGCCGTCATTTTTCGGTTGCGTACACTTTTAAACGCAAGGCTGAGAGTCGGGGTCATACCTGGGCTCCTGCTTGATTGATCTGTTGTAAGTCGAGCGTGCGATCAAATTGCGCTTCTAAGGTCGGGTCATGACTCACAAACAGCAGGGTAGAGTTGGCTTGGTTGACTTGCTCAAGCAACAGTTCAATAAAAGCGCTGCGGTTGTTGTAATCGAGTGCAGAGGTCGGTTCATCAGCGATAATGATTTGTGGCTGACCGATCAAGGCTCTAGCGGCCGCGACGCGTTGCTGCTGACCAATGCTCAGTTCAACCACAGGTTTATTGATCAGCGCCTGTGGCAGACGTAATTTATCCAATAGCTGTTTGGCGTTCTCTTGCAATGATGGGGTTACTTGGCTGCGTCTTAGCGCTGAAAACTGGCACGGCAGCATGACATTTTCCAATACGCTCAAATAGGGCAGCAAATTGAACTGCTGGAAGATGTAGCCTATTTGGTCGGCGCGAAAACGGTCACGAGCACTGCCTGAAAGGGCAGACAGATCATGGCCAAGCACTCGAACTTGACCATTTGAGGTGCTGTTGATGCCAGTGAGTAAGCCAAGCAGAGTTGATTTCCCGCAGCCACTTGGGCCTTTGATAAACAGATGTTCGCCGCGATTCACGGTTAACGACGGGATGACTAATGTTGGCTCATTGTTGCCAGGCCAGGTGTAACTTACTTGGTTTAACTCGACAACGGGATGCGCTTCTTTTGTCGCCATGAAGAGTCCTTGAGCTTGAAGGGGCGGCCCAACAGTTGGGCCGCGAATGAGGGTTAATGCTTAAACATCAACGATTAAAATGCAATACGAGTTTGACCTTGACCGAGTTTCAATGCGGCTTGCGTTTGATCGGTCAAGAGGTTCACGCTGATCGCTTCCGTTGATGGGAAGTGGTTAAACCATTGCGTGTCGATGCTGTTAAGCGCTTGAATGCTTTCACACTCATAGTGGTACTCGATGGTGAATTCACCGTGACCACCGTGCGACTCGTGATCGTGTGAGTCATGATCGTGTTTATCGTGGTCATGGCTGTCGTGGTCGTGTGAGTCATGATCGTGCTTATCATGGTCATGGCTGTCGTGGTCGTGAGAGTCATGATCATGCTTATCGTGGTCATGGCTGTCGTGATCGTGTGAATCATGACCGTGGTCATCGTGCTCATCTTCACCGAGCGTATGAGAGACAGAGCGATGCTCAAGGCGACAGTTGGCCTGTGAGGCCAGCGTGAAAATGGTGCTTGCATCGTTGAGTGTGGTGACGGCGCGGTTTAGCGTCTCTTTTTGCTCATCGGTGTTTGGTGCGTGTTCAAAACCGACGACATCGGCGCCGGGAGCGGTAATTTCGATCAATAGCTCTTTGCCATCTTGGGCAATATTAAACTCCACTTGACCATGGACGTGGGCATCGTGCTGACGAAATGTCTCTTCGGCAAAGGTGGTGGTTGAGAAAGCAAGCGTCATACCCAGTGCGATTGGTGTGAATGTGTTCATGTTAATTCCTGTGATGATTCATTAAAGGTTTGCCCAACATCGGGCGTTAAAAGGTGCATGAACCTAAGGTGGGTGGCGAGCGAGCTAGGTACGCAAAGGTGCCGAGTTGACGAGAATAACGAGGCAGCGCCGTCAATACCGAAAAGTGGCTGGGTAACAGGACAACGATAAGCAGCGCGGCCATGATGCCGTGATGCAAAGCGAGAAACAGCTCGCATTGATGATGGGCGTGGTGATCAGGGTGATGATCTAAGGCATGTTCCACAGACGCGAAGCTGAGCCATAAGCTCAGCAAGATCGTGGTGAACACGATCAGAGTTCGGTGTGGCGTCGAGAAGAACAATCGCATTATCGGCACATCATCAAAAGCAAACAGGAGCTGTTATAATATAACAACTCCTGTCAGCCGAACAATCGAAACTGTATTACAGATTGTCACGCACAAGATTGAGTACCGTCTCAATCTCAGTCTCAGAGAGAGTGCCTTCTTTGACAAACAGCACTTGGCCTTGCTTGTCTTGCACTATGATCGCCGACGATTTCTCTGCCAGTGCCCATGCGTTGGCCACTGCCCCTTCTTCATCTAACACCATGGAAGACCAAGGAAAGGACTGCTTGCTGTCTTCAGCCGAGGATTTGACGAAAGAGCCCGTCCCCCAAATCGAATCATCTTGGTTAATGATTGAGGTCGTTTGATACTGATCCTCTGGAAATTTCGCCGCCGTAATGGCCGCCATCAGTGGGGCGTTCATCTCTTTGGCGCTGCTACGACCCGCGATCGCTTGGATCACTCTGACCTTACCCACCAGGTCAGCGGATGACCAAGGTGCAAAGCGGGTTTGGTCTCCATCAAGCAAAATTTCACCATGACTGCTGACGTCCACCGCGGGTACGGCTTGGCCAACCGTCAGGTTGTGTGCAAAGGAGAGCGCTGGAGAGCAAGCCAGCATGAGAGCGAGTAGGGTTTTGTTTTTCATTATGTTCTTCCTTTTATGGTTGCGGAAAAAGTATATACCCTAAATAGACAAAGGGTAGGAATTGTCCTTATTCCTACCCTTGAAAATGTGAATGAGGCAAAATTCGACGCTTAGATAAAGCAGACGCCCGTTCCACCTAATCCACAATAGCCATCTGGGTTTTTGGCTAAATATTGCTGGTGATACTCCTCGGCGAGATAGTAGGTACCCGCGGGTAAAATGTCGGTGGTAATGGCGCCAAACTGATCGCCGAGCAACGCTTCGTAACGCGCTTTTGAGGCAATGGCCGTTTGGTATTGTTCATCGCTAAATAGGTAGAGTGCCGAGCGATACTGAGTGCCGATATCATTGCCTTGACGCATGCCTTGAGTCGGGTCGTGACGCTCCCAGAATTTCTCCAATAAGGCGTCAAAGCTTAAGCGACTGGGATCAAACACCACGCGTACCACTTCAGTATGGCCAGTGTTGCCGGTACACACTTCATCGTAAGTGGGGTTGGGAGTAAAACCACCGGAGTAGCCGACCGAGGTGGTGATCACGCCATCAAGTTGCCAAAACAGGCGTTCGGCGCCCCAGAAACATCCCATGCCGATCAAGACTTCCTCGCAACCTTGTGGCGCTGGCGCGGTCATATTGGATTGATTGACGAAGTGAGTGGGGTTGATGACCATTGGTGTTTCTCGACCGGGTAGGGCAAGATTGGGGTCGATCATGGTCTGTTTGCCTGCCATTGAATTGTCCTTTGTCAGTTATTTGAAAATAGAGCCGCTCATCTGCTGTTTTCGTACAGACTTATGAATTCACTGGCGCTATTATTTTGGTCATTACGTTTGGGTACCTAATTAAGCATGATAAGAACCTCTTTACCAGCATTGTTAACGCTCTTTCTCTCTACAGGGGCACTCGCGCAAGAGGTCTCTTTGTCGATTCTTGGTTTGGACGGCGAGTTAGAAGATAACGTCGAGGCGTATTTATCCTCGATCCCCGAAAAGGAATACAGTACCGGTCTTCGTTTTCAAGCTCGTCTCGAGCGCACCATCACCGAAGCGTTGAATGCGCTTGGTTATTACCACCCAGAGTTTACGTTTCAAGTCGGAAAAGAGAGCACAGAGCTGAGCGTTACGGTGCAGCCCGGCGAGCCAATCTTGATTGAGAAAGTCGATATCCAAATCGCCGGTGAAGCGGCCAATGATGCCGACTTCAGCGCCTTGATTGCTCAAAGCGGTTTGGTCGAAGGTGCCAGGCTCAATCACAGCCAATACGACGCGCTGAAATCTGGGATTCGCAATTTAGCGCTGCGCAAAGGCTACTTTGAAGGCGATTATCAAGTCAGCCGCCTAGAGATTGCCCCTGAGTTGAATCAAGCTTTTATCCGCCTCTACTACGACAGTGGCATGCGCTATGCGTTTGGTCGAAATACCATTAACGGCAGTCAAATCCGCGAGGACCGTGTGGCGTCCTTATCCCCCTATGAAGAGGGCGAGCCCTATTTGGTCTCCAAAGTGGGGGAATACAACCAAAATCTCTCCAATACCGATTGGTTTTCATCGGTGTTTGTCGAGCCTGATCTGAGTTACCTAGGTCAAACTCGTGAGCTGCCGATGAAAGTGTCACTCGCCCCACAAGCGCGCAATCAAATCGAGACGGGTATTGGCTACTCGACCGATGTGGGCGTGCGTGGCACGCTCAAATGGAAAAAGCCTTGGGTGAACGATAAGGGCCACAGCTTTGACAGCAGTTTCTCTTTGTCGATTCCAGAGCAGACCATCACCGCAGGCTATAAAATACCGCTGCAAGACGCGCTCAATGAGTACTACCGCATTCAGTATGGGATGAAAAACCTCGACCAGCGGGACACGCAAAGTCTCGAGTCCAACTTATCTGTTGAACGCCATTGGGTGCTTGACAGCGGCTGGCACCGAACCGTGTATGTTCGCTATTTGCTCGAAAGTTACGAGCAAGGCTTGCAAGACGATACCGGACACTTCCTTCTACCGGGTATCTCCTTCTCACGCAGTCGTGTTCGTGGCGGCACTATGCCGATGTGGGGGGACAGACAAAGCGTTACCATAGAGTATGGCGACCCGAGCGTGATTTCCGAAACGCGTGTGACGCGCATTATGGGCGGCACCACCTGGATTCGTGGCATTGGCCAGAACCATCGCGGTATTTTACGTGTTGATGGCGGGGCGAACATCGCCGAAGAGTTTGACAAGCTGTCGCCGTCACTGCGTTTCTTTGCCGGTGGTGACAATAATCTGCGCGGCTACGGGTATGAGTCGATCTCTCCGGTGGATGAAAGTGGCGCCCTGACCGGTGCCAAGTACATTGCTACCTCCACTTTAGAGTATCAATATCGCGTGCACGGCAACTGGTGGGGCGCGCTGTTTTTCGACTACGGTGATGCGTTTAATGACACACCCGATTTCAAACGGGGGACGGGTTTTGGCGTTCGCTGGGCGTCGCCGGTTGGGCCTGTGAGACTGGATTTTGCTTGGGGATTGGATGCGGATCCGGGTGATGAGTTCCGTGTCCACTTTACTCTGGGGCCAGATCTATGAAAAAGCGCATTCTCACTTGGACAAAATGGCTAACGGTACTGACGACAGGGCTGCTTACTGCGCTGCTGGTGCTTGTCGGGGTCATCCTCTTTACCAACCCTGGACTTAATGTGTTGGTTTGGGTGGCGAATGCGTTTGTGCCGCAGTTGACGATCGAAGGGCACAGCGGAGCGCTCTTTCCGCGTTTTAGTCTCCATCAAGTGCGCTATGTGGATGAGGATTTATCCCTTGACGTTGCCGCCAACAAGCTCACTTTAGCGATCAATCCCAACTGTTTTACTGAGCCGTCGGTCTGTATTGACGAGATAGCGATGGATGGATTGGACTTTCACATGCCGACGCTGCCGAGCAGTGATGATCCTTCCGCCGCTGAGGAAGAGGGTGAGCCACTGACGGCGATCGCCGCGCCTGTACCCATTCAAATCAGCCGCATTGCGCTGTCCAATATCAATCTGGATATTTTGGGCAACCAGATAGAGTGGCAGCGTTTCTCGTCTGGAATAAGCTTCCAAGGCAACCGACTGGTGTTGAGCAAAACGCAGCTTGATGGTACTCGCGTGGCATTGGCGCCCAGTGATCCTCAAGCACCACAGGCTCAAAGCGCCGCGCCAGACAGTGACGCCTCCTCACCGATCGTCTTGCCGGACATTACCCTGCCGCTGCAAATTCAACTGTCTCGCTTAGACATCAACGACTTTAGGCTAGAGCAAGAGACACCGCTGGTGGTCAACCACCTAGGGCTTTCAGCGACCGCTCGTGGATCGCGGGTACAGCTGGCAACGCTTGAGCTTGATATGCCACAAGGGGAGGCCAACTTGCGCGCCGATGTCACCTTAAAAGGTGATTATCCGCTGAGTGCCTCGCTTGACGCTGTGGTGAAAGACCCGATTGCCAATGGCCAAGTTATTGCGCTTAACCTTGAAGGCAGTGTACGTGACTTGGCATTGGACGCCGAGTTATCGGGTTTGGCACTGGGCCAAATTGAAGCGCATTTAGCGAGCTTAGATCCCGATTTACCGTTTGAGCTTCACTTGCGTGATGTGGATGCCAGTTGGCCACTCAGCGGGGAGTCGGATTATCGTGTGGTGTTGCCAGAGTTTTCTGCCCAAGGCTCGTTGCAAGGTTTCCACCTTAATCTGCAAGGGGTGTTGAGCGGAAAAACCATTCCAGAGCTCGACCTAGCGCTTAAAGGGCAGGGGGATATGGGTCAGATTGAATTGACCGACTTTCTGCTCAAAACGTTAGGCGGTGAAGTTGAAGGTTCACTGCGTGCGGGGTGGCAAGAGCAAGTGAGTTGGGGCGCAAACTTAGCTCTTAGCCATATCCAACCCGGTTTGCAGTGGCCGCAAGCGGAAGGTGACATCAGTGGCACACTTGAAACCGCAGGCGGTCTGACGGCCCAAGGCGGTTGGCGTGTGGAACGCACCGACCTCAACATTGATGGTCTACTGCGCGGCTATCCGCTCAATATTGTTGGTGATATCGAGGCGTCGGACGCGGCAGGAGATGGCAATGTTCGCGCTAAAACGTCGGGCTTAGTGCTCTCTCATGGTCCTAACAAGATTGCCGCACAGGGCGAGTTGGATAAGCAGTGGGATATGTTACTGACATTGACCTTGCCACAACTTTCGAAAACGGTGCCTGATCTCAAAGGCCAGATTCTGGGGCAAGTGGCGCTGAGTGGTGAGATGACTGAGCCAACCTTAGGGCTAGATATCAACGCCAACCGATTAGCGTGGCAAACCCTAGCGCAAATTGGCAGTGCGAGCATCAAAGGCGAGGTGACTCCGCTGCCTGTGCCGCAAGGCGATCTGCAATTGAACGTTAAGCAGGCGACGGTTCAAGGCGAGCGGATTGAAAGTGTCGCACTGGCTTTTTCTGGCTCGCAGCAGCAACATCAGCTTAGCATAGATCTGTTATCTGAGTTGGTGACGAGCCATATCGACTTGCGTGGTGCATTGACGTTAGAGCCGCAGCTTAAGTGGCAGGGCGAACTTGAGGAGGTATCGATTTCCACCCAGCAGGGCGAATGGATGCTGGCTGACACCACCGCACTGGGCTTCGACGCTGAGCGTAACCAAGTGATGGTCGCAGCGCACTGTTGGCTGCAATCGGATTCCGCGCTGTGTTTGGATGAGGATATTCAAGTGGGGGAAAGCGGTGAAGCCGCGCTCTCTTTATCGCAGTTTAACGTCAATCAATTGCACGCCTTTATCCCACCCACCACTCAGCTCAAAGCTGAAGTGAATGCCAATGTGTGGGCGAAATGGTCGCCAGAGACGCCGCCTGAAGTAAAAGCCTCGGTATCGATGCCAGCCGGTCAAGTGACGCAAAAGCTTGAAGAAAATGTCACCTTAGCGTGGCATGCGGTGACACTCAATGCCGCGTTAGCGAATAACCGTTTGGACGCCGACTGGCTGATTGATGTGCGCGATAATGGCGATCTTTCTGGCCAAGTGACTCTCCCTAACGTATTGGATGCCAACCCAAAGATAGACGCCAAGCTCGCATTAACTCCGTTCCACATTGATTTTCTTGCGCCATTAATTGGCGATTTTAGTGAGCTAAAATCGACCATCAGTACCGATCTCGCCATCAGCGGTGCGGTAACGCAACCGAAAGTCGAGGGGCAACTGCTGATCGATAAGATGTCGCTGAAAGGGGAGCTCTCTCCGGTAGAAGTGGATTCAGGTCGAGTGAGCCTCGATCTCAACGGTTATGATGCGCTGCTTGCGGCGAAATTGACCACGCCAGATGGCGATTTGGAACTCTCTGGTGAAGCCGAGTGGCGTGAGTTGAGTAACTGGAGCGCGCAACTGCGAGTGTACGCTGAAGAGCTGCTGGTCAATGTGCCGCCTATGGTGGCGCTGAAAGTGCAGCCGGATATGACGATATCGGCCTCGCCTAAATTGGCGCGCGTGGATGGAAGTATTCATCTGCCTTGGGGGCGTATTATCGTCGAAGAGCTACCGCCGAGTGCTATTGGCGTCTCAGACGATCAAGTGTTACTTGATAAAGATCTCCAACCTGTTGAGAACGCCACCGAAGTGCCGTTTAATCTCGAAACCAATATTAATATCAGCATTGGCGATGACTTCAAGCTAGTGGCGTTTGGGCTTGAAGGCGGACTGAAAGGCAACTTGAATGTGGCGCAAAAAGACAAAGGTCCGTTTGTTCAAGGTGAAATCAACATTGTCGATGGTTCGTATCGCTCCTTTGGTCAAGATTTGATCATCAGTGAAGGTAAGATTTTGATGAATGGGCCAGTGGATCAGCCCTATGTGCAGATCACAGCGATTCGAAATCCCGATAACACCCAAGACGACGTGACGGCCGGGGTCAAAGTGACTGGACCGGCCGATGAGCCATCGGTCACCATCTTCTCAGATCCGGCCATGCCGCAAGCGAATGCGCTATCCTATCTATTGCGTGGTCAAGACATTGATGGCGAAGCAGGCGGCAACGCGATGACCACCACACTCATTGGTTTGAGCCTAGCGAAAAGCGGCAAAGTGGTGGGCGAAATTGGCGAAGCCTTTGGCGTTCAGGATCTGCAGTTGGATACCGCGGGCTCGGGTGATGACTCTCAGGTCACGGTGAGTGGTTATATTCTCCCTGGCTTGCAGGTTAAATATGGGGTCGGAATTTTTGACTCGGTGGGCGAGTTTACGGTGCGTTACCGCTTAATGCAGGATCTTTATTTAGAGGCGGTCTCTGGTGTGAGTAGCGCTGTGGATCTGCTCTATCAATTTGAGTTTGATTAATAGTGGCTCTAACACAGAGCCGACGTTGAGACACACTCAGGCAGAGAAAGGAAATAGGGGCGGGCAATGCAACATCTATTGTTTGTTTATGGCACATTGCGCAAAGGGGAGTCGAACCAAGATTTTTTAGCTGGCTCGCAGTGTTTGGGTCATTTTGATACACCGCCCTTTTATGCGCTGTATGATTTGGGACCCTATCCGGCGGTGATCGAAGGACATGATTCGATCTCAGGTGAAGTCTATTTGATCGATGATGTCACACTCGCACGTATAGATGAACTAGAAGATGTGCCGGTAGAGTATCGCCGAGAGCGCATAGATACGCCGTTTGGTCAGGCTTGGATTTACCTCTACCAAGATGTCAGCCAATTGGATGTGTTGATTGCATCGGGTGATTGGTGCCAGCGCGTCTAGCGCCATTTTATGATGAGAATAAGCGTTCAATAAGGAGAGTCCTATGTCAGCGCTGAAACGTACCATCACACCCGTCGGGGCGTTCGTCGCCCTGTTACTCACAGGCTGTACCACTGTCACTACGCCAACGTCTAACGTCGATCAAGATTGGTATCAGTTCGGTGTTGATCGCGGTGAAAACGGCTTACTGAACTTGTCGCAATCCAAGTTAGCCAAAGCGGATGAAGCTGGCTATTTGAACGACGACCGTTATGCCGCCTATTTGGCAGGGTATGAGCAAGGTCGCGGTCAATATTGTCAGCAAAACGCCTACATGCTTGGGGTTATGGGCAAACCCTATTATGGGGTGTGCGACCGTCTTGACCCCTTCTTCCAGCAAGACTATGTCTCAGGGCGTAATTCCACGGCAGGTTCGGGTTTTTAATGGTTGAATGCCGATAAAGAAAACGGCCAGAGTTTCACTGCTCTGGCCGTTTTCTTTTAGTCAATGAGTCACGGTGGTTGGGTGAGGATTACTTACTCGCGCGCTCAAACGACTCCAGAATCTCTTGGCGCGCGGCAGCGACGTCTTCCCAGCCCTCCACTTTGACCCATTTGCCGCTTTCGAGCTCTTTGTAGCGCTCAAAAAAGTGGGTAATTTGCGCTTTGAGCAGATCAGGAATATCACCGACATCTTGGATGTGCTCGTACTCTTTGGAGATTTTACTGTGCGGCACGGCGAGTACTTTGGCATCTTCACCTGATTCATCGGTCATTTTCAATACACCGACAGGGCGACAGCGAATCACACTACCTGGCATCAAGGGATAAGGGGTCGGCACTAGGACATCAACCGGGTCACCATCTAAAGAGAGTGTGTGATTCACATAGCCATAGTTACATGGATAGAACATAGGCGCGGACATAAAGCGGTCCACAAATACCGCGCCAGAATCTTTGTCGACCTCGTACTTGATCGGATCGGCATTGGCCGGAATTTCGATGACGACATAAATGTCATCCGGGAGTGATTTCCCTGCAGGGACGTGATTAAGACTCATGGGCAAGCTTCCTTGTTATTGGTCGATATGTAGGCAAATACCTTACCGCTAAACTTGGTTTTTTGTAAATGACGGACGATGAGAGCTTGGTCAAGAAAACACCGATTGTGAGGCGCAGCGACTGGGAAGTGATGGAGGTTCTTAAAAAACAAGGCGCTCAGTGAGCGCCTTGGAGAGAATATCTGAGCCTTATTGGTCTTTGTATTCTGCGAGGAAAGATTCGACTTTCTTGACCATGTTTTTTGAGCCAACAAAGAAAGGCACACGTTGGTGCAGCTCTGTAGGTTCAATATCCATGATGCGTTTCTCACCGTCTGAGGCAATACCGCCCGCCTGCTCAATAATGAACGCCATTGGGTTGCACTCATAAAGAAGGCGCAGTTTGCCGCTCGGGTGGCTTTGCGTGCTTGGGTACAGGTAAATGCCGCCTTTCAGCAGGTTACGGTGGAAGTCCGACACCAAAGAGCCAATGTAGCGAGACGTGTACGGACGACCGTCATTCGGTTCGTTTTCTTGGCAGAATTTGATGTACTTTTTCACGCCCATTGGGAAACGGAAGTAGTTACCTTCGTTAATTGAGTAGATGCGGCCATCTTCTGGCACCATCATATTCTCATGAGACAAGCAGAACGTACCGATCGATGGATCGTAGGTAAAACCATTGACGCCATTGCCTGTGGTGTAGACAAGCATGGTCGATGAACCGTAAATCACATAACCGGCCGCGACTTGCTTGTTGCCTGGTTGAAGGAAGTCTTCTTCTGTCGGTGGGGTACCGATAGGAGAGACGCGGCGATAGATGGAGAAAATCGTTCCGACAGAGACGTTAACATCGATGTTAGATGAGCCATCGAGTGGATCCATCAATACCACGTATTTGGCGTTTTTGTTCAGTTCTTTATTGAACGCGACCGCCTCATCTTCTTCTTCACTTGCTACGCCACACACTTGATCGCGTGCTTCAAGTGCTGCTTTGAACTTCTCGTTCGCGTAAACATCCAGTTTTTGTTGGGCTTCGCCCTGAATGTTCTCACTACCAACGGCACCGGTGATATCACCAAGGCCAGCCGCGTTTATTTCGCGGTTGACGATTTTAGCCGCAAGGCGAATCGACGATAGTAGGGATGATAGATCACCGCTAGCGTGGGGGAAGTCCGTCTGTTTTTCAACAATGAACTCGCCAAGGGTGCGCATTCCAGACATGTTTATTCCTTAAAATCGCATAAGTTTGGGGGGAGTTGGGCAACCTCTTGCCATTTTATTGTTGGGGCGCAAGAGGGACGAAGCTATGCGTGAGCTTTTGTTTTTGCCTTGAGCAATTGTAAAACCATGATCTTATTATTGGTAACGAACTAACTGTCTAACCTCTCAATTTTTTTGGTAATTATTCAAATATTTTCACGGTTTTTCATCTTGAACAAACTTTGCTCGATTGTGCCAAGATTTCACATCCCAAGGACAAAGAGGTTCGCTTTTCAAGTCATTATCGCCATAATGAGCACTTCAAATTAGCCTTTTCAGGATCACTCTATGCATATTCATATCTTGGGAATTTGTGGCACCTTTATGGGAGGAGCGGCAATTTTAGCGCGTCAATTGGGGCACAAAGTCACCGGCAGTGACGCCAATGTGTACCCGCCCATGAGCACGCTACTTGAATCGCAAGGTATTGAAATTATAGAAGGGTTTGATCCGGCGCAGTTAAATCCGGCGCCCGATTTGGTGGTGATCGGTAATGCGATGAGCCGTGGTAACCCGTGTGTCGAACATGTGCTTGATAGCAACCTGCGTTACACCTCCGGCCCGCAGTGGCTGCAAGAGTTTTTGCTGCATGACCGATGGGTACTGGCGGTCGCGGGAACGCACGGCAAAACCACCACATCGAGTATGCTCGCTTGGATTCTGGAAGATTGCGGTTATGAACCCGGTTTTCTCGTGGGGGGCGTGCTTGGCAACTTTGGTTTGTCGGCAAGATTGGGCAACAGCCCGTTTTTCATAGTTGAAGCTGATGAATACGACAGCGCTTTTTTCGATAAGCGTTCTAAGTTCGTTCATTACCATCCACGTACCTTGGTCATGAATAACCTTGAGTTCGATCATGCAGACATCTTCGATGATCTGGAAGCGATTAAGCGCCAATTTCACCATCTAGTGAGAACCGTACCGGGCAATGGTCGGATGTTTACTCCTCAATCAGACCAGGCGCTGCAAGACGTTATTGCCCGTGGCTGCTGGAGCGAACAAGAGTACACAGGGTGCGAATCTGGCTGGCAAGCGCAAAAACAGGCCCAAGATGGCAGTGTCTTTGATGTCTTATTGGCGGGAGAAATAGTGGGTCGAGTGACGTGGGATTTAGTCGGCGATCACAACGTCAGCAATGCGTTGATGGCCATCGCGGCGGCGCGTCATGTGGGTGTCACTCCGGATCACGCTTGTGAGGCGTTAGGGCGCTTTATTAATACCAAACGCCGCTTAGAGTTAAAAGGGCAGGTCAATGACATCACTGTGTATGACGACTTTGCTCATCATCCAACGGCGATTGAACTGACATTGGGCGGCTTACGTAACAAGGTGGGTCAATCCCGAATCCTTGCGGTGTTGGAGCCGCGCAGTGCAACCATGAAACGCGGGGTGCACAAAGAGACGCTCGCGGCCTCATTGCAGGCGGCCGATGAAGTGTTCCTCTTTCAACCTGAGTCAATTACCTGGTCCGTGAGTGAGATTGCCGAGCAGTGCGCGCAACCTGCTTATGTCTCTGACGACATCGACGACTTGGTGCGCAATATCGCTCGGCATGCTCGCCCCGGCGATCAGATTCTGGTGATGAGTAACGGCGGGTTTGGCGGAATTCACGACAAACTGTTAGCGCAATTAGCCCAATAATAAGAGATACGCATAATGTCTGAAAAATCCATCACCCTCGCTTTCACCGGAGCCTCAGGCGCGCCTTACGGGCTGCGTTTGTTGCAGTGCTTGTTGGCCGCGGACTATCAGGTTTACCTGCTGGTTTCATCGGCGGCGCGAGTGGTGTTGGCCACCGAACACGGATTAAAACTGCCTGCCAATCCAGACAGCGCCAAGCAAGCCTTAGTCACCCATCTTAATTGCGACCCGGCTAAATTAGTGGTGTGCGGTAAAGAGGATTGGTTCTCGCCCGTGGCCTCTGGCTCAGCGGCGCCCAAGCAAATGGTGGTCTGCCCTTGTTCGGCAGGAAGCGTCGCTGCGATTGCTCATGGTATGTCCGATAATCTGATTGAACGTGCCGCCGATGTGGTGATGAAAGAGCGTGGTCAATTGCTGCTGGTAGTTCGAGAAACGCCGTTCTCAACCTTGCACCTTGAGAACATGCACAAGCTCTCGCAGATGGGCGTTACCATTATGCCCGCCGCGCCCGGTTTTTATCACCAACCTAAATCGATAGACGATCTTATTGATTTTATGGTCGCGCGCATTTTGGATCACCTCGGCATCGAGCAATCCTTGGTGGCGCGCTGGGGCTATGATCAACGTAACGATTCGTGATTGCGCCTTGGTGGGCCGTCACGCAAGTATGGCTATTGTAGGGCAGACCTATTACAATCAAGCCGAACCTCATCGGGGAGCTATTCATTCACTGAATGACGCTGAGATCGAGCTTTGCTCGGGACCCGTAGACCTGAACCAGATAATGCTGGCGTAGGAATTGAGCGAGGACATCAGACGTCTGTTTGTCCCTCAGACCTGCGTGGCTCAACAAGGAGAGCGAGCAGTGAAATCCACTTTTATCCCTTCAATTATGCCACTTTGTGCCGCCGTGGCATTGACGTCTTTTTCTGCAACCGCAGCCGATACGTTAACCGTTTATACCTATGACTCTTTCGCTGCCGATTGGGGTCCAGGCCCAGCGGTAAAAAAAGCGTTTGAAGCACAGTGCGACTGTACGTTGAATTTTGTAGCTTTGGATGATGGCGTCTCTATCCTCAATCGCTTGAGACTGGAAGGCAACAATAGCAAAGCCGACATTGTGTTGGGGTTAGACAACAACTTGATGGCAGAAGCGCAGCAAACCGGTTTGTTGGTTGAGCATAGCGTCGATACGTCATCCGTCACCTTGCCAGGCGGCTGGTCCAATACGACCTTTGTGCCGTACGACTACGGTTACTTCGCGTTTGTCTACAACAAAGAGACCTTAGCTGAGCCACCGACTAGCCTCAAAGCGCTGGTGGAATCAAATGACGACTTAACAGTCATCTACCAAGACCCGCGTACCTCAACCCCGGGTCAAGGTTTGATGCTGTGGATGAAATCTGTCTATGGCGACGAAGCGCCGCAGGCGTGGAAGGCGTTGGCGAAAAAGACAGTGACGGTCACGAAAGGGTGGTCAGAAGCGTACTCGATGTTCTTAAAAGGCGAGTCTGACATGGTGCTCTCTTACACCACGTCACCTGCGTACCATCTGATTGCCGAAAATGAGGCTAAGTTCGCTGCGGCGAATTTCGCGGAAGGTCATTACACTCAAGTAGAAGTGGCCGCCAAAGTTAAAACGAGCGCGAACAGCGAGTTGGCGGATGCCTTTATGCAGTTTATCCTCAGCGATGACTTTCAGTCGGCCATGCCCACAGGGAACTGGATGTACCCTGTCACTGACGTTGCGTTACCAGAAGGGTATCAAAGCCTGACGAAGCCAAGCCAAGCCTTGAGCTTTAGCGCTGAAGAGGTGGCTACCCACCGCAAAGCGTGGATTCGTGAATGGCAAAACGCGTTGACCTTCTAAGGTTGGGCGTTCGTGCAATCTGTCCCTAAATTAGGCGTATGGGTCGCGATGTTGATCGCGGCCTTTGTCGTTTCTGCGTTGCTGGCATTGCTCAATCAAGCGCCTTCCTTCGATCTGCGTGTCATTTGGCAAGACCCTTATTACCGCCACGTTACCCAATTTAGCTTCTATCAATCTTTCCTCTCAACGCTGCTCAGTGTCGGCTTGGCGATCCCCGTCGCCCATGCTTTGTCGCGGCGGCAGTTTATCGGCAAAGCCTTGGTACTTAAGCTGTTTGCGACCACTTTGGTGCTGCCTGTGTTGGTGGGGGTGTTTGGCTTGCTGGCGATTTATGGGCGCAGTGGTTGGCTGGCGACACAGCTTGCGCAGTGGGATCTCTCGTTGCCATTTAATATTTACGGTTTGCACGGCATTTTGCTCGCGCACCTCTTTTTTAATCTTCCTTATGCGGCGCGTTTGCTGCTGCAATCACTAGAGTCGATTCCGGCGGAGCAACACAAACTGTGCGCCCACTTAGGCATGGGGCATTGGCAAAAGTTTAAGTGGGTCGAATGGCCGCGGATGAGGCAGCAATTAGCGCCCGTTTGCGGGTTGGTGTTTATGCTCTGCTTTACCAGTTTCGCCACTGTAATGGCACTGGGCGGCGGGCCTAAATCGACCACTATTGAGCTCGCGATTTACCAAGCGATCAAGTTTGATTTTGATTTGCAAGCGGGCGCGTTATTGGCGATTTGGCAGATGTTGCTATGTGGCTTAATGGCACTATCGATTCAACGTTTCGCCCGACCTATTGCCACTTCGATGGGCAGCAACGCACCTGCTGCGTTGGTGGTGAAAGACAATCTACTCTCTAAGTGCTGGGATGGCGCTTGGGTAGGATTTAGCTTGCTGTTAGTGTTGCCGCCTCTTGGGATGGTACTAGCCAGTGGCATGAATTCTCAGGCGTTAAGTGTGCTGAGCGATGGCCGATTTTGGTCCGCGCTCGGCGCGTCACTGAAAGTGGCGAGCATGGCGAGCGTTATCGCTGTCAGTGCGGGCACGGCGATTTTATTGTCGAGCCGAAGACTGCGCCTCAATCAACGTGAGAAAACCGCGGATAAGATAGAGCTGCTAGGGACCATCATCCTGGTGACCCCAGGATTAGTGATCTCGACCGGGCTCTTTTTGCTGCTCCGTTCGTGGACGGATGCGCTCAGCTACGCCTTGGTCGTTGTTGTTGCGGTCAACGCGTTAATGGGGCTGCCTTATGTGATCAAAACCTTGGCTCAGCCGATGTTGCAACTTGAGCAGCAGTATCAGTACCTTTGTGCAACCCTTGGAATCCGCGGTTGGCGCCGTTTACGAGTGGTGGAGTGGCGCGCATTAAAACGGCCGCTGGCGCACGCGTTTGCCATCAGCTTTATGTTTTCTATGGGTGATCTCAGTGCCATCGCGCTGTTTGGCAGTCAGGAGTTTCGTACTCTGCCGCTCTACCTGTTCCAACTGCTCGGCAGCTACCAAATGGACGCGGCGGCGGTCGTATCGGTCACTTTACTGCTTTTGAGTGTGGGCTGCTTTGCGCTGATGGAGCGCCTGTTTCGCCCTCGCTCTGCCTCTACCCCCACCAATAGGAGTCACTATGCTCACTCTCAGTGACCTGCATTACGATTATCATGCCGAGTCATTTCAGTTTGATCTGCACGTTGAGGCAGGGCAAGTCGTCGCGCTAATGGGACCCAGTGGCGCAGGGAAGTCGACCTTACTCGCCTTGATGGCGGGTTTTATTGAACCATTAAGCGGTGAAATTTTAGCGCAAGGTCAAACACTCAACGGGCTGGCACCTTATCAGCGCCCGTTTGCGATGTTGTTTCAAGAACACAACTTGTTTGCTCACCTTACCGTGTTGGAAAACATCGGCCTTGGATTGGATCCCGGCTTGAAGTTGTCTGCAACGCAGAAACAGGCGGTAGTGCAAGCGGCGCAGCAGGTGGGGGTGGCGGAGTATTTGTCTCGATTGCCGCATGAGCTCTCTGGTGGCCAGCGTCAACGGGTTGCGTTAGCGCGCTGCTTTGTACAATCTGCGCCGATATGGCTGCTCGACGAGCCCTTTTCAGCGCTCGATCCTTTGCTCAGGTTAGAGATGCTATCACTGGTCAAACAGTTGGCGAGTGAGCGTGATATTACGGTCGTGATGGTGACGCACCACTTGGGTGATGCGAAAGCGATCGCAACGCATTTTGCGTTTGTCGAAAAGGGTCATGTCGCAGCGACTGGGCCGATCTCAGAACTAGCAGCGACCCACTCGGACTCTAGCCTCGGCGCATTTGTTCAGGCGGCCACCACGGCGCACAACTGAGCGCTATAACAATGGGCTAGAAAGCAGAGATAAAAAAAGCGGATAAGTGTGCACTTATCCGCGTCAATCATCACTGACTAAGAGCGTGTTATTGTGGCTCTTCGCTGCTCAATGCTTTGAGGATCTGGAAAATCTCTCGATACGCTTTAGCCGGCTTGTTGGCTTGTTTTTCTTTGTTCGCCTGACGAGCAAGCTGACGCAAACGCTGACGGTCCGCATCCGGATACAGCGTCAATACCTCTTCAATTGCGCTGTCGCCCTCTTCCACCACACGGTCACGCAGTTGCTCTAGTTTGTGCAGCAGCGCCGTGGTTTGAGAGTGCTTGTTACGGACTTTATCCAGCGCCGCTTGAATTGGCTCTGGGTCTTCGTGACGCATCAATTTGCCGATAAACTGCAACTGACGACGGCGCGCTTCGTTTTTAAAACGCTGCGCATCGCGAATCGCATCGGCCAAGTCTTCGCTGAGTGGAAATTTTTCCAACACAGAGGGCTTGAGGTTAACGAGCTCTTCACCCAGTTTCTGCAGCTCTTCCATGTCACGCTTCAACTCGGATTTACTTACCCAGATGATCTCTTCTTCTGGTTCCCATGGCGCTTTCTGATTTTTGCGAGCCATTTTCATACCTTCATTTGAACGTCTATTTCTCTATTTTAACAAGAATCATGGGGAGAAAGCGAAATTCTTGTTATCCTAGCGACAAAGCAACGACTGATGAAGAGAATATGGACGTAAAAAAGCAAGTGGCACAGCAGCGTATCGAGCTTGAAGCTGCCGTCGCGAAAGCGTTAGAGATGGCGGGTGAAAAAGCGGATGCCGCGGAAGTTGCCATCAGTAAAACCACAGGTTTAAGCGTATCGACTCGCATGTGTGAGGTCGAAAATGTGGAGTTCAACAGCGACGGTGCACTCGGTATTACCGTCTACCGCAATCAGCGTAAAGGCAGCGCCTCAACGTCAGACTTAAGCGAAAAAGCGATTCAACAAACGGTATTGGCGGCGCTCGATATCGCTCAATACACATCAGAAGACCCGTACGCAGGCCCAGCACCGGCTGAGTTGATGGTCAAAGATATTCCCGATTTGGATCTGTTTCACCCCGATACGCCTGATCCTGACTACGCGGCAAAAATGGCGATTGAAGCGGAGCAAGAAGCGCTCAGCTACAGCGATAAGATCAAGCAAAGTGATGGCGCCAGTTACGATAGCCATTATGGCGTCAAAGTGTACGGCAACAGCCACGGCTTACTGGCGAGTTATGCCTCAAGTCGCCATAGCATCAGTTGCTGTGTGATTGGTCAAGGCCAAAACGGTGAAATGGAACGTGACTACAGCTACACAGTGGCGCGTCACAAAGACGACCTGTGGACGCCGAAATCCGTGGGCCTGAGCGCAGCGGAGAAAACCGTCAGTCGTTTAGACGCGCAGAAGCTCAAAACCGGTCAGTACCCGATCATGTTTGCGGCGGATGTCGCAACGGGTCTACTCGGTCACCTTGTGATGGCGATCAGTGGCGGTAACTTGTACCGCAAATCCTCGTTTCTTCTTGATCATCTTGGTCAGCAAATTCTACCCAGCTGGTTCCAAGTCGACGAGCGTCCCCATGTGTTGCGTGGTCTGGCGTCAAGCCCGTTTGATAGCGAAGGCGTTGCGACGCAAGATAGACAAATTATCACTGACGGCGTTTTATCCACTTACCTATTGACCAGCTATGCGGCGCGTAAAATGTCGATGACGCCAACCGGTCATGCGGGTGGCATCCACAACTGGTACGTGCAATCAACTGGGCAAGATTTTGATCAAATGCTTAAGGCGCTGGACACCGGCTTTTTGGTTACAGAAGTGATGGGGCAGGGTGTGAATATCGTGACGGGCGATTACTCGCGCGGCGCAGCCGGTTTTTGGGTTGAGAATGGTCAAATCCAATTCCCCGTCTCGGAGGTGACCATCGCAGGCAATCTCAAGCAGATGTTCAACCAAATTGTGGCTGTCGGCAGTGATGTGGAAACCCGTTCGCAGATTCAAACCGGTTCTATCCTGCTTGAGTCAATGAAAGTGGCGGGCGAATAAGCCTCACTATTTGACGTAGCAATGCTTCAGCGACGAAACACGAGAGTGCTTCGTCGCTGATGTGTATTTATAGTGCTGTTAGCGCTCAAACAGCTCGACATGCAACTTCTGAATCGCTTGTTTGGCTTCTGATTCACGCAGTAAGAAACAGAGGTTGTGCTGGCTAGCGCCGTAACAAATCATTCGTAAGTTAAAGTCTTCAAGTGTACCAAATACTTGTTTTGCATAACCTTTGCTCTCGCTCATGTTGTTACCAATCAAGGCGACGACGGAGAGGTTGTGTTCCACTTTCACGCTGCACAGCTCTTCAAGCTCTTCACGCGCAGCTTGAGGTAACGATGGCGCACCGCCAGAGGTACCTGTTTGATCAAGCGTTAATGAGACACTGATTTCAGAGGTGGTGATCAAATCGACCGAGACCTTATGCTTGGCCAAGATCTCAAACACTTTGGCTAGAAAGCCGTAAGCATGGAACATTTTCGCGCTGCGCAGCGTCACCATGGTTTGGTTGTTACGTAGGGCTAGGGCGCGAAACAGCGGTGAGCTTTCCACTTGATGACGAATCCAAGTACCGCCTTGCTCAGGCGCTTTCGAGGAACCGACAAATACCGGAATATCATGGCGCAGAGCAGGGACTAGGGTCGAAGGGTGCAGGATCTTGGCGCCAAAATTCGCCATCTCTGACGCTTCGCTGAAGCTAATTTCTGCAATCGGTGCCGCATTCGGGGCAATGCGCGGATCTGTGGTGTAGATTCCCGGTACGTCAGTCCAAATTTCTAAGCCAGAGGCTTGCACTGCCTCGGCAATCAAAGCCGCACTGTAATCACTGCCACCACGGCCAAGGGTAGTGGTGTTGCCTTCTTCATCGGAACCAATAAAGCCCTGTGTCACCACAACGTGCTCGCGGCACAGTGGCAGCAAGGTGTCACTGGCAAGCTCACGAATGGCGGCAACATCCGGTTCTGCGCGGCCAAAGTGGCTGTCAGTGCGCAGTACATCACGAATATCAAAGCGTACCGCGTTGATGCCGCGCTCAATCATCAGTTGGGTTAAAATGTGGGTCGACATCAGTTCACCACACGCAACAAGGTGATCAGTCAACTTATTGCTGGCTTGAATCGAGGCCGCTTCCGCAAGGCTGGTGACCGTATCAAGCAGACTGTACACTTCACTCGCCGCATGGGTTGGATCATTGAGTTGATTAAGAATCGCATCATGAATCTCAGCGAGCTGAGTCAGAATATCGCTGCGTTGCTGCTGATCTTGTACGCCGTTCGCCAGCGCGACCAATAGATTTGTTACCCCTGAACAGGCACTGCTGACCACCAGTTTTGTCTCTGGATTGTTCTCAACGACCGCCGCACAACGGCTCATCGCTTCAAAGTTTGCAACACTTGTCCCACCAAATTTAGCAACGTTAAAATTGCTCACGGCATTTCTCCCACAACTTCCTGAATATTGAGTCTTTCCTTTGCGTGAGGTGAGGATGAGCGAGAGTAGAGGTAGGTATGGAGTACGACCTCAGAAGCTCATCACCAGACGGCGCTGATGACAGTTGATGGGACTCAACCCAAGTCAACCGACAGGCTTAAACCACAATATAAGCCTACCTCGGCACTACTCCCCCTCAGAATGTTGTTTTGGAATTGTGGCTCCACAACATGCCTACCTGGGTAGTGCTCCTCTTCTGCAAAAAGCATAATTGTTTGTACAACAGGGTGACGAATTGTCTTGCCACCGCTTTCGCATTGAACGTGTTTATCTTCTTAATGTCAATGCGAAATTTACGGGTTAAAGACGATAGGTTCAGTTTGTGAGGCTGGTATGACCTGTCGACTTTTTGCGCATTGCTGCGCTGGATGAATTCGATTATGGTGAAGAGATAACAACAAGAACACCCTCATGATTCAAAAGGAGTTGCCAATGACTTACCAAAGTTTTATCCCCCCTCGCCGTATTTTGATGGGCCCTGGTCCATCCGATATTTCCCCACAGGTACTGCAAGCTTTGAGCCGCCCGACGGTGGGCCACCTTGACCCGCTTTTTATCCAGATGATGGACGAACTCAAGCAGCTGCTTAAATACGCCTTTCAGACCAACAATGAGTTTACGATTGCCGTCTCGGCACCAGGCAGTGCAGGTATGGAGACCTGCTTTGTTAACTTGATTGAGCCGGGGGACAAAGTCATCGTCTGCCGCAATGGCGTGTTTGGCGAACGCATGCGAGAGAACGTGGTACGCTGCGGCGGTGAAGCGGTGTTGGTTGATGATGAATGGGGAGCGCCGGTCTCGGTAGAGAAAGTTCGTGATGCGTTGCAGGCGCATCCTGATGCCAAGCTCCTCGCGTTTGTCCATGCAGAAACGTCGACAGGGGCATGCAGCGATGCGAAGACGCTGGGCGCGCTTGCTAAAGAGTTCAATGTGTTGTCGATTGTCGATGCGGTGACGTCACTGGGTGGTGTGCCACTCAAAGTCGATGAGTGGCAACTTGATGCGGTCTACTCGGGCAGTCAAAAGTGCCTCTCTTGTACGCCGGGCCTTTCTCCTGTGACCTTCTCCAGTGCAGCGATTGAGAAAATCACCGCTCGTCAAACACCGGTGCAAAGTTGGTTTTTAGACCAAAGTTTGGTGCTCGGTTACTGGAGTGGAGAGGGCAAGCGCAGTTACCACCACACAGCGCCCGTCAACAGTCTCTATGCACTGCATGAAGCTTTGCTGATGCTCAAAAATGAAGGGTTAGAAAACGCGTGGCGTCGCCATCAGCAGATGCACCACAAGCTCAAGGCTGGCTTATTAGCGCTTGGCTTTGAGTTTGTGGTGGAAGAGTCCGCACGCTTGCCGCAACTGAATGCGATTTATGTTCCTGAGGGAATTGATGAAGCCCAAGTGCGCAGCCACCTTCTTGATACGTACAATCTGGAAATTGGTGCCGGGCTTGGCGCATTGGCGGGCAAGGCGTGGCGGATTGGCCTAATGGGCTATGGTGCGCGTGAGGAGAACGTCGCGCTCTGTTTGCAAGCGCTTAAAGAGTCGCTCGGATAGAGTCGCTCGGATTAGAGTCGCTCGGATAGAGTCGCTTGGCGAGCAAATCGACTTATTAATGATTGCAGATGGCTCTCCAGTTCGGAGAGCCTTTTCTTATCTACTTTTTGTTTTCTTTTTATTCTTCGTCTGTACGAAGTAGTGCGTCGGTTGTCGGTGGCACGTATTGCACGTCTGAGAAATCGCGCCGCGGAAACAGGAATTGCGCTTCGGCTCGGATTTGCTCCGCCTTTTCACTGTCATTCAAACCTTGGTAGGCCAGAATCAAGTTGTTGTAGAACGCCGGTCTCGGTTTGTGGGTAATCACGCCAAGCGACCAATCCACGTAGGGTTGAATAAATTCAGGGTTTTGCTGGTGCAGGCCAATATTGAGATAGGTGCTGTAGATGTCCCAGTCAAAACGTTCCTGCCAGACAATCGGGTTACTGACTCGGTTAAGGATATCTGGATCTTTCGGTTTGGAGAGCTCAAACTGTGTCAATATGTAGTTGGTGTGCAGCGTGGTGATCATGTAAAACGACGTCACCAGCGGCAAGACCAAACTTGCTACGCGCAGTCCGGTCTGCGATACGATGCTCAATCGCGCATATCGGTAGGCGCGCTTACGTTGGTCGACCCAGTAAATCAATAGGATAAAGGTTACCCAATGAATCGCTGAGTGATAAAACGGATATTCTAATTGGGTGTGAAGCACGATGGGGATAAAGAGCGAGAAAATCGCCAAACGTGTACCTTTCTTCGCTGCGTAGATACGATACAGTACCAAAATGGCCGCGATCAACATGGCCAAAATCGGCAGCACGCCTCCCTCTACGCCCCAATATAAGGTTTCGTTGTGTGGGTGATCCATTGATGCAAGCCCAGGCGGATAACTGGCGTTGAGCTGATGTTGACGCGCCGTATAGACCAAGTATTCAGCTTCAAAGCGTCCGTAACCATAGCCAGTAAATGGCTTTTCAATCAGCATATCGAGCGTCTGAGGGAAGGTGTATTGTCTGGGCCCTTCTAGATTCACCTTTCGCTCTGCCAGGGTGTTGTTCTCACCGATCAACGTGGTCCCTAAGCCAATGGTGACGCCAATAATCACAGAGACGAGCCAACCGACGGCGCGTTTTTTGGTGGCAAAGCGCATCAAATAAGGGATCAGCAGCACGACGACCAGTAGCGCACTGAGCCAACCCGTCCGAGAGGCGAGCACTACCAGTAGGGGCAGCACGATGGCAGGTACCAGATAGAGTAGCGCCACATGGCTGACTTTGCGTTGATATTTAATGGGCTGACGGGTCAGCAAATAGCCAGACAGCGCAAGCCCTGTGGCTAAGAAGCTCGCCATGACGTTCGGTTGCTGAAAAATGCCGTATGGACGATTGGCGTCGGTGTTGTAGCCAAAGGGATTGCCGGGTTCGAGTACTAGGTACTGTACCCAGCCAAACAAGGCCTCAATGAACACGGCGATAACCACAAACCACAACAGCCTTTGACGCTGAGGGTTACTAAAACGAAATTGTTGCAGCACGGCAAACAGCAAAAAACCGGCCCACAATCCGCTTAATCGCGCGACCGACAACGACAGCTCAGAGTGCGGATAGAGCACGGGCACGGTCATGATCACACAACAAAGAAACAGACCTATGGTCAATTTGTTGTAACGAATTTGGCCACGTGTCCCAACTTGATAAAGCCCAAGAGCGATAGCGACTGAGCTCAGCAGCCAAGTGGGTGGGTTAAAGGCAAGGGCCAAGCCTGAACCGCCTGGGTTCGGCATGAAGAAATGCATCGCGACAAGGTAGACTAGGCCAATCATAGCCAAGAAAGGTTTCGTTAGAGGGCGAGCTTGTGTGCGTGCTTGAAGCTGCGTGCCTGCCACGTGGGTGGTTGCCATAGTGTTCCTTTCCAGCAAATAAAACGGGCTGGCACTAAGAAGCACGCCAGCCCGTTTACTTTACTATTTTTTTATTCACTTTTACTACTATTGCTTACTTTAACATAGGCTTAAGGAAGCGCGCTGTGTGTGAGCCTTCGACCAAGGCCACATCTTCCGGTGTTCCGCTAGCAATAATTTCACCGCCGCCTTGTCCCCCTTCCGGCCCCAAATCGACGATCCAGTCTGCAGTTTTAATCACATCGAGGTTGTGCTCAATCACCACAACGGTATTGCCGTGATCACGCAGGCGGTGCAACACGGCTAACAGCTGCTCGATATCGTGGAAGTGCAAACCTGTGGTCGGCTCATCGAGAATGTAGAGTGTTTTGCCGGTATCGCGCTTAGAGAGCTCACGCGCCAATTTAACGCGCTGCGCTTCCCCCCCGGAGAGGGTCGTGGCCGCTTGACCTAGGCGAATGTAAGACAAGCCCACATCCATCAAGGTTTGCAACTTACGAGCAATCACAGGAACTGGATCGAAGAAGGTTCGTGCGTCTTCGACCGTCATCTCTAACACTTCGTCAATGGTTTTGCCTTTGTAGCGCACTTCTAAGGTTTCGCGGTTGTAGCGTTTGCCTTTACAGACGTCACAAGGGACATACACATCTGGCAAGAAGTGCATTTCCACCTTGATCACACCATCACCTTGGCAAGCTTCACAACGCCCGCCGCGCACGTTGAAACTGAACCGGCCCGGTTTGTAACCACGAGAGCGTGACTCCTGTGTGCCAGCAAACAGCTCACGAATGGGTGTAAAAATACCGGTGTAGGTCGCTGGATTTGAGCGCGGAGTGCGACCAATCGGGCTTTGATCGATGTCGATCACCTTATCAAAATGTTGTAGCCCTTTGATGGTTTTATACGGCGCGGGTGTGGCGGTCGTCGCACCATTGAGCTCGGTGTGGGCAATTTTAAAGAACGTATCGTTAATCAAAGTCGATTTGCCTGAGCCAGACACCCCGGTGATGCAGCTAAACAGCCCGACAGGGATCTCCAACGTGACATCTTTGAGGTTATTGCCCGTCGCGCCAATGAGCTGCACGACTTTTTTCGGATCCTTAGGCGTGCGCTCCGTTGGGACTCGGATCTGCTTTTGACCACTGAGGTATTGGCCCGTGAGAGAGTTCGGATTGGCAATGATCTCTTCCATGGTGCCTTCTGCCACCACGTTACCGCCATGGACGCCCGCGCCAGGACCGATATCAATCACGTGATCCGCCATACGGATGGCGTCTTCATCGTGCTCAACGACGAGCACGGTGTTGCCAAGATCGCGTAGGTGAGTCAACGTCTTGAGCAGGCGCTCGTTATCACGCTGATGAAGACCAATCGAAGGCTCATCCAGTACATACATCACACCAACTAAACCGGCACCAATTTGACTGGCAAGACGGATCCGTTGCGCTTCACCACCGGAGAGTGTCTCGGCGCTGCGGGATAGGTTGAGGTAGTTGAGACCGACATTGACCAAAAACTGCAAGCGGTCGTTGATCTCTTTCATCACTTTCTCGGCAATTTGTGCGCGCTGACCTTCCAGAGTCAATTCATGGAAGAAGGTCAGTGCATCGGCAATACTGAGTTCGACAATTTCCGGCAGCGTCGTATCGCCAATGAACACATTGCGAGCTTCAAGGCGCAGTCGGCTACCGTCACAGCTGCTACAGGTTTTGGTTGAAATGTACTTGGCCAAATCTTCGCGTACCGAGTTAGATTCAGTATCGCGATAGCGGCGTTCCAAGGTATTGAGAATGCCTTCAAACGGATGACGTTTAACGCGAATATCCCCGCGATCATTGATGTAGTTAAACTCCACTTCCGTTCTGCCAGAGCCGGTGAGAATCACATCGCGAATTTTCTTTGGCAGAGACTTAAAGGGTGCGTTCAGGTCAAACTGATAATGGTTGGCGAGCGACGTCAGCATTTGGAAATAGTAGTAGTTTTTCTGATCCCAACCGCGGATAGCACCCTCTGCCAAACTGAGTGACTCATCCAAAATCACGCGTGCAGGGTCAAAGTATTGCTGAACGCCAAGGCCATCACAGGTATGACAGGCGCCGGCTGGGTTGTTGAACGAGAACAAGCGCGGTTCAAGCTCTTGCATGCTGTAGCCACAATGCGGACAAGCAAAGTTAGCAGAGAACACGATCTCCTCGTCATTGCCCTCCATCGGCGCGACCACTGCAATCCCGCCCGACAGCTCTAGGGTGGTTTCAAACGATTCGGCTAAGCGCTGCTGCAGGTCGGCTCTGACTTTAAAGCGATCGACCACGACCTCGATGGTGTGTTTCTTGTGCAGTTCTAGCGTTGGTGGATCGGATAAATCGCAGGTTTCCCCATCAATACGGGCGCGGATAAACCCCTGTGCTGCCAAGGTTTCCAGCGTTTTGACGTGCTCGCCCTTACGCTCTTTGACAATCGGCGCCAGCAGCATCAGTTTTGTCCCTTCTGGCATCGCCAACACTTTATCGACCATCTGTGAGATGGTTTGCGCGGCGAGTGGAACATGATGGTCAGGGCAGCGCGGCTCACCCACACGTGCGTAGAGCAGACGCAAGTAATCGTAGACCTCAGTGATGGTGCCGACGGTTGAACGAGGGTTGTGTGAGGTGGATTTCTGCTCGATGGAAATGGCAGGAGAGAGACCTTCAATGTGGTCGACGTCGGGTTTTTCCATCAAGGACAAAAATTGACGCGCGTACGCCGAGAGTGATTCCACGTAGCGTCGTTGCCCTTCGGCATAGAGCGTATCGAACGCCAGCGAGGATTTACCTGAACCGGATAGGCCAGTGATGACAATCAGCTTATCGCGTGGGATGGTGAGGTTGATATTTTTTAAGTTATGGGTGCGCGCACCGCGGACTTCTATCTGATCCATTGTTATCACTCAGGGCAAAAAATAGTGGCACAAGTATTACATAGCGTGAGCAATGTGCAAATAAAATACTGGATGGAAGAACAGTGTTTGGAGGTGCTAGTTCCTAGTTCCTGGTTTTGAGTTTATGGTAGGGAGGGAAAAAAGGGCGAGTAGGTGGGAGCCTACTCGCACTGAATCTAGAGAGATTAGCTCTCTTTGGTTGTGGCTTGTTTACCTAGTTCAGAGGTTTTGGTGTCTTTTAGGTAGAGGTTTTCGAAGCAGTAGTTGGTCGCCTCGATGTAACCTTCGACGCTACCACAGTCAAAGCGTTTGCCTTTGAATTTGTATGCCAATACACAGCCTGCTTTGGCTTGTTTGAGCAGCGCGTCGGTGATTTGGATTTCGCCACCTTTTCCTGGCTCAGTATTTTCGATCAACTCAAAGATGTCTGGAGTGAGAATATAGCGGCCGATGATGGCAAGGTTGCTTGGCGCTGTGCCTTTTTCTGGTTTCTCTACCATGTCGTCAACGCGGAAGATGTCGTCTTTGATCATTTCACCAGAGATCACGCCGTATTTGTGAGTTTCATCTTCCGGCACTTCTTGCACAGCAACAATTGAGCAGCGGAACTGCTTAAATAGCGCGACCATTTGTGCCAGTACGCCTTCTTGCTCATTGACACATAAGTCATCCGCGAGGACAACAGCGAACGGCTCATCGCCAACCAGCTCACGCCCGGTAAGGATCGCGTGGCCAAGGCCTTTCATTTCACGCTGGCGAATGTAGGTGAAGTTAGCACTGTCGATGATGTCACGAATATCGACCAGCAACTCTTCTTTGTTGGTGCCGCTGATTTGGTGCTCAAGCTCATAGTTCTTATCAAAGTGATCCATGATGGAATGCTTGCCACGGCCTGTCACGATGCACATGCCATTCATGCCGGCCTGAATCGCTTCTTCCACACCGTATTCGATCAGTGGCTTGTTCACCACTGGCATCATTTCTTTTGGCATGGACTTGGTGGCAGGAAGAAAACGCGTCCCATAGCCCGCCGCGGGGAAGAGGCACTTTTTAATCATGAGTAATACCCTTTTTTTTAATTTTTTAACCTTGTGAGCGCCGTAAAAACTGACGTGAACGACGTAATCACACTTTGCGATGTGATTGATGGTCGATACCTTACCATGACTGTGGAAAATGGCGAATGAAAGCGTTCCTTGTCGGCCCAGAAATGTGCGGGTGTTAGCTCGTTTTTGGAGTGTGGTAGTGGCATCAGAGGTTGGCTTTGGCCCACTCCATCGCTTGGACTCGATTTCGCACCTTGAGTTTTTTGTAGGCTTGATAGAGGTGCGATTTTACCGTGAATTCGCTGATGAACAGGTCCTCGGCGATCTGTGCATTGGACGCACCACTCTTAAGGCAGCGCAGAATTTCTAGCTCGCGCATGGTGATGTCGAGCACCACTGTCGCCGTTTGGCTGCTCATCACCGTGCGATAGTGATAGAGCAATTGTGCAGTGACTTTGCGAGGTAACCAATTTTCACCATTAATGATTGCCGCGCAGCCTTTGGCGATCACCTCTGGGGAGTCGTCGCAGTAAAACAGACCCTTGAGATGTCCAAAGGTTAATAATTCATCGGTGGAAAGGCGCTGATACAAGTTAATCAAAATCACTTCAAAGTGTTTGTTTAAAAGCGGTAGTGCTTCGATTTGCGCTTGTTGTTGATGCACAAATTGGTAGTCAAATATCAATATCCGATGGCGTTCTTGTTGCAGCGCCAGCATCAGCTCTGATGGCTCCATACGATGGATGGTGATTCGCAGCGCCCGCTGGATATCATCGACGTGCGGGTGTGAGTCGTTTTTGTTATTACAGATAAAATGCAGAGTACGAGCGTAAGACGATTTGGGCATGGCAGGCCTATGAGTCGGTGAGTCGAGTCGTTAGCGTGGTACAAAATCGCATCAAGTGCGATTTAAGGCCGTTGCTTTGCGTCTCGCTTCAAGCGCAAAAGTAATCGATGGATAGCTCAGCAGCAATCTGACGTGAGTTTGCTCGAAAGAATATCGGCGTGGGATTGGCGCGGGCTCGCAGTGTGTCCATCTTGATAAGGAATTCTTGATGAAGGATTCTTGTGAAGAGAAGCTGAGAAGAGAATCTTGGGATAGAAATTTATCAGCGCGTCAAAGCGTGTTATTCTAATGCGCTATTTAGGTATCAACACTCAAATTTGGACGGAGCGAATCATGGCGACCCGCGGAGTAAACAAAGTAATTTTAGTCGGTAACCTGGGCGGTGACCCGGAAGTACGTTACATGCCTAGCGGTGGCGCAGTGGCAAACATCACAATTGCAACGTCTGAAAGCTGGCGTGATAAGGCAACCGGTGAGCAGCGCGAAAAAACGGAATGGCACCGCGTGGCACTGTTTGGTAAGTTGGCAGAAGTCGCAGGTGAGTACCTGCGTAAAGGCTCTCAAGTCTATATTGAAGGTCAACTGCAAACACGTAAATGGCAAGATCAAAGTGGTCAAGACCGTTACACGACGGAAGTGGTTGTACAAGGCTACAATGGCGTGATGCAGATGCTAGGTGGCCGTGCTCAAGGCGGTGCGCCTGGTCAAGGTATGGGCCAGCCACAGCAGCAAGGTTGGGGTCAGCCGCAACAACCGGCACAGCAAGCGAGCCAGCCTTCTCAGCAATACGCTCAGCCGCAACAAGCGCAACAGCCAAAACCTCAGTACAATGAGCCACCGATGGATTTTGATGACGACATCCCGTTCTAACTCATTAGTTTTAGAAAAAAGCCGCGAATGTCGCGGCTTTTTTGTATAGTGACTAAAATCAAGCTATTACTTGCTGTCATTGATGGTCATCGAGCCTTGTTGGTCGGTATCGATGCTCACTGTTAGGAAAGGAACTCCGAACGCATGAGGTACACCCCTACCTTAAAATTGAGCACTCGCTTAGTCGCTTTTGTCACCATGATAGTGATCATTGCGATGTTCATTCTATTTCTCGGTGGGACACTCTCGTTTCGTAGTCTAGGTCAGCAGTATCTTGATCAATCCTTGCAGGGAATCGTTGAGGTTGTGGACAAGGAGATGGAAGACCCTGACGCTGCCTACTCTCTCCAACGCTGGATGCCTAAAATGCTCCAAGCGTCGAACATCGTCGAAATGGAGCTCTCCTCCTCGTACGGCGTGATCTACCGTTTCAAAGACACGTCGTCCAAAGTCGAACCCGCACTCTTGTATCAGCAATCGTATCCGCTCGAGCGCAATGTCGGTTATCAGATCGATTTTAAAGCGGTGCCTCCTTACATTGGCTATGGCTACTCGCTGCAAGCCATGTGGTCAATCACCATGGCAATTGGTTTGGTCATTTTCTGTTTGATGCAAGGGGTGAAATGGCTGAAAGAGCAACTCTCGGGCAGCGAGCGGCTTGAAGAGCGCGGGCGGATGATTTTGGCGGGGCGAGTGGAAGAGTATGCGAAAGGTGACCCCACAGAGTGGCCTTACACCGCCAGTCAGGCGCTCGATACCTTGATTGAAGAGTTGCAAGATGCGCGTCAAGAGCGCAGTCGATTTGATGCCTTTATTCGTACTCAGACGTTTCTTGATCAGCTGACCGGAACGGCAAATCGTGTCCTCTTTGATAGTAAATTGGAGTCAGCATTATCTGAAAGTGGCTCAAGAGGTGGCATTTTGCTGCTCAGAGTGGATGATTGGGCGCTGATTCGAGAAGAGTACGGTGAAAAGCTTGCGAATGACTTTCTTATCGAGGTCGGAGAGGGGCTGAACAATGTGATTCAACGCTATCCTGATCTGATTTTGTCGCGCTACTACCAGTCAGACTTCGCGATTTTTGCCCCGCATTTGTCGAATAAAGAAGTGGCGAATTTGGCGAGTGCCGCGCTCAAACAATTGGCGAAATTAACCCCGCCCAACCCGCTTGATAAAGACAACTGGGTTCATATTGGCGTGAGTATGTATCACGAGGGAGAAAGTCAGGGCAGAATCATCGACGAGGCGGAAACCGCGCTGAAAAGTGCTCAGCTGCAAGGCAATAATACTTGGAGCCGATTCAACAAACATACCTCTCCAGAAGAAGACCGAGGTAGCGTTCGTTGGCGAACCTTACTCGATATGGCATTGGCACCCGATAAGCTGCTGGTGTTTGCGCAGCCTTGTTATTTGCTGACGGAACAACAAGAGACCCAGCTCGATCATTTTGAACTGTTTGCACGCATTAACGATCCCGAAAAAGGGGTACTTAAAGCGTCGCGTTTTATTTCTGCCGTAGAGTCAGTGGGTTATGGCGCCACTTTAGACAAATCCATGTTGACGTTGGTGATAAAGAGAATAAAATCTCAGCATTCTTCAGTATGTTATTCGCTTAACCTTGATGTAACGCCGTTCGCGGAGCGAGAGTACTTCAAGTGGTTTCGAGATGAGCTGTTACAATTGACCATAGCTCAGCGCGGCCAGTTGATGTTTGAGTTCTCTGAAGCTCGTCTGGTTAAGCATTTAGATTATATGCGCCCAGTGATCAAAGTGATGTCTGGGTTAGGGTGTCGCGTGACGGTCGGTCAGGCTGGGCGCTCCATTGTGAGTACACACTACTTAAAAGATCTCTCTATCACCTATTTAAAACTGCATCGCGGTTTGGTTAAACAGATCGAGCAACGGCATGAAAATCAGCTCTATATCCGCAGTATGCTTGGTGCGTGTGCGGATAAGAAAACGCAGGTTATCGCCGTTGGGGTAGATAATAAATTAGAATTTAGAACCTTACTTTCTCTTGGTGTCGAGGGTGTGCAGGGGCGGTATTTTGAGGAAGAGCGTCAGCTTATTCCGGAAAAATCGGCGACTCAGTCCATCTCTGCTCCGCCCAAAGTGCAAGTAGGTCGTAGAAATCGTTGGCGGAAAACAAGCAGCTAAATGGACATTAAATCACTGATTGGTCACTTCAAACCAAAGTCAAAAACCGCGCCCAGTTTGTCGGTGGTGGTGCAGCCTAGTGCGCTGCATTTGTCGCTGCCCGAGCATGCGGAGCAAGTCGTTGAGCTCGCTTGTGATAGCCAAAACTGGCAAGAGATACTCCTTAACGCACTCAAGCAACATAAGGTGTCTCAGGGCACGGTCAATGTCGTGCTTCACTCTGGCTTGTACCAAACCTACCAGATAGAAAAACCGAAAGTGCCTGAACAGGAGCTCAGCGCCGCCCTACCGTTTTTGATTAAAGATCTGATTTCTGAAAAAGTGACCGATGTGTTGGTGGACTCCACACCGATGCCAACCAGCAGCAAGCTGCAAGTGTATGTCACGCAGAAAAAAATGGTGTTCGGACTTTATCAATCACTCAAATCGCTAGGGCTAACGCTCAATGCTGTAGCCGTGGAAGATGAGCTGTGGGCGCACAGCGCAGGAGAACTGACACAATTTCTCTTGCTGCAACGTGCCAAGCAAGGACAATTTAAGATCAGTGCATTCGTTGATGGGCACAGCGTGTTTCAGCGCACCATTCGCGGCGTTACGCCGCCTTTGACTGGTGTGGCCAGCAGTTTATTGCAGCTAGATAGCATCGCTCTGGAATTACAACGTTCGGTCGATTACCTCTCTTCACAGATGCGCTCGCTCTCTTTGCATCAGATGAAAGTGTGTTGTGATGAAGAGGATCAGCAAGAGATCGCCGATGCGCTCTCTGAGCGCCTGAGCGTTAAAGTTGCGCCACTGAATGATGAGTCGGTGGAGTCGGCCCATGTGCTGCTGCGTGCTGCGCAGCAAACGGTCACGATGGTCAACCTCTTCCCTGACAGCCTCAAACCGAAGAAACAGCGCTTTACCTTAACCAACGTCGCCATCGTGTGGGCGGCGTTACTGGTGGTTTGTGTGTTGCTCTACGGTTATGAGGCCATGCAGCAAGGCCAACTCGGTAAAGAACTGGCGCAGTGGAAACAACAAGAGAGCAGTTTGGACGCCGAAGCAAAAGCGCTGACAGAAAAGCTCGCCAAGCACAAACCTGATGCTGCCAAAGTGGCGGCGGTGGAGCGGCTGAAGCAAGAAATTGCCGCCACGCGAGACTCACTCCATGCGGTCCGTCAATTTGATCAGTCTGCCCAAGTGGGCTACTCCGGGGTGATGCGTTCGCTATCCGAATTAGCCAGAGACGATATCTCGCTCGACTCGATCGCTATCTCATCCTCATCACTCGATCTTAAGGGCCTAGCAAGAGAAGCTGCAGCGATTCCAAGCTGGGTGAGCGAATTTAAATCCGAACTCAATTTGGTCGGTCGTTCGTTTGAGCAGTTGAGTATCGGCCGTAATGAGCAAGACATCATTACGTTTGAGCTGAAAACAAAAGGAGAATCCAAATAGTGGCTAAGGTATGGATTCAATGGAACGATAAGTTTGCCAAGCTCAGCGCAAGAGAAAAGTGGCTGATCACTTTGTGTGGCGTGGTGTTGATCGTCATGGTGATGTTTGTCTTGTTGATAGAACCCACGATAAAGGCCAACGAGCAACTGAATCGTCAAGTGATGACCAGTAAAGCCAACGCGCAGCGCCTCGAAGGGGAAGTGCTGCTCATGACAGCGAAGCTTAAACAGGATCCTAACCAAGCGATCAACCAAGAGTTTGAGCGTTTGTCTATCGAAAGTCAGGCGCTGTCAGAGGAGTTGGCAAAAACCATTGAGGGATTGCTAACCCCAAACCAAATGGCGCAAATGCTTGAAAGTGTGTTAGCCAGCAGCAAAGGTCTGCGATTAGTCTCTTTGCAGTCGCTCAAAGCGGAGCCGATTATGCGTAAAGGCAATCAAGGTGAGTCGGGCTACTATCTTCACCCTGTACAAATTGAGCTCACTGGCGACTTTTTCTCTATCGTCACCTATCTCGAGACATTGGAGTCCATGCCAAGCAAGTACTATTGGCGACGCTTTCACTATTCGGTCGAAAGTTACCCAACCGCGCGCTTGGTGATGGAAGTTTACACCCTAGGGACAAGGCAGGAGTTTATTGGTGGTTAAGCAGCTTGTTTTGGCCGCCATCGCGGCATTTGTTGGCATCGCGTTGCCCTCACAGGCATCCGATGATCCTACCGCGCCCCTTGGGTGGGTCAAACCCGCAGAGGTGGCGGTGGCCACCAAACCGAAACGCCCACCGTTGCCCAAAGTGCAAAGTATTGTCTGCCATGAAATGAGCCCATGTCAGGCGGTATTAAGCGGGAAAGTGGCGCAGCGTGGAGATACCGTAAACGGGTATCGAGTCAGCCGTATCGAGCCAGAACACGTGGTGCTCGCTCGCGGGAATCAGCAGTGGACACTGTCTATGTTCACACTAGATATTAAGCAATAAGGTCAGTGGAAGGATATGCGTAAACTTGCCATAGCAATAACAATAACATCTCTGGTGGGCTGCTCGATGGGCCATCGCGATCCGGTTGAAGTCAAAGCGGCCTTGAATGAATCCATCAATGAATCAAACAGTCGCGCTTTGACCGATTTGCCTCCGGAAGTGAGTGCAGACTTGATGCCTGAACTGAGTGACAGCGGAGCCAATCGCGCCAAAACCTTAAAGCGTTTTCGCGTTAAAGCGGACGGTGTTGATGCGAAAGCGTTTTTCACCAGTTTGGTGGTAGGGACAGAATTTAGTGCCGCCATCCATCCAAGCGTTGCAGGTAATATCACCCTTAATTTAACCGATGTGACCATGGATGAAGTGCTGGCGGTGGTGCGCGACCTCTACGGCTATGAGATCAGCAAATCGGGCAATGTGATTCAGGTTTACCCTGCGGGGCTTCGAACCGTGACCATTCCTGTCGATTACTTGCAGTTTACGCGTTCAGGGCGCTCGTTGACCTCGATCACGACGGGAACCATTACCAATACAGACACCAACTCATCGAGCAGCTCCTCCAGTTCGAGCTCCTCGTCGACTCGTTCGGCAAGTTCAACTAAAGGTGGAACGGAAATTGAAACCACCAGTGAAAGTGATTTCTGGCCACAGCTGCAAACCGCCGTCTCACAGCTGATCGGTAATGATCGCGGCCAAAGTGTGGTTGTCACGCCGCAAGCCAGTGTGATTACCGTGCGCGCGTATCCTGACGAAATTCGAGAAGTGCGTAATTTCATCGGCGTCTCACAACAGCGTATGCACCGCCAAGTGATCTTGGAAGCCAAGATTTTGGAAGTCACCTTAAGTGATGGCTACCAGCAAGGGATCAATTGGTCGAAGGCGTTTTCATCCAACGGCACCGATTTTAGTTTAGGTCAAGGGAGTATTAGTGGGGATGGAAGTGTCTCAACTTTACCTGGACTTGATGCCATTGGAACCTTGTTGGGGGGACAGACTAATTTGGTGATTTCTAGCGGGAGTTTTGATGCTGTGATCAGCTTTATGGCTACACAGGGAGATTTGAATGTCTTATCTAGCCCACGAGTAACGGCATCAAATAACCAGAAAGCGGTCATTAAAGTAGGTACTGATAGTTACTTCGTCACCGATTTTTCGACAGATACCGATTCGAGTAGCTCTACAACAACTACTTCAACGGATGTTGAGTTAACGCCTTTCTTCTCAGGTATTTCATTGGATGTTACGCCACAAATTGACGATCAAGGCAATGTATTACTCCATGTCCACCCTGCTGTGATTGATGTCAGTGAGGAGACTAAAGAGATAACCTACGGCAGCAATAGCCTCACATTACCTCTTGCCACTAGTTCCATTCGAGAGTCGGATTCGGTGATTCGCGCCCAAGATGGTGACGTAGTGGTTATTGGCGGATTGATGAAATCCAATACCCTAGATCAAACCTCGAAAGTCCCATTTTTAGGTGATATTCCAGCGCTCGGGCACCTATTTAGAAACACCAGCCAAATTACCCAGAAAACCGAGCTAGTGATTTTGCTTAAACCGACGGTGGTCGGGGTCAATACTTGGCAGAAAGAGCTTGAGCGCTCGCGTGATCTCTTGCTTGAGTGGTTCCCTGACGATAACTAGGTCATGTATTTAGAGCACTTTGGTTTTTCTCAGCAGCCGTTTCATCTCACGCCCAATACCGAGATGTTTTTAGGCTTAGCGCCGCACTATGAAGCGATTCAAACCGTGAATGCCGCGCTCAGCATGGGTGAGGGCGTGATCAAAGTGACGGGAGAAGTAGGCACAGGGAAAACCATGGTGTGTCGGATGATGACGCGTCACTTTCTCGATCAAGTGCAATTGGTATTTCTGCCCAACCCCGCATTGAGCGGCGATAAGCTGCGCTTTGCGATAGCCAAAGAGCTGGGCGTGTCATCGCAAAATGAGCTGAGTGTGGTCGATGATATCCACAACAAGCTGATTGAGCTGGCCCAGCAAGAGAAAAAAGTGGTGGTGTTGGTCGATGAAGCGCAAGCGCTCAGCGATGATGCACTGGAAGTGTTGCGACTGTTTGGCAATTTGGAAACCGAGCAAAGCAAACTTCTGCAAATCGTGTTGGTGGGTCAGCCAGAGTTGGATGAGCGCCTCTCGCAGCATCATTTGCGTCAGTTTCGTCAGCGCATCACCTTTAATGCTAAGTTGAGAGCGCTCAATTTAGACGAAACGGTCGCGTACATCGATAACCGCTTAACGCGCGCGTCAGCACCGGCGAGTCTGATGTCTCTGGCGCATAAAAAGGCCGTATGGCGCGCGAGCCAAGGTTATCCGAGATTGATCAACCAAGTGTGCCACAAAGCGTTGGTGTCGGCCTTTAGCAAAGGGGCGCATCAGTTAACGAATCAAGACTTGTTTGACGCTATTCATGATACGTTCGATACCGTTAAACCCAAATTTAAACACCCACTGTTGTGGGGGTGGAGTTAAACCATGAGTGCCATCAACAATGCTCTCACCCAATTGACGGATAAACAATCCGGCGCCAACGAGACGATGCAACGTGCCGTCGTTGCGCCCGTTAAACAAGTGCGTGTCCTACCTTGGGTGGTGGGGAGCTTTTTCTTAAGTCTGGCAGTCGGTGGTTTTGCGCTCTCTCAGCAAGAGACAGCAATCAGCCAGATGACGAAAAAGCAGAACGTTCCGCTATCTGACGCGACTCCAGTACCTTCACCAACAGCGAAACTCACCTCAAGTGCTCAAGCCGTCTACGTTGCGCCTGAGAAAAAATCGGCACCATCGACTCAGCATGCCTCTTCGCCATCTAGAGCGCCTTCCCCCATAGTGGTCGATAAGCCCGCGGTGGAGAAACCTGTTTTAGTTGCTAAGGTAGCAACGCCGCTAAGCGTCACCGAGGTAAGCGCCACCGAGGTGCAAGAAGAGAGTATGTCCATTACGTCGCGTAGTACTTCAGTTGGTGGCACTGTTTCGAATAGCATTGTTTCGAGTAGCACGGTCTCGAAGGGAAATGAATCGAGCGGCAGCATGGTGGTGGAGCACGTTGAACTGACCCCTGCACAATTGGCTGAGAAAGCGCAGGCGCGTGGGCAAAAAGCGCTTGAGAGTAACAATTTTAAAGAGGCCCTTGAGCATTATCATCAAGCGCTGAACTACACCCCGGAAGAGTTTGAGATTCGCAAACGTCTTGCGGCGCTCTACTATGGCAAGGGGGAAGTGCGTAAATCGGTCGATATTCTGCAAAAGGGCATCAGCCTAGACAAAGAGAGCAATGAGCTGCGCATCGCGCTGGCGACATTGCTCATCAAAGAGCAGCAAAATACGGCGGCGTTGACCGCGGTGGCGTATCTGCCACGACAAGCCTCGGTGGAGTATCTCTCTTTGCGCGCGGCACTGGCACAAAAGCAGCAGCAAAACGCCCTCGCCAAAGAGAGTTATCAAGCACTCACTGAGCGTGAGCCCGACAGCGGGCGCTGGTGGCTTGGTTTGGCGATTGCCAAAGAGCGCGCGTTTGAATTAGACGGCGCGCAACAAGCGTATCAGCAAGCCCTATCGAATCTCGGCTTATCCAGTCAATCTCAACAGTTTGCCCGCGACCGCCTCGCCATTATTGCTCAACTACAGGAGCCCACCCGTGAAAATTAAACTCAGAAAACGTCTCGGTGACTTGTTGGTTGAAGAGGGGATCATTACCGAGCAGCAAGTTGAGCAAGCGCTGGCGGCGCAAAAATCGACCGGCAGAAAGCTCGGTGCTGCGCTGATTGAACTGGGCTTTTTGACTGAGCAGCAGATGCTCTCGTTCTTATCGCAGCAGCTTAATGTGCCGCTGATTGATTTGGCGCGCGCGAACGTTGATATCGATGCGGTGCAAGTGTTGCCTGAGGTGCACGCAAGGCGTCTGCGTGCCTTAGTGATTGGTCAAGAGGGCGACACCCTGCGCGTGGCCATGAGCGATCCGGCAGACTTGTTTGCCCAAGAAGCGCTGCTTGGGCAGCTGTCGCAATACAACATCGAGTTTGTCATTGCCCCCGAGAAGCAGTTGGTGGATGGTTTTGACCGTTACTATCGCCGCACCAAAGAGATCGCCTCCTTTGCGGAGCAGCTTCAAGCTGAACACCAAGTCACGGACGCGTTCGATTACACCATTGAAGATGATGACAGCGAAGAGGTGACTGTCGTTAAACTGATCAACTCGCTGTTTGAAGATGCGATCCAAATCGGCGCTTCCGATATTCACATTGAGCCTGATGCGAATGTACTGCGCTTACGTCAGCGTATTGATGGTGTGCTGCATGAAACGCTACTCAATGAAGTCAATATCGCTTCCGCTCTGGTACTGCGCTTAAAGCTAATGGCCAATCTTGATATTTCAGAGAAACGCTTGCCACAAGATGGCCGCTTTAATATTCGCGCCAAGGGGCAATCGGTCGATATTCGTATGTCGACCATGCCGGTTCAGCATGGTGAATCGGTGGTGATGCGTTTGCTCAACCAATCCTCCGGTATTCAAAAGCTTGAAGCGTCAGGCATGCCAGACGATCTCTTGGTTCGTTTGCGCCGTCAGCTCAAACGTCCACATGGCATGATTTTGGTGACCGGCCCAACCGGTTCCGGTAAAACCACCACCTTGTACGGCGCACTTAGCGAGCTCAATAGCTCAGCGAAAAAGATCATCACCGCCGAAGACCCGGTGGAATATCGCTTGCCACGGGTTAACCAAGTTCAAGTTAACCCGAAGATAGATTTAGACTTCTCAACGGTGTTGCGTACCTTCCTTCGTCAAGACCCAGACATCATTTTGATTGGTGAGATGCGTGACCAAGAGACGGTGGAAATAGGCCTGCGCGCTGCATTGACGGGTCACTTGGTACTCAGCACGTTACACACCAATGATGCCATTGATAGTGCGCTACGCATGATGGATATGGGCGCGCCGGGCTACTTGGTTGCCAGCTCAGTGCGAGCCGTGGTCGCGCAGCGTCTAGTGCGTAAGGTGTGCCCAGACTGCAAAACAGAAGAGACGCCCGATGAGAGCCGCAAGTTATGGCTGGCTCAGCGTTTTCCGAATCAAGCAGAGGCGACGTTTGTGCGTGGTCGTGGTTGTCAAAACTGCAACCTGACTGGTTATCGTGGTCGTATCGGTGTGTTTGAAATGCTCGAACTTGAGCTAGATATGATGGACAAACTGCGCGCCAATGACGCGGTTGGCTTTGCTCAAGTGGCAAGGCAATCAAAAACCTACAAGCCGCTGCTTGCCTCTGCGATGGAACTGGCGCTGCAAGGTGTGGTGAGTTTGGATGAAGTGATGGGGCTTGGCGAAGGCGACTCCTCTGGCTTTAACCAAGCGATTTATCTCTAAGGTGAGCTATGCCGAGTTATCGTTACCAAGGGCGTAATCTAGAAGGGGCATCGGTGTCGGGGGTGCTTGAGGCGCCGACACAAGACGCCGCCGCAGAGCAGTTGATGAACAAAGGCATCATCCCCACCGAGCTATCGTTAGGGGGTGGCAGTAGTGGCTTTAACATCGATTTAAAAGCGCTGTTTACTCCCAGTGTGCCGCTGGAAGTGTTGGTGATTTTTTGTCGTCAGTTATACAGCTTGACCAAAGCAGGGGTGCCGTTACTGCGCTCAATGAAAGGCTTGACGCAAAACAGTGCTCACAAGCAGCTGACCGAAGCGCTAGAAGAGGTGACTCAGGAGTTGACCAACGGTCGCAGTTTGTCTGCGTCGATGAAAATGCACCCGAAGGTGTTTAGCCCGCTGTTTGTCTCCATGATTGGGGTCGGTGAGAACACAGGTCGCCTCGACCAAGCGCTGCTGCAACTGGCGAACTACTACGAGCAAGAAGTGGAAACCCGTAAACGCATCAAAACCGCGATGCGTTACCCAACGTTTGTAATTTTGTTTATCACCGTGGCGATGTTTGTACTCAACGTCAAAGTGATTCCGCAGTTCTCTAGTATGTTTGCCCGTTTTGGCGTCGACTTGCCGATGCCAACCAAGATCTTGATGGCGACTTCCAGCTTTTTTGTTAACTACTGGACTTGGATGGTCGCCGCGATTGTCGCGGCGCTGTTTGCGTTCCGCTCTTGGGTAGGGACGGATAATGGACGAGAAAAATGGGATAAATTTCGCCTGAGGATGCCGGTGGTTGGAGAGCTTATCAACCGCGCTCTGCTGTCGCGTTTTTCACGAACTTTTGCTCTGATGCTCAAGGCGGGCGTGCCGCTTAACCAATCATTAGCGTTATCCGCCGAGGCGCTGGATAACCGCTATTTAGAAAATCGTTTGATGGAGATGAAAGCGGCAATTGAAGCAGGCAGTACCGTCTCCTCCACTGCCGTTAATAGTGGCATTTTTACCCCATTGGTGATTCAAATGCTGTCGGTGGGGGAAGAGACAGGGCGCATTGATGCCTTGCTAATGGAAGTCTCTGATTTTTATGACCGAGAAGTGGACTACGATTTAAAAACCTTAACCGCTCGAATTGAGCCGTTCTTGTTGGTGGTGGTGGCGGGCATGGTCTTGATATTGGCTCTCGGGATCTTCTTGCCGATGTGGGGCATGTTGGACGCAATCAAAGGATAGCGTCATGGTGATCGAGCGGGCACGGTTGGTGATATGGCTACTGTTGGTGATCATCTTGATCATGACGTACAGTATGGTGTGGCAAGATGTTGAACATCAAGCGGACGACGCCGCCTTTGCCGTGGCGTCCAAGCGGATTGTGGAGCGAGCCAGTTACTATAGACAGCAATGGCTGCTCGCCAAGCAACCGACGTCGCTCACGATTGAGCAGCGTAAAGTACATTTTTCCGCTAAGGGGTGGGTACTGCCCCTTAACGAGCAAGGGGATGTGGATTGCGCGTACTGGTATCGCGCGCTCTACCCTGAAGAGAGAGTATTACGGCAAACTCCGCAGCATATTTCAGATGAATCTGATTTGCGCGGTTATATTTGCCATTATGATTACTCGTCCGATCAAACGATCGTGATGAGTTTAAAAAACGGTAAGTTTTTGACTAAGGTCGTTTTTCTGGCGCGATAGGTCGGTATAATCGCCATCTTTCGTAGCGTATCTATGTTTTATCCGTATAATACGGCGTACTAATTACTGGGTTGCAACTATGTCTAACAAACAGTTTGGTTTTTCTTTGGTGGAGCTCGTTGTGGTGATCGTTGTGGTCGGCCTACTGGCTGTCGCCGCGCTACCACGTTTTCTCGACGTGACGGATGAAGCGAAAAAAGCCAGTATACAAGGTGTCGCTGGTGGATTTGCCACGGGCGTATTGTCTGCTCGCGCGCAGTGGGAAGCTGAGGCAAGGCCATCGGTTACCATCAACGCGGAAACCTACAATACGGTCAATTACGATGGCGTAGACTTCTGGCTAACGCGATCAAAAAACAGCAACGGTGCCGATACCGGTTTTCGTGATGGTTACCCGCAAGCATTAAACAGCAACAACGTAGACTACCCAACCAGTTTGACCGATCAAGCCTGCGTTGATTTGATGGACAACCTGTTGCAAAACCCTCCTCGAGTTGGCACTGTAGCGGATGTAAGCAGTGACTCGAACATAAAGTATTCTGCGCAAGCCGATAGCTCGGCCTCCACTTGTACCTATGTTCAGCAAGAAGGCACCAGCGAGCACGAGTTTGTGTATGAAATTGAAACTGGTCGTGTGACCGTAACTTTGCAGTAACCCTGCGGATATTCACTATAGAGAGATCTAACTATGAAAAGACAAGGCGGTTTCACCCTAATCGAACTAGTGGTGGTAATTGTTATTCTAGGTATTCTTGCGGTTACCGCAGCGCCAAGATTTTTGAATTTGCAGGGTGATGCGCGTGCATCTGCTTTGCAAGGTCTAAGGGGTTCAATGGCAGGGGCTTCTGGGATTGTGTATGGTAAATCAGCAATCCAAGGTATTGAAAAGTCTATTAGTGGTACTGTTGATGGGAATGTGGAAGTCGTATATGGCTACCCTGCACCCTCGGCTACGGGCATCGGAAATGCGATAGAGAGCAATGGTGATTTTGCTGTCATCGAGAATCACGCAAGTGCAGCAGAAGATGTTAGTGTTGTATACTCATTTACTGGCAGTTCAACAGACAGCAAATGTGTTGTCGTTTATAAAATGACTGTTGCTGAATCAGCATCAGGGCCATCGATTACCGTAGCTGATGCAAACGACTGCTAATGATTGGTAGTTAAAATAAAAAACTGAGTGGATGTAGAGAAACCAGCAGCACATGCGAATTTCTGATTAACTCGAAGCATGATGAAACCGATATTGTCTATTCAATATCGGTTTTTTACGTTGTGTTATTCCCAATCTTTCCTTATTTATCAATCATTACCCTGCCAATCTACGTTATACTCATAACACTGTTCGGGGATGCATAACGTGATGAAACGCCAAGCGCTTAATGGATTTACTTTAATTGAATTGATCGTCGTGATTATTCTGGTGGCGATTGTCTCGCTGTATGCGGCGAGTCGCTATATTGGCAAAGACAGCTTTGCTGCCTTTGTGGCGCAAGAACAGGTAATTTCGGTGATTCGCCAAATTCAAGTCAGCCGAATGCAATCCAACCTCGCTGATGGCAGCAGTTCAGACGCCTATACTTTAACCGTGCAGCCAAACTGCGTGGGTTCAGTGGCAGGGTGCAGTAGCACAGCGGATGGCCGCAGTGACTGGGTGGCGGAATCTGGCGTGACCTTTCTCCCTTTAATATCACGCCTGGAGTTCAACCTGCTTGGTGAGCCCGATCAAGTCATCACGGTTCGAATCATCGCTAGTGGAAGCCAATGCAATGTCAACATTGCGGCGAATGGCTATGTCTCGAAAGGGAGCTGCTTATGAAATCTCACAACGGCTTTACTCTGATCGAGAGCGTGATTGTCATTGTGGTGATGGGGCTGGCAATGGTAACGATAGTCAGTTTTTTGTCGCCGCAAATTGCGCGCTCCGGTGATCCACACTATGACACGCGAGCGGCAGCGCTCGGGCAAAGTGTGATGACGCAAATCCTTGCCCGCGGTTTTGATCATTATAGCGATAATCAAGGAGGGTTGGTGCGCTGTTCGTCTTCTGTGGATATCGGCTCTAAGATCTGTTCGGGTTTGGCCGGTAGTGAGACGCCTAATTTGGGGCTTGATATCGGCGAAACGGATGATGAGCCGGGGTTATACGATGATGTCGATGATTTTATCGGCTGCTGGGTACCTAATGGCCCGGGCGGCGAGAACCAATGTCGCGACCTCAATCATTTAGTTAATGATACCTCTGGCAGTTACAAAAACTTCCGTTTGGATGTGGCGGTTGACTACGCGCAGCCAAACGATGCGTCACTAAAGAAACTTGAACTGATGATTTCTGCGAGCAATCACCAACCCGTCACTTTGATTGGTTTTCGGGGGAACTACTGATGAGAAGCACTCGTGGTTTCACGCTGATTGAAATGATCCTCACCATTATCGTTGGTGGGATTTTGGTGCTTGGTATTGCAGGCTTTGTTGAGTTGGGTGCGAAAGGGTATTCCAATACAGTCGAGCGCCAGCGCTTACAGACGCAAGCCAAATTCATCATTGAGAAAATGTCTCGTGAGGTTCGCCACGCCGTACCTAACCTGTTTACCTCCGACGGTGATTGCCTTTCCTTTTACCCGATTGAATATTCGGGCTTTTACGCAATTTCAGGCGCAGACATTCATTTTGTGGTTGGGCAAGATGCACCAGATGGAGGTACTCTTGATGCGAGTAGCTTTAACGGTCTCTCTATGGTCATCAACCCCACAACAAGCTTAGAGGTTATCGACAACACGATTGCTTTGGATAGTAATGTCAGCGCGCTCTCTGGTGGCGCTTTTGCCATTTCCAGTGCCGCGTCATCGCTTGTGACTCATTCGATTGCTAATCGTCACTATATTTTTGATAAAAATACTGAGCGTGAATATTGTATCAGTGGTGGTGTGGTGTTGCGCGATACCTACCCTCTGTCTGATTCTGTCATCCAATCTGGTTCGCTCGAGTATCTTCCAGCCACAGTACAAAGTAATGGCTTGGTCCATATCAACGTTGAGTTTGCCCAAAATGGCGAAAGTACACGATTTGAGCAAGATATACAGGTGATCAATGTTCCGTAATTCTCAGCGTTCTCAACGCGGCAATTTGTATATTGTGGTGATTTTTGTCCTGGTTGTGATGGGGTTCTTAGCCACTTCTCTTGGTCGCATTGAATGGTCTAACCGTGATGCTCACACACGCGACGTCCTCGGCACACAAGCGTGGCTTTTGAGCCACTCCATCAATGAAGTAGCGATGACGCTGTTTTATCCCCTAGATAGCCAAGACTCCGCCATTGCCCAGCGATGCGCTGACACCGACACCCAAATACAAGAACAAGCCGAACAGCTACTCAGCACTGTCCCTTCCTGCCGCTTGGCAGAGATCTCGTGTGAGAACCGCGGCAGTTTAGATGGGGCGCAATTCTATATTTTGGAGTCGGCCGTGACCTGTGGTTCAGGCGTATCTGAGGTAAGACGCAGTCAGCAGATCTGGGTGAAGGAGTAGTCTATGTGTCATCGATTGAGTTCGTGGTGTTGGGCGGTGGGTATGTTGGTTTTGTTTGCATTCAGCGGAAATGCCTCAGCAAATAGCTTACCAACTACGCAACAGCAGTGTACGGTTCAGGGTAACAAAGACTTTGTCATTGAAATGACAGTGACGGGGAAAAACACGCTACAGGAAGTCTATTTTACTCAAGGGAACAAGCGTGAGCAGACTATTTGGTACACGAAAACCTATATTGATGATAAAGACTACATCTTTAATGATCAGAGCCTAGTGTTAGGGCAACAATATCAAATCCGCATTGAATATGACGTTACGACCGAGACAAATGCCCAACTCTACTATTATCGCCGAATGGGTGGCGATCTTAAATGGGCGCTGATCGCAACTGAGTATGCGGAAGTGAAAAATGGAAATTTAAATGGTGTCAATATTGGGTTAGACACACTGGACTGCTATCAAAGGGAAGTGCAACCGCCTACGGTTGACCCTGACATTCCTGATATCTGTCCGTATTTCCCTGCTCCTGTTGCCACTAACAACTACTACGATGGTAAGCCATGGTCTAGTCAACTTAGTATGAGTGGTGATCGCAATGTACTGGAACTAGAAGATAAAACGCCACTCTCTTTTAATTTGGTGAGCTTTACAGGACATAACAGTGGCTGCTCTTATGCAGGTGGTACGCCCGAGTCTTGCTTGTATGATAGCCAACTCTCTTTCCCTGACTTTCCGATTTCGTTACCAAGTTTTAAGGCGGGAACTTCGAGCGTAACTTGTGCGGATGGATGTAAAATGTCATTACTTGCAGGTCTTTACGACAAGATCACTATAGGACGCAACCATAGCCGAATCACTTTTAAGAGCGGGGAGTATTGGGTTCAGCACCTTAACTTGTCGAGTCACGATGCCAAGCTAGAAGTCGAGGGCAAGGTCATCATCCATTATCAAACGTTAACTCTCAATGGCGACAGAGTCAGTTTGAATGGTGCTGGGAGTTCCAGTGATTTAACCTTAATAGGCCATGGTAGCAATGCAGAGATTTCGACGAGTAACAATGACATTAAAATTCGAGCTAGTCTGTATGTTGATCCTGTCAATGAGTTTGGCTTTATACACTCTGGCGCTAGGCTAGATTATCAAGGTGGGATAGTGGTGCCACAAATCTTGTTTACCAACAATGACAACACCATTACTGCTCGTTTGAATTCAGCTTGTGAGGCTCCGCCAGTTAATGATTACCTCTTGCAAATTACCCCATTGACTGATCTCGCCCTGACGTGTGAAACCATCGATGTTCAAGTTCAAGTCACCCAAAAAGATGGTACGCTAGCTACAAACTTTACTGGTACCGTGACGGTCGAACAGACCAATGGAAGCACCCAGATACTGACACCTGAGTCTGGCGTACTGGATCAATCTATTGTCCTCACATCCGATACAGTCATGACCAAAAAGGTCACGGCCTATATCACCGACAACCGCACGCAAACCGAGGTCGAGGCCCAGTATAAATTCGTGCCTTATCGGCTAGCGCTCTCTCCAAATCCACTTAGCGTGATTGCTGGCAAAGCCGAAGATATCACAGTGCGCCCGTTGGAATGCAGTGATAGTGGTCGTCCTATCTCAAGTGTTGATTTTGAGGGAGTACGAGAACTGACGCTGTCAAAGACGGTTTATGATCAACCTACTGATCCGACTTACTCTGCGCCGATTGAGTTACGCGCAAGCGATAGAGAGGGGGATTGGGTCAGTGCACCTGATGACCTTGTTCTTGAGTTTAACAAAGTCGATGGCGAAATCGTGGCGGTAACCCAGCTTCGCTACGCAGAAGCAGGCGAGGTTTCATTGGCCTTAATGGATCAAGAGTGTATCGAAGATGCCGAGGGTAATCTCAAATGCAAAGATTACAGTGGCAGCCAAACCGTCCTCGCTCGTCCTTGGACGTTTGCGATTTGTGATGCGCCCGATGCACCAAGATTAGAGACAGGGAGTTCAACATCGGGCAACGGATTTGTTGCCGCTGGTGAATCATTCTCAACGCTCATCAAACCCATTGCTTGGCAGGGAAGCGATGGTCAGCAAGACCCCGACCAGCAAATCGAAACGACGCAAGCGGTATGTGATAGTGCCATCGTCACGCAAAACTTCTCGGCGGAAAGTGCGCCTAGTGCGACGATATCGCTTGCAGCGCAACTTGCTTCCCCAAATGGAGGCGCGCCTGGTCATTTTACTGACACCTCCATTGCACATTACCCAAGCAACATAGATGGCGGTGTATATCAACTGGATGATTTAAGCTGGAGTGAAGTGGGCAGCCTAAAACTGTATACCAGTGCAACGGAGTACTTAGGGCAGAAAATCAACATCGGGTATCGTCATGTTGGCCGTTTTTATCCAGCCTATTTCAGCATTGATAAAACAAAGTGGCATGTGCCTAGCAGTCAAGGGGAGGCAGCATATTTAGGTCAACCCTACGAGGATGTCGAGGTAGAAGTCTATCCCTATAACGCTAAGGGGCAAAAAGTCCGAAACTACTCTCTTTTCTCTCCAACGTATCAAGCACAACTTGCACTTGAAGGCGAGTATGAAGACAGGATTCTTGGTTTTGATACTGATGATGCTTGGCAAGACGATGGTATTAATAGTGCCATTTGGAAGCCCGATCTCAATAATGTCATCTTTTCTCGTAAAGCGGATGGGATCACTACGACTAAGGAAGATGGTCCGTTTAATACCAATGACCTGTTGTCGACAGAAACGGATTTTAAGTTAACTCTTTCTGGTCTTGACCTAGTGTCGTTTGCAAACGATGAGGTTGTGCTTGAGGCAGAGTTGGCAGAGCAGCCCCCCGCGCGTTATGGTCGTATGACATTATCAGATGTCGGTGGGGCAACGAGTGCCGACATCCGTGTCCCGCTTCGTGTGGAATATTTTGATGGTCGTCGCTTTGTTACCAATGGAGAAGATAATGCTACCGAGTTTGACAGCGGTTTGCAGTGTATTTTATCCGGTGTCGATACGACTGCTGCTTTTGGCAGTGCTGGCCATCAAGTAGAGAAAGGTATTAGTCAACAGTTGTTTGTTTCACGTGATGTGTCAGATATCGAGCGACTTGAGCAAGTTCGATTGTTTTTACGTCAAGGTGATGAAGTTGGCGCAAACCCCAATGATGTTGAATGCAACGGTCACTACACTCAACCTTGGTTGCAATACAACTGGCGCAGTAAAGGCGATGAGGACCCTTCTGCGATGATCACCTTTGGCATCTATCGCGGTAACGATAAAATCATCTTTCGTGGCGAAAGAGGGCTCACTGGTCGATAAAAACATTGGCTTGGTTTATTTATTGTTGTGATATGAGTGATTTGGGTGATTTTGTCACTGACAAACTAGTACGTTCAGGCTATTTTTAGAGTGTTCCGTTAACCATCTATTGACAAGGTGGTGTCCGTTGTCCGTTGTCCGTTGTCCGCTTTGGAGTGTAACGTGCTAGTGTCTAGGTTGTGCCGTCTATTCGTGTTGTTGATCGCCTTTTGGTCTGCTCATGCTTTCTCTGTCAATACCAATCCTCAGTTTGAGTTTGGCACCATTGCTGCTGAGGACTGTACCGTGACAGGCCCGTCGGTCTCATGTACGTTCAATTTCAGTAATACCTACTCTTCTCCTCCCTTGGTTTTTGTTATGTCGACGATTGATGCCAGTCGTTCCAACTTTGATACAAAAACAACAGAATACCCCTCCGATTTACGTGTTATGTCGGTCTCCGAGAGTCAAGCGACGGTAACGCAGCTCATCCCCAACCATGATGCTGCTTGTGAGACGCTCAGATGGCAAGGCAACCGCTGGCGTTGTGGTGGGAGTAACGATGACCCTGTGACTTATGTCGATGCACCGATGGAAAACATCGATTATTTCGTTATGGAACCGGGCGTGCTGGAGTTCAGTAGTGGCGCGAAATTGGTGGCAGGCTTGGTGTCATACAACCGGACATATTCGAATGCGGGCGGCGGTGGCAACAGTCGTCTAACGGTGAATTACAACAGTTATGGGTTAACGAGTAACTTCGACTCTGACCCTGGGGTATTGGTCCAGATTCAATCGACCAATAATATCGACCCGAACACTCTTGAGCCTGTGTGGCTAACACCCATTGCCCTTAATCCATCACGTTCCAACTTTAGTTTGATCTTGGACCGTTCTGAAGTGACCTCTAACGCCGTACTGCCCATTGACGAGCAAGTGGCGTTTGTCGCAGGCCTAGGTGAGGGCTTCGTCAATGGGCGTAAATTCTGGTTAGGCCAGGGTTCGACACGAAACACGCTCAATATTAACGATCAGGTGATTAAGCCCATTACGGAAGGGTGCCAACAGGTCAGTGCCTTTACAGTGTCAGGATTCAACAATGTTCCTACGTTGCTGGCAGCAAAGCGGACTCGAAATGGTAATAACGGTGGGTGGCTAAGGCGCTGCTCTGTCTCTAAAACCGGTGTGGCATTAATTAATGAGGAAGACATGGCACGAGATTCCGAACGTGCTCACGTTGTGGAGCCTTACTCCTATTTCTTATTCGATAAGCCACCACTCAGTGCGGAATGTGCGCTATTTCCTTCACCAGCACAGACATGGAAAACAAATACCACTGGCACGTTAAACATCGATAATAGTGCGCAAATTCTAGGGGCGAAGCTAGCGAATGGCTATCGTTATGTTGGGTTTCCTCAAGCCTCAATAACAGGAGATAACCAATCTCGAGCATGTGATGGCATTGCATGCCTAGGTGATACTGGTCTTCAAGTGGACAAGCAAGAATTAGAGAGCTTTCAATCACCGAATAGTGGTTTGGAAACAGTGAGTATTTCGGGGGAAAGTCGAACGTTTTCAAATGATGAAGCGATAGGGCACCTTTCTGTCGGTAATGGCAGCGCGACGTTTACTTCAGGAACCTATTGGGTTGAGTCTATCGATATCAACAATAGCGGAAGAATTGTGATCCCGGATGGCGAGAGAGTGACGATCCACATTAAAAGTATCAATATGAGCCAGGGCACTTTTTTTGGTGAAGAAGGGACTGGGCAGTTTGTTTTGCTTGCGCATGATTTAGGAAGTGCTTTGGTTGATTTAAATAGCGATGCTGAATTTGTGGGCTTGTTATACAGTGAAGCGCGTGTCGTTTTAAGCAATGCGGCGATCGTTCGAGGCGCTGTGACCGCGAGATCCATTTCTATGAATAGCATGGCCCAAATCATCGCCACCGATAACCACTGTTTCCAGCCTGCCGATGACTACACAATAGAGCTCACCCCACTGACCGACATCAGTTTGATTTGTGAAGATATTACCTTAACCGCAACCGTCTATAACGGTGATAATGCCGATACGACCTATAACGGCGTGGTGTCATTTTATCGTGGCAACGAGCTACTCGGTAGTGCGAACGCGGCGAATGGTGTTGCTAGTTACCTATTGAGTGCGACCCAATCTCAGGTGTTTGATAACCTTTATGCACAAGCCACCTTAGGGGGCAGTGCGGTTCAAAGCGAAACCTCAGGGGAATATCGTTTCGTACCGTTTCGATTTGAGGCGGACGATCAGTTTATGGTTGCCAGTAAGCCGAGCGAAGTTTCCGCTACGGTATTGGCTTGTAATGATGGGTCAGTGGTGGCCGATCCGGCTTACAGTGGCACGCCTCATATTACCTCCAACCTTATTCAGCCAAGTAGCGGCACAGGGACATTGAGCTACACGCCGCAATTTACAGGCGGACGCTCTAACGACACACTGCTATTTAGCGAGTCAGGTCAATTAAACGTGACGCTAACGGACAGCAATTACGAGTGTACAGGGTTTGACGGTTGCCCGATTGATGGTGGTGGGGAGTTAACTGGGGCATTCTTGGTCTACGCAAGACCATGGACGTTCGCCATCTGTGGGTCATTGAAATCCGGGACCGCGTCGGGCGGTGACGCTTTTGTTGCAGCGGGCGAGCGTTTTGAGTTAAACGTGCGTCCTATTCGCTGGCAAGGGACTAACGAGACAGGTGAGATTGAGACCTCTAGCTATTGTAGCGATGCAGCAGTCACGAGTAATTTCTATGCGTCTGATGCCCCCACCGCTGTGGTGCAGCTCTCTAGTGCGCTGCATACACCCGCTGATGGCACCTCGACCGCACTGCTCGCTTCAGATAGCGGCTTGGAAAGCGATCATGATGCCGCAAACCCGATTCGCTTTTCTGATCTCTACTGGGATGATGTCGGCAGTTTGACGATAAAAGCCAACACTCAAGATCCTTATTTAACGATGAACATAGATACTGGATATCGCCATGTAGGGCGTTTCTATCCGAAATATTTCAAAGTGGCAGAGAGTCCTTTGACCGACTGGCGCTACCCCAGTGGGCAGTCGTTTGTTTACATGAACCAGCCGCTGGATAGCGTCACTTTTTATGTTGAAGCGCTCAATGCCGATCAAGAGCTCGTCAATAATTACATTGCCAACGGTTACGCTGCGTCGTTAAGGGCGAATTTCGCTCTGTATGAGAACAATCCCACCTATACCACGCGTTTCAGTTCGCCGCTACCGACCAAGTCTTGGGGTGTCGGTGGGCAAAGTGTGGGGGAATTTGTGGTGAGCTCGTCTGCGTCAGATGCTTGTGGTAGCACAGAGCTGTGTTGGCTAAAAGCAGAGACCGCAGTGGGGTATGAAGATGGTCCGTTTAACACTGGCGGGTCAGCGTTATCCTCAGCGATATCGATTACAACGGTTGGGGTGACTAATGCTGACCCGATTGACTACCTACCGGGTAGTGTTGATGCCACTTTACTGACTCAACAGCCGGATATTCGCTTCGGTCGTGCCGTTCTCACCGGTACGGGTGGGACGATGACGGATGATTTAGTAACGCCACTGCGCGTTGAGTATTGGAACGGCTCTCAGTTTGTGACCAATAATGAAGATAGCTCCACTCATGTCTATGGCGTGAATGATCCCAGTACCAACTACCACTTGTGGGTTGAAGATGGAATGACTCCCGGTGATGTGGCGCTAGAAGAGGATGGCGCGCTGCAATCTGGCCGGACAATGAAGATCGAAGCAGACAATCAATCTGATGTGCGCCAGCAGACGCAGATATGGCTGGATCTTGATGCAGGCAACAATGATCTCCCTTGGCTGACCTATCGCTGGGCGGACGATAGACGAGCGGATGAAGCCAATGGCGAAGAAGATCCTTCAACTGTCGTGACCTTTGGTATCTTCCGAGGCAGCGATCGCGTTATCTTCCGCGGAGAACCAGGATTAACCGGACAATAATTTTGCTCAATTCTAGCACTCGGTTAGGAATCTGTTAGAAATTGCGGGTTTCTGCCCATGTTTAGACGTCAATGCCTTGCTGTAGTGGCAAGGCATTGGTACATTTAGTGCAATTTTCTATCTTATAATTCTTTCAGGACGAGCGAAGAATATGTTCAAAAAACTTCGTGGCATATTTTCAAATGACCTATCTATCGATTTAGGTACTGCCAACACTCTTATTTACGTTAAAGGACAGGGCATTGTTCTTGACGAGCCTTCCGTAGTGGCGATTCGCCAAGATCGTAACCGTGCGGGTAAAAGCGTGGCTGCGGTCGGCCATGCAGCAAAACAGATGTTAGGTCGTACTCCAGGTAACATCTCAGCAATTCGTCCTATGAAAGATGGCGTGATTGCCGATTTCTACGTGACCGAAAAAATGCTGCAACACTTTATCAAACAAGTTCATGACAACAGCGTGCTTAAGCCAAGTCCACGTGTATTGGTGTGTGTGCCTTGTGGATCAACCCAAGTTGAGCGTCGTGCGATTCGTGAGTCAGCACTGGGTGCGGGCGCGCGCGAAGTGTACTTGATTGACGAGCCAATGGCAGCGGCAATCGGTGCTGGTCTGCGTGTCTCTGAGCCGACCGGTTCTATGGTGGTTGATATCGGTGGCGGTACGACAGAAGTAGCGGTGATCTCGCTCAATGGTGTGGTGTATTCATCGTCAGTGCGTATCGGTGGTGACCGTTTTGATGAAGCGATCATCAACTACGTCCGTCGTAATTACGGCAGCTTGATTGGTGAAGCGACGGCGGAAAAGATCAAACACGAGATCGGCTCGGCGTACCCGGGCGATGAAGTGGTTGAAATTGAAGTCCGTGGTCGTAACCTTGCTGAAGGTGTGCCGCGCAGCTTTACCCTAAATTCCAACGAGATCCTTGAAGCGCTGCAAGAGCCGCTGACGGGCATCGTCTCGGCGGTGATGGTCGCGCTTGAGCAGTGTCCGCCAGAGCTCGCGTCCGATATCTCTGAAAACGGCATGGTATTGACTGGCGGTGGCGCACTGCTGAAAGATCTCGATCGCTTGCTTACAGAAGAAACCGGTATCCCAGTTGTGATCGCAGAAGATCCACTGACTTGTGTTGCACGCGGTGGTGGTAAGGCGTTGGAAATGATCGACATGCACGGTGGCGATCTATTTAGTGAAGAATAATAGCGAGGCGTTATGCCTAAATTAGGAACTCAGAGTTAATGAAGCCGATATTTGGCCGAGGACCTTCACTTCAATTACGCTTGTTTTTTGCCGTCATTTTATCAGCCAGCCTTATGCTGGCTGATAGTCGTTTAGGTGCGTTTACACAATTTCGTTACTTCCTCAACAGTATGGTCGCTCCGATTCAGTATTTAGCCGATATTCCTCGTGTGATGTTTGACGGCGTTTACGAGCGGTTCAACACACGTCAAGACGTCGTGGAAAGCAACCGACTGCTTAAACGTGAAGTGCTCAATTTAAAAAATGATCTGCTGCTTTTGGATCAGTATCGAGAAGAAAACCAGAGATTACGTAAGTTGCTCGGTTCTTCATTTATTCGTGATGAACGCAAAGCTGTCGCGGAAGTGATGGCCGTGGATACCTCACCGTATCGTCATCAAGTGGTGATCGATAAAGGGCATATCGATGGGGTGTATGTTGGGCAGCCGGTCGCCAACGAAAAAGGCATTGTCGGTCAGGTTACTTATGTTTCTGCGCACAACAGCCGAGTGTTGCTGCTTGTGGATAGTCAAAGTGCGATTCCTGTGCAAGTGATCCGCAATGATATTCGTGTCATTGCCTCGGGTGATGGGCAGATTGACGGCATTAACCTCGATCATATTCCGATCAGTATGGATATTCGTGAAGGGGATCTGTTAGTGACGTCCGGTTTAGGCGGTGTTTATCCGGAGGGGTACCCTGTTGCTCATGTTGCTAGTGTCGATCGGGATACATCGCGGGAATTTGCTCAAATTGAAGCCGAGCCTGTGGTTGATTTTGAACGCCTCAGATACCTACTGCTGATTTGGCCGAACGACTCAAGGCAGGAAAAAATACAAGCGGTGACCCCACCAGACGGTGAGGAGGCCAGCAATGAGCAATAGTCTTCTTAAAGGTAAGTTGGTGGTCGGAGTCTCCTTTTTGATCGCTCTCACTCTGCAAACCATTCCTTGGCCGGGTGTGCTGGAACTGCTGCGTCCTTCTTGGTTGCTTCTTGTCACCTGCTACTGGGTGTTGGCGTTACCACATCGCGTCAACGTCGGTACGGCGTTGGTGGTGGGCTTATTGTGGGATCTATTGCTTGGTTCGACGCTCGGTATTCGCGGCATGATGATGTCGATCATCATCTATGTGGTGGCGCTTAACTTCCTAGTCATTCGTAATATGGCGTTGTGGCAGCAGGCGATTTTGGTTGGCGTGATGTCGATGGGACTGGATGTCTTGATCTTCTGTGGTGAATACTTAGTGCAGGATGTCACGTTTAATCCGATGTCGTTGTGGAGCGGTGCGATCAACTGCATCTTATGGCCTTGGATGTTCCTATTGATGCGCAAAGTTCGCCGTCATTGGCATGTCCGTTAGCAAGGGCAGGAAGGTGAAATGAACGTAACTCAACGCAAGTTAGTGTTAGCCTCAGGCTCACCACGCAGAAAAGAGCTGCTGACTCAGCTCGGGGTGGAGTTTGAGGTGCTGGTGACCGATGTGGAAGAAGCCCAACGGTCAGAGGAACAAGCGCAGGACTACGTTACTCGATTGTCTAGAGATAAAGCGTTGGCGGGGCTTGCGCTGCGCGAAGACGCCGTCGTGTTAGGCAGCGACACCATTGTGGTGTGTGATGGGCAAGTGCTGGAAAAGCCAGAAAACCTTGCCCATTGCAAGCAGATGTTATCCATGTTGTCAGGACGAGCCCATCAAGTGATGACCGCAGTCACGCTAGTGAGCCGCGAGCGAAGTGAAAGTGTTGTCGTGACAACAAACGTATGGTTTAAGCCATTGTCAGAGAAAGAAATAGAACAATATTGGCACACCGGCGAACCGTGCGATAAAGCGGGCAGTTATGGTATTCAGGGTATTGGCGGACGTTTTGTCACTCGTATTGAAGGCAGTTATCACGCTGTCGTAGGACTTCCATTATTCGAAACTGACCAGCTCTTAAAAGAATTCTTATAACTAGATTTGAGGTGCGCCCATGAGTGCAGAGTTGCTGATCAATGTCACCCCAAGTGAGATTCGTGTCGCGATGATTGAAGGCGGCAGTCTTCAAGAAATCCACGTAGAACGTGAATCAAAACGAGGGATTGTTGGAAACATCTATAAAGGCAAAGTGAGCCGTGTGCTACCCGGCATGCAGGCGGCTTTTGTCGATATCGGCTTGGAAAAAGCCGCGTTTCTTCACGCGTCAGATATCGTACCTCACACTGAGTGTGTGGCGGAAAATGAGAAACAACAGTTTCAGGTGCGCGATATCTCAGAGCTTGTCCGTCAAGGGCAAGACATTGTGGTGCAAGTGGTCAAAGACCCGTTAGGTACTAAAGGGGCACGTCTCACCACCGATATTACTTTGCCATCCCGTTACCTTGTCTTTATGCCGGGGGCGAGCCACGTAGGCGTCTCTCAGCGAATTGAGACGGAGTCAGAGCGTGAGCGTTTAAAGAAAGTGGTCGCTCACTACTGTGATGAGAACGGCGGCTTTATTATTCGCACCGCCGCAGAAGGCGCGGACGAAAAAGAACTGTCGCAAGACGCCGCGTTCCTCAAGCGTTTGTGGTCCAAAGTGATGGAGCGTCGCAGCAAATATAAGACGCGCTCTACTTTGTACGGAGAGCTTGGTCTCTCGCAGCGCATTTTGCGTGACTTTGTCGGCACAGAGATCACTAAGATCATGGTCGATTCGCGCCTTGAATACGAGAACCTCAAAGAGTTCACTTCTGAGTACGTGCCTGAGCTAACCGATAAGCTTGAGCTGTATGAAGGCGATAAGCCGATCTTTGATATGTACGACACGGAAAATGAGATCCAACGCTCGTTAGAGCGAAAAGTTGAACTCAAATCCGGTGGCTATCTGATTATTGATCAGACCGAAGCGATGACGACGGTCGATATCAATACCGGCGCCTTTGTCGGTCGCCGCAATCTCGAAGAGACAATCTTTAACACCAACATTGAAGCGACGCAAGCGATCGCAAGGCAGCTACGTCTGCGCAATCTTGGTGGCATCATCATTATCGACTTCATCGACATGAGCCAAGATGAACACCGAAAACGCGTGCTCACTTCCCTAGAAGCGGCGCTGAATAAAGATCGCGTAAAAACCAACATCAATGGCTTTACCCAGCTAGGCTTAGTAGAGATGACGCGTAAACGTACGCGTGAAAGTATTGAACACATTCTGTGCTCGACGTGCCCAACCTGCGAAGGCCGTGGCAGCGTCAAAACTGTGGAAACGGTGTGCTACGAGATCTTGCGTGAGATCACTCGAGTAAATCGTGCATACGACGCAGACAAGTTCGTGGTGTATGCCTCACCTGCGGTGGCTGAAACCCTGCAAGGCGAGGAGTCACATGCGCTGGCAGAGCTCGAAGTGTTTATTGGCAAGCAAGTGAAAATCCAGGCCGAGCCGCTGTACATTCAAGAGCAGTTCGATGTCGTGATGATGTAAAGGCAATTTGTGAGCACAACGGCAACTCGCGTTGCGAGATTCTTTCTTTGGTTAGTCGTGTCAACCTTGGCCCTATTGGCCATTGTTGTCACGGCGCTGCGCATCACCTTGCCGCAGCTCGATCACTTTCAAGTTGAGATCCAGCAATGGGTCAACCAAGGCACGGCGCTCGACTTTGAAATTGAAGGCATTCATGGCTTTTGGCGAAACACGCACCCCTCACTCTCGTTGCAAGGCGTCAAAGCCAAAGTGGCGGAAAAAAGCGGGATTGACGTGGTTGCCGATCGGGTAGAGATAGAAATCGACCTGATTCAATCGCTGCTGCAATGGCAGCCCGTGGTGGCTGATCTTAATGTCTATCAGTTGGCGCTCGATATGCGTTCGATTGAGTGGACGCAGACAGAATCGAAACCAGAACTCAATCCAGGGCGTGAGCAGCGCAGCGTCATCGCCCAGCTCGATCAGCTACTGCTTAGGCAGTTAGACAGCTTTTCGCTGACCGACTCCAAAATTCTCTTTCTCGGAATTGATGGTAATGAGCGTGTGCTCGACATCAGCCATTTGCAGTGGCGTAACCAAGGTCGCCGTCATTTGGCCGATGGAGAAGTGAGCTTTGTTCACGGCAACCTCAACTCTGCGCAGGTCAAAGCGGATTTTATCGATCATGGCTCACTGGTTGATGTGAGCGGCGAGTTTTATGTTTCCGCCGATAATGTGCGTATTACCCCTTGGTTGACCAAATACCTGAAAAACGAAACCGGGATTGAAAAAGGACAAGTGAGCTTTAATAGCTGGCTAACGCTCGAACAGAGCAAGCCCGTGAATGCCTTTGTTGAGTTGCTGTCGTCAGAGCTTATTTGGCAAGAGGGTCAGCAGCACGAGTTGTTGCTCGAATCTGGCATTGTGCAGCTTGAGCCCAAAGAGCAAGGCTGGCAAGTGAATGCTCACTCACTTCAGTTTTTAACCGACAATACCCCTTGGCCAGAACTCGATATCGCCTTTGCTTGGCAACCGCAGCATTGGCAACTCAATGTCTCGCAGCTGGATATCCAAGCGCTGACGCCTTTGATTAAGTTAGCGCCAGACTCCGCCACCACCACCGACATGATCGAGACGCTGGCTGTGGGCGGCTTAGTGGAAGACTTACGTGTGTCCGCGCACGGCGATTGGCAGAGCCTGACCTACTCGGCCGATCTTAGTGAAGGCAAAATGGCGCAATGGGAACTTTTGCCGGGGCTGCATTACTTGACGGCGTCGGTGAGTGGCGATCTTCATCAAGCGCGCGCGCAAGTGAGTATTTTCGACGATGTCTTACCTTACGGTGAGGTGTTTCAAGCGCCGCTGAACATCAAACAAGGTCATGCGGATGTCGTCTGGCAGCGCGATGAGCAAGGTTGGTCTTTGTGGGCAGACAAGGTCACCGCGGCGACGCCAGATTTGCAAGTCTTAGGCGCCTTTCGTCTCGACTTTCCCAACGGAAAAAGTCCCTTTCTTTCGTTTTACAGTGAAGCGGATCTATACAACGCAGGCGAGACTTGGCGCTATTTACCGACGTTAGCCCTTGGGCGCAACTTGACCGACTACCTGTCGACCGCGATTCAAGCGGGGCGGGTCAATACGGCCAAGCTGCTTTGGTATGGCGAGTTGGGCAATTTCCCCTACCACCAGAATAACGGTATGTTTCAAGCGTGGGTGGGGTTAAAAGAGGCCAAGTTCAGCTTTGACACCGCCTGGCCACCCATCACCGATTTGCAGTTGGATTTGCTGTTCCAAAACGATGCGATGTATCTCGATTCCGAAAGTGCAACCTTGATGGATGTCGAGGCGAAACGCATCACAGGGCGTATTCCTGCTTTGGCACCTAATGGCCATATTGAGATTGAAGCGCACGCGGTTGCCCAAGGCAACGCGGTTCGTGACTACATGACCGCTTCGCCATTGGTTGATTCTGTCGGCGCGGCGCTGACCGCCGTGCAAGTGGATGGTGAAGTGGACTCACACTTCCAGTTGATGATCCCATTTCATGGCGGTGCAGAGGCGCGTGCCTGGGGTTATGCGGATCTCAAGCAGAGCCACGTTACGATCAATACGCCGCCAATGACGCTCGAAGCGGTCAGTGGCCGGATAGAATTTGATAATGACGTGGTGCAAGCTGCGGGGCTTTCTGCGGAGCTATTGGATCAGCCCGTGTGGATTGATTTTCACGGCGAGAATGTCGCCAAAGGCTACGGGGTTGGCATTGATATGGTTGGTGACTGGGATGTCAAACCTCTGGTGCCGTACCTTGGTGAACGTTGGTTAACCCCATTATCTGGCCATGCGCAGTGGCGCAGTGACATTGATATTCAGCTTAATGACGTTGGCTTTACTTATCAGGTTGAAACCGAAGCAGATCTCAAATACCTTGTCAGTGACTACCCTTACCCACTCAATAAAGCGAGTAAAGTGGAGGGCAAAGCCCTGCTGCAAGCCTCTGGCAATCAGCAGAGCATCAGTGCCCGATTGCAATTGCCGCAAGTCAAATATCAGGCTGAGATTGATATCACGGACGATGTGCCGCAGTTGCAAGCGACCAATCTCGTGGTCGGGCGCGGTAGCTACAAGCTCACGCCGTTCACTGGCCATGATGCGTCAATTCGGATTGATAAATTTAGCCTAGACCAATGGTTAGACGTGGCGTTTAAACCAAGAGAGTCTACTTCTGAAGGGGTCATCAGTCAGATGAGCATGCCACAGATCCCCGCGCTACAACGGGCAGAGATCAAGGTCAAAGAGCTCGAACTGGCAGGGATCAAATGGAATGACGTCGACTTCTCCGCCAAGCGCAAGAATCTCGGTTGGCACATGACCATCGACAGCCAAGAAGCACTCGGTGAGGCGAACTATATCGAGCCTTACGATCTCTCCGTCGCCTTTGAACGCTTGCACATCTACGTGCCGGGATTAGAGGAGTCCTTGAGTCAAACGCCTGAACCTCTACTCGATCCGCTCACCCAACCGCTAGAGAAGGCGCCGCTCATCACCGATTTTGAGCGCGCGTTGCATCGCCAATTGCCTAATATTACTCTAGCGATTGACGACTTTTGGGTGCAAGGCTACAAAGTGGGTCGTGCGCATCTGGATCTTCAGCGCCGTGATAACAAGTTAGAGTGGAAGAAGCTCTCGTTCCAAAGCGGGGACAACCAGGTCGATGTGAGTGGCTGGTGGGCGTTGGACGGCGATCAAAGCCACACTCAAATGACGCTGGCGGTCTCGGGCGAAAACAACAGTGATGTCATGGAGCGATTTGGTATCTCCTCAGGCATCCAACGAGCGCCGTTTGATATTCGCTCTGAGGTGGAGTGGGATGGTTCTCCGTGGGCCACACAAGTGAGCACCATGGAGGGGGAGGTCAATGTGAAGTTGGGCAAAGGGATGATCTCTGATGTCAGTGGCGCGGCGCGTCTGCTTGGCCTGTTTAGTTTGGATTCGATCATCCGCAAAATGCAGCTCGACTTTACCGATGTGTTCGACAAAGGGATGGCGTTCAACTCCATTACTGGCTCTGGTCAGATTAAAAATGGCGTCTTCCTGACCAACGATATTCGGATGGATGCGGTGTCGGGCGAAATGACCATCAAAGGGTTAGCCAACCTTAACACGCGTACAGTGGATGCCGAGGTGAATTTCACCCCAGACATCACGTCAGGCATTCCCGTCTTAACTGCGTTTGCAGTGACGCCACAGACGGCGCTGTATGTCCTCGCCATCACCACGGTGATTTCACCGGTGGTCGAAGTGTTCACTCAGGTCAATTATGAAGTGAAAGGGCCGATGGATTCACCGGTTGTCAAAGAGCTGTCTCGCAGCAAAGGGGAATTCAAATTGCCAGATCGCTTACGCGACGCGGTTAAGTAAGGAGAAGACTCATGGAACGAGTTGCACTGATTCAGATGACCTCATGCCCGAATCCGCAAGACAATTTGGCCCACATCGCCAAGCAGGTTGAAGTGGTAGCGAAAGCGGGAGCGCAGCTTGTGGTTACCCCGGAAAATGCACTGGTGTTTGGTCAGCAAGCGGATTATCACCAGCATGCTGAACCTTTAGGTGATGGCCCGCTACAATCGGCGCTTGCCGCCATGGCGCAGCAATGGGGCGTGTGGTTAGTCATCGGCAGTATGCCGATCCGCACGGCCAATGGCGTGACCACGACCTCTGTGGTGTTCGACAGCACCGGACGCCTTGTCGGTCATTACGATAAACTGCATATGTTCGATGTCGATGTTGCCGATGGTCATGGGCGTTACCGCGAATCCGAAACCTTCACGCCCGGCGAGGAGATCGTCACACTCGATACGCCCTTTGGCCACCTTGGCTTATCCATCTGTTATGATGTACGTTTTCCCCAGTTGTATAATGAGCTTGTCAGACGCGGCGCGACGCTGATTTTAGTCCCGGCGGCATTTACTGCCGTGACAGGGCAAGCGCACTGGGAAACGCTATTGAGAGCCAGAGCGATTGAAACCCAATCTTGGGTACTGGCGGTCAATCAGACAGGCACACATGAAGGCGGCCGAGAAACCTGGGGCCATTCTATGGTCATCTCCCCTTGGGGCGAAGTGGTGGCGACGCTGGCGCGTGAGGTCGATAACCTGGTCGTCGAGATTGACATAAAACAGGTCGCAAGCTGTCGAAGCGCAATGCCCGTTGGGCAACATTCACGATTCGACAATCAATTCATTCCGGTTCGATAAGCGATGCCTATCGACTCGTCAAACCATTAACGTTAAGAGCGAAGTATGACCATTAACCTTGTAGAAGATGCCTTGTTGAAACCAGCTGGGCTGAGCGAAAGTGACGTCGCACAGACGCTAGCGAGCATCGCGACTCGTCAAATTGACTACGCCGATATCTACTTCCAATCCAGTTGGCATGAGTCACTGGTTTTGGAAGACAGCATCATCAAAGATGGCTCATTTAACATCGATTGCGGTGTGGGTGTGCGAGCGGTCTCGGGCGAGAAAACCGGTTTTGCTTACTCCGACCAAATTCAGCTTGAGGGCTTGAAACAGAGCGCGGTCGCAGCGCGCGGTATCGCCAAGCAGGGGCAAAATGCTCAGGTACAAGCGTTCAAGCGCAGTGACAACCAACACATCTATGCAGCGGTCAATCCGTTAGACAGTTGGGAGAAAGAGCAAAAGACGACGCTACTTAAACAGATCGATGCCTACATTCGTACCAAAGAGCCACTGATCAAAGAAGTGTCGGTGAGTCTAAGCGGTGTCCATGAGCAGATACTTGTCGCGGCAACAGACGGCACCTACGCCGGTGATGTTCGTCCGTTGGTGCGCCTGTCAATCAGTGTACTCGCGCAGCGCGGAGAGCGCCGTGAACGTGGCAGTGCAGGCGGCGGTGGCCGATTTGGCTACGATTTCTTCTTAAGTGACAGCGATGGCGTGCAAGTGGCGTATCAATACGCAGATGAAGCGATTCGCATGGCGTTGATCAACCTAGAGGCGGATGCCGCGCCTGCGGGTATGATGCCAGTGGTGCTGGGCTCGGGTTGGCCAGGGGTGTTGCTTCATGAAGCGGTCGGTCATGGCTTGGAAGGCGATTTCAACCGCAAAGAGTCATCGGTCTTTAGTGGCAAAGTGGGCGACAAAGTCACCTCGGATCTTTGTACCATTGTTGACGATGGCACGCTGAAAGATTTGCGTGGGTCACTCAACGTGGATGACGAAGGCGTGCATGGTCAATACAACACCTTAATCGAAAACGGCGTATTGAAAGGTTACATGCAAGATAAGCTCAACGCACGTTTGATGGGGGTAGCGCCGACCGGTAATGGTCGCCGTGAGTCTTATGCTCATCTACCTATGCCGCGCATGACCAATACTTACATGCTACCGGGTCAGCACACGCCTGAAGAGATTATCTCAACGGTGAAAAAAGGCCTTTACGCACCAAACTTCGGCGGTGGTCAGGTGGACATTACCTCGGGTAAATTTGTGTTCTCCGCATCGGAAGCGTACTTGATTGAAGACGGCAAGATCACGCGCCCAGTCAAAGGGGCGACGCTGATTGGCTCCGGCATTGAAGCGATGCAGCAAGTCTCCATGGTCGGTAACGATCTCAGTATCGACCGTGGCGTTGGCGTGTGTGGTAAAGCAGGGCAAAGTGTGCCGGTTGGCGTTGGTCAGCCGACGTTGAAGCTGGATGCGTTGACGGTTGGTGGGACGGAGTAGGATGAGTACCTAGTTTCTAGATCCTAGTTCCTAGAGAGTGTTTTGGGTGCCTAGTTTTGGAGAGTGTCTCTAAAACTAGGCACTTTTGTTTGGGGCGGATTTAAATGCCGTCACGCTCGATGGGGCAGCTCATGCAGCGCGCTCCGCCGCGGCCGCGGCCGAGTTCATTGCCGGGAATGGTTAACACCTCAATGCCCGCCTTGTCGTACTTCTCATTGGTGTAGACGTTGCGCTCGTAACCGATCACCACGCCTGGTTTCACCGTCAAGACGTTGTTGGCATCATTCCACTGCTCACGTTCGGCTTCATAGCTATCGCCGCCTGTGGTGATGATTTTCAGATAATCGAGCCCTAACGCTTGTTCAATGGCGTGGACGAAACTCGGTACTTTCTCGACCTGCATCTCGCCATCGTCTTTGGCACTTAAACGCCACGTCTCCAGATCTTTGCGCATGATCTCTGGATAGACAGAGAAGGTATCAACATCCATATGAGTCATAACGGTGTCGAGGTGCATACACGAACGGTGCTTGGGAAGATCAATGGCGATCACTTCTTTGGCTTGGCCATGTTTAAACAAGGTCGCCGCTAGGTTCTCAACCCCTTGTGGTGTCGTGCGCTCAGACATGCCAATCAGCACCGCGCCTTTGCCGATCACCAACACATCGCCGCCCTCAATATTGGCGTTGTCGTAATGAAGATCTTCATCACCGAAGTATTTAATGAAGTCCTGCCCCGCAAACACTGGATGCCAGCGGTAAATGGCACGCAGGTGGTTGGTTTCACGCTGACGGGCTGGCTTCATCATAGGGTTGAGTGAGACGCCGCCGTAAACCCAGCATGAGGTATCACGCGTAAAGAGGTGGTTGGGCAGGGGCTCAATGACGAAATCCAAAGGTCGATGCATGCTAGGCATCATAGAAGACGAACGAATCGGCAGCTCAGAATAGGCCAAGCCACCGAGCAATACGGTCGCGAGGTGCTCGTTGTCCATGTCGTTCAAGTAGTGGCGCAAATCTCTGGCGAAGATAGGACCAAAGCGTAGGTCGGAGATTTGTGTATTGAGTAACCACTCTTTGGCTGGCGGGACGGCGAGCGTCTCAACCAGCAAGTCGTGCAGGAGTAAGACTTCCACACCTTGATCGCGAAGTGTCTGAGCGAATTTGTCATGCTCCTCGCCTGCGGCTTCAACCGCCAAGACATCGTCAAACAGCAGATCATGGCAGTTCGATGGCGTGAGGTGAGTCAGTGCTCGCTCTGGTCGGTTTAACAGGACTCGTCTTAATTGGCCAACTTCAGAGCCTACGTACAACTTACTCATTTTGCTTCCTTACACAGAATTCCAGAGCGTATTTATGACAAGAATGTTATCAAGATGCAAGCGCACTTTGTAACCATTAATTCTGCAAATGTAATCATGTTCTATATATATGTCTTTAATGCTCGTTCTTTTCGGCTTTTATGTCTAATGAGTGAATTTGGAGAAATTCACATGATTGTGACTGACTATGCGTTTTCGGTGCTAGAGCGCAGCGGGAAGTTTGTTAGATTATACTGAATGGATATGCATCATTTAGTCAGTTTTTATGACTAAATATGAGGTTTGAGTTAGTTTACTTGTCTCGGCGCTATTCAGATCCACCTCATAAACACGCATTGTGAATGATCTGACGTGATCGTCGCCCTCGACACAAAACACCAAAACAGCAAAATGATAAAAAAGTGTTAATAAGTGCGATGATCTGGCGTGAAAGCGCAGCAAACAGAGAAAGTACGGGATCAAAGTCGATTCTAGGTGGTATTATTAGCACAGCCGTGTCATAGTCCGGTGCGTTATTTTTTGATCAATGTTGTTACTATCTGGAGCACACTTTATGTCTCATGAAGATGAATATCTATCAGTTGAAGAGTTAATTGAAATTCAAAAAGAAGAGACTCGCGACATCATTCAAGCGTTACTCGAAGACGGCAGTGATCCAGATTCTTTATATGAGATTGAACACCACCTGTTTGCTGAAGATTTCGACACCCTAGAGAAAGCGGTAGTTGAAGCATTCAAAATGGGCTTTGAAGTATTAGAAGCGGAAGAGACCGAAGACGAAGACGGCAACAAACTGTTGTGCTGCGACGCCACCATGGAATCAGCACTAAACGCAGAAGCCATTGATGCGCAAGTAGAGAAGTTGGTTCACCTCGCTGAAAAATACGACATCATCTACGATGGATGGGGCACCTACTACGAAGGCGAAGACGCCTTGTACCCAGATGATGAAGAGGATGACGACGAGTAATTGAGAGTCGTCTCACGTTCACAGCGCTCAGCCTGTTTTCAATGCCAGTCTCAAGACTGGCATTGTTGTTTTTACGCTTTATAATCACTGACATTGATCTGGCTCAATAAATCAGCGGCGTACCCATGCAGTTATCTCTTGCCGGCTTATGGCAACTTTCTCCTCTCACGGATCTCTCTATTCCTCAAGACGATCTTATGTTTCCTAATCCACTCAGCGCCGTGTTGCCAGACGACATGAGCGAGGAACAGATTGCTGAGCAAGAGTGGCATTTGATGCACGATATTGAGGTCGATGAGGCCATGCTAGCCTTCCCTGCGGTGGATTTGGTGATGTCGGGCATCGATTACCATGCTGAAGTCAGACTCAATGGTGTCGCGCTGTTTGATTGCGATGGGAGCCAAAGTGAGGTTCGAAAAGAGATCCGTCCCTATTTGCAAGCGGGACGAAATCGATTTGAGATACTGTTTTTAGAAGAAGATGAGCCGTTGATTGAAGAGGCCGAAGGCGAGGTTTGTCCGCTAGGGAGCGCTAATCAACGTTTATCGGATCCGAGAATGGGCATTTGGCATGCGCCGTATTTGCAGTTTATTCGTCACGTACGTTTAGAGCACGTGGCGACCGAGCAGATATGGCATCATGGCGGCGGCTGTGAATTACTGGTCTCGCTGCATTATCACACCTACAACGCGGGTCTCGTCTCAGCATCGGTGAAATTTAATGGCATGACCTATCACTTGCCGTTGGATGTGCGCGCGCAGTCGGTCAGTGCGCTGTTTCAAGTCGAAGCGCCCGTTTACTATGATGTGAACGATCCCAATCCAGCGCACCTATACGCATTGGAAGTGGGGCTCGATGGCCAGAAGCAACACTTTGAATTGGGGCTAAGTGAGTCATTGTGCGTGACGCATTTTCCAGTGCGCGGGGCGTAGGGGCCTCTTAACTCGAATTTGTTTCGATAGCAACAAGGGCCGCTGAGCGGCCCTTGTTCGTTATGCGTGTGCACCGTGGTGGCATTGCCAATTCGCGTCTTGGTGCTGCCACACTTTTTCGTGGAAGTAGTAGGCCACCGTGTTGATACTTGGCTCAATGGCCGCCATGATGCCGCCAATCAACCAGCTACCCGTCATCAAATACGCGACCGTAAATGCGACGCTAAAGTGTATGCTGGCGAAGCTAGTGGTTTTAATCCCGGTCGATTTGGATAATTTACGAAGCGCTGGGTGTGTCTGCCAAGCCTTTTCATGGAAGTAGAAGGCGACGGTGTTAACCATAGGTTCAATCATCGCGATTAGACTGCCAATTAAAATATCACCGGTCAGTAGGTAGGCGACGCTAAACGCAATGGTAAAGTGCAAGGCTGCGAATGTCAGTGTCTTTTTCATGGTGAAGTCCAATGCTCTGTTGTGTCGATAGAGATATTATTGATAATTATTTTCATTAAAGAAAATTGGACAATTCGATAAATTTAATAGGTAAAAACTATTGAACAAGCCGTAGTGACTCAGGGCTGGGAGTTGAACAGGGAAAGAAGAAAGAATAAAGGGAAAGAAAAAGGGCGCTCTGTTGAGGGCCCTATTGATAAAAGGAGACGTCTCGCAACGCGGCGCGCCGGTTACGCGTTTGGCTTAACGACCATAACGTTAATCGGAGAGTTCTGTACGACTTTACTTGCCACAGAGCCTAGCACCACCTTATCAATTTTTGAACGCTTGTGGCTTGGCATGATGATGAGATCCGCCCCCAGTTTTTCGGCGTAGTCCAAAATGGTGCTGTAGGGTTTACCTTCTGCCACATGGGCTTTGTACACCACGTCTTCATCAATGTGTTGTGCCGCGAACTGCTTGAGCTGCGTTTCGACATCTTGCTTCATTTTCTTCGCCGCATCTTTGGGGAAGTAAGTCGCGACCATCGACATGTGAATGCCAGGAAGCACGTTCAGCAGGTGAATTTCTGCGTTCGAGTGTTTCGCATGCCAGACTGCCAGTTCGACTGCTCGGTCACAGAAGCCTTTGTCATTGAGGTCAACGGGAACAAGAATTTGTTTGTACATGTTTAGTTCTCTGATTGATACCCGCTAAAGTCCGCGCTCGTTAGAGAGCGCGGCTTTGCTTGGTATGAGTGTTATTAGGCGCCAAGCTGTTCCTTACGAGCTCGTTTCTTCTGGTTGAGACCCATGGCGATCAAAATGAGCAGAGCAGGGACGAAAACCCACTCCTTCATTGGACGATCGGCATCCTGAACTACCCATTGGATCTCCCAATCGAAGTCAATGCCCGCCGATTCCGCTGGGCTGCCAAACTCGACCATATCAACAATCATTTTGCCCGCGTCTTCGGTTAACATCAGACCCATAGAGGCAAGGCGATCGTCCGCTGATTTCGCGTTATCTTCGAAAGGCAAGCGCACCGTCTTCTCAACGATATCCCCTTCCAGAGTTTCCCCTGAGACTCGTAATTCGAGCGATTCTCCCACTTTTAGTGTTTCAGTAATTTGAGCCACCTCAACACCCGGTGAAAGAACTTTTGCGGGGTACAACATATCCCACCAGAAACCCGGGCGGAAGAAGGAGAAGGTCAGCACCAGTAGTAGTACCGTTTCCCACCATTTGTTCTTGGTGAACCACCAACCTTGTGTCGCGGCGGAGAATATCAACATCGCAATAATGGAGGAGATGATGGTTAAGGCGAGATGCCACCAGGTATCAATCCCCATCAACAGCAGTTGCGTGTTGAAGATGAACATAAACGGCAATATCGCGGTTCGAATATCGTAGGTAAAGCCTTGAATACCAGTACGGATAGGATCCGATTTGGCAATCGCCGCCGCTGCGAACGCCGCCAAACCGACCGGTGGCGTATCGTCGGCTAAGATGCCGAAGTAGAACACAAACAAGTGCACTGCGATGAGTGGGATGATCAAGCCGTGCTGTGCGCCCAAGGTAACGATAACGGGTGCCATCAGGGTAGAGACCACAATATAGTTCGCTGTCGTCGGAAGACCCATTCCTAAGATCAAACTGATCAAGGCAGTAAACAGCAGCATCAAGATGATGTTACCGCCGGAGATGAACTCGACAAAGTCTGTCATGACGAGGCCAATACCGGTTAAGGTGACCACACCGACGACCGTACCCGCTGCCGCCGTGGCGACGCCGATACCAATCATGTTGCGCGCACCAGAGACGAGACTCTCAGCCAAATCGACGAAGCCTTCTTTTGCTGGCTCAAGCAGATTGCTCTGTTTCGCCATCAACGCCATTAATGGACGTTGGGTGATCAAGATAAAGATCATAAACACGGTCGCCCAGAACGCGGACAGACCTGGAGAGAAGCGCTCCACCGTCAAGCACCACACTAGGACCACAATGGGTAGCAGGTAATGCAGGCCAGATTTCACCGTTGGGCCGGGATCGGGCACTTCGGTCAGTTCAGCATCAATCTCGATGGCGCCTTCGTGCGCGTACTTGGCGGAGATCTTAACCAAAGCCACGTAGGCGACCAGTAGGGCGACAGTGACAATCGGCGTCGCCGCAGCACCAAAGACATCCTTGGTCCAACCCACGCCGTAGTAAACCAAGGCACTGATGATACACAGCCCCAAAATGGTACCAGTAAACGACAGCAGGCTTTGAACTAAGGTCGGATTGTGACGACGAGGTAGACCTGTCATGCCCGCTTTACACGCTTCTAAGTGAACGATGTAAATCAGCGCAATGTAGGAGATCAGCGCTGGTAGCAGCGCTGCTTTGATCACTTCGACATAAGAGATCCCGACGTATTCCACCATCAAGAATGCCGCCGCACCCATGATCGGTGGCGTCAACTGACCATTGGTCGAGGCAGCCACTTCCACGGCCCCGGCTTTGGTGCCAGGGAAGCCAACACGTTTCATTAGTGGTATGGTAAAGGTCCCCGTGGTCACTACGTTGGCAATCGAAGAGCCCGATACCAGACCTGAGAGGCCAGAAGCGACAACGGCGGCTTTTGCTGGGCCACCACGCATGTGACCAAGTAGCGAGAAGGCCACTTTAATAAAGTAAGCGCCAGCCCCAGCGCGCTCAAGCATGGCGCCAAAGAGGACGAAAAGGAAAACAAACGACGTCGAGACGCCCAGTGCGACACCAAATACGCCTTCGGTAGTGAGCCAAAGGTGAGACATGGCTTTATTGAGGCTCGCCCCTTTGTGAGCGATGACATCTGGCATGTAAGGGCCGCCGAAGGTATAGAGTAAAAATACCGCGGCTACCGCCATCAATGGTGGCCCAAGTGCTCGGCGTGTCGCTTCAAGGAGCAAAATCATCCCAGTGACCGCGACCACAATATCTAATGTAGTCGGAGCGCCAGAGCGACCCGCGAGCTCGGTGTAGAACAAGTAGATGTAGGCAGCAGAGAAGCTGCCAGCCAGCGCTAATAACCAGTCCACCACGGGAATGGTATCGCGCGGAGAGTTTTTCATGGCCGGATAGGCAGTAAAGGCAAGAAAAACCGCAAACATGAGGTGAATGGAACGAGCTTCGGTGTCGTTCAGTACGCCAAAATTGAAAATAAACGGCAAAGGTGAGGCATACCAAAGTTGGAAGAGTGACCAACAAAGCGGCACAAACCATAAGGTACGTCCGGCGATACCGCTAGGGGCACGCGCGCCAGTATCGGCTTGGGCAACCATTTCTTGCACATCAGGAGACGGAGTGGTTGTCTTCGACATGGTCTTTATCCTTGTTATAAATGATTCATTCGGTCACGACGTCAGTCGCAGTCAGAATCTTTATTGGCCTCTTTCAGTGTAGCGAAAAGAAGCCATATTGCTTTATTCCTGCCCACGCGCCGCCCAGCGTATTGGCATTGTGTGGGGAAGAGTGACCTTGATTGCATCGTCGACGTGCCATGCGCGGCGAGTTCTGCATTCTCAGTACCGTTGGGTTATTACTATAAAACGAAGAAGGGTTTCAAAAATGTGAAACCCTAAAAGAGACATTGGGAGCGGCCCTTATGCGGACGCTACAAACCCGAGCGCCATGTCCCGGGTTTGTATAAAGTGGCTTATTTCAGTAGGCCAACTTCTTTGTAGTATTTCTCTGCACCTGGGTGAAGAGGGATAGAAAGACCAGCTTTCACCATGTCTTCTTTCTTCAGGTTTGCAAACGCAGGGTGTAGGCGCTTGAAGGTATCGAAATCTTCAAATACCGCTTTCGCTACGTTGTACGCGACGTCGTCAGACACGTTGGCTGTGGTTACCATAGTCGCTGCCACACCAAAGCTGTTTACGTCGTTTTCAGTGCCGCGGTACATGCCGGCAGGTACTGTGCTGTATGCGTAGTAAGGGTTGTTTGCGACGATGGCATCGATTTTCTCGCCTGTTGCAGACACTAGCTTCGCATCACATGATGTGGTCGCTTCTTTGATCGATCCATTTGGATGACCCACAACGTAAACGAACGCGTCGATTTTGTTGTCACACAGCGCTTGAGAACGCTCAGAGCCTTTCAGCTCAGACGCCAATTTGAAGTCGTCGTTGGTCCAACCCATGGCTTCCATGACCACACCCATGGTTGCACGGTCGCCAGAACCCGGGTTACCGATGTTGACGCGCTTACCTTTTAGGTCAGACACGTTGTCGATGCCCGCATCGCTGCGTGCGATGATGTTGAATGGTTCAGTGTGTAGAGAGAACATAGCGCGTAAATCTTTGTACGGGCCTTGTTCAGCAAACTTACTTGTACCGTTGTAACCGTGATATTGCCAGTCAGACTGAACGATACCAAAATCCAGCTCACCAGCACGGATGGTGTTCACGTTGTAGATCGAACCACCGGTTGATTCTACAGAACAACGAATATTGTGTTCTTTACGGCCTTTGTTCACCAGTTTACAAATAGCGCCGCCCGTCGGGTAGTAAACACCCGTAACCGAACCTGTACCAATTGTGATGAACTCTTGTGCGTTAACGGCGCCAGCACCCATTACAGCAGCTGCAATCGCACCGACTTTAATAAGTTTGTTCAATGCCATGAATTTCCCTTCCTTATTCATTATTAGCCCCTTAGCAAGTGTAGTTGCTTTGGGCGTTTCCTCTTACTGGAAACGGCATCTTTTTCAATCCGTATGTTGAAAAAGTGGCTGAATAATACCAAAAAATTGGCACATAATTACACGTATGTTAACTAATGTAGCGATTTGGGCTGATTGTGAGGAGAATGTATAGGGATTGTTCTGTGATGATTTTTTCAGTAAATCAATTACTTACAGTTGCTTTGTCGGGGTTGTTGGATTTTAATCAGGATGTGATACAGATCACGCTGAATAAGCGTCAGCGCGATCATCAAAAGCGTCAATAATATGAAACGTTAGCCCGTGTACTCGAACAATTCGCACACCGATTTGAACAGTTGCTTGGTCGTGATGCTCAGCGTTGGGGTAATAAAGATGGTGTCATCACCGGCGACCACGCCCAAAATACCTTCCGCCTTGCCCAAAGAGTCCAACAAACGGGCAATCAGCTGCGCCGCGCCTGGACCTGTGTGAATCACGACTAAGGCCTCGTTGTGATCGATATCGAGCACTAACTCACGCAGTGAGCTTGAAACGGTAGGGACACCCAGTTCGGCGGGCAAGCAGTAGACCATCTCCATTTTGGCGTTGCGAGTACGCACTGCGCCAAACTTAGTCAGCATCCGTGAGACTTTTGATTGGTTGATGTTGTCAAACCCTTCATTTTTCAGTGCATCAACGATGTCACCTTGCGAGCCAAATCGCTCTTCTTTCAATAGGGCTTTGAACGCTCTCACTAAGCTATCTTGTTTTTCTGAATGGCGCATGTTTCTTCCACCAGTAGTGTCTATACAGGAAGTGAATATTCTCGCATAGCTATGCAGTTATAGCTATGGAAAAGCTGAAATTCTGTCTAGCGTATCACTGTAAACTGGCGAAAAGCGCCAAGGACAAAAGAGGGCTTAACCCTTTGTCATACAAGGTAGAACAGGGGATAATGCGCGTGAAATTTGTAGCACGTTAATGGTGGATTGCGCAAGGTCGCAAAGCTGACGTTAATTGATTGTAATCAGGATGTGATTGGTTTAGCTTGGACACACCTGAGTACAGAATACCCTACAAGATACATATAAGAGATCCATCTCAAGGAGAACTACAATGAAAGTAGCTGTTATTGGTGCCGCTGGTGGCATCGGTCAAGCCCTAGCCCTTTTACTGAAAAACCGCCTTCCTGCAGGCTGCGATCTGGCTTTGTATGACATTGCGCCAGTGACGCCGGGTGTAGCTGCGGATCTAAGCCACATCCCAACGCCTGTGTCTATTAAAGGTTACGCCGGTGAAGATCCAACACCTGCACTTGAAGGTGCCGATGTTGTTCTTATTTCTGCAGGTGTGGCTCGTAAGCCAGGTATGGATCGCGCCGATTTGTTCAACGTCAACGCAGGTATCGTTAAGTCGTTGGCAGAAAAGATCGCGGTGGTCTGCCCGAAAGCCTTAGTGGGCATCATCACTAACCCAGTGAATACGACAGTGCCTATCGCAGCTGAAGTGCTTAAAAAAGCGGGCGTGTACGACAAGCGTCGTCTGTTTGGTGTAACGACACTGGACGTGATTCGCTCTGAAACCTTCGTGGCTGAATTGAAAGACAAAGATCCAGGTCAAGTGCGTGTACCGGTGATCGGTGGACACTCTGGTGTGACGATTCTTCCGCTACTGTCTCAAGTAGAAGGTGTGGAATTTAGCGCGGAAGAAGTGGCCGCTCTCACCAAACGCATTCAAAACGCAGGTACAGAAGTGGTTGAAGCGAAAGCGGGTGGCGGTAGCGCAACGCTCTCTATGGGCCAAGCTGCGTGTCGTTTCGGCCTTGCGTTGGTGAAAGCACTGCAAGGTGAAGAAGTCATCGAGTACGCGTACGTTGAAGGTGATGGTGAGCACGCCCCATTCTTTGCTCAACCAGTGAAACTGGGTAAAGAGGGTGTTGAAGAAGTGCTTAGCTACGGTGCGCTCAGTGCGTTTGAGAAAGACGCGCTTGACGGGATGCTAGAGACACTAAACGGTGATATCCAAACTGGTGTTGAGTTCGTGAAATAACGACCAACCACTCTGATTTGAGCGGCCTCCTTGTGAGGCCGTTTTTATTTGTCGTGTCTGACGGTGATCCTGACGATGGCACTTCTCGTAGATAGGCAAAAAAGAGGAGTCACCCAATGGACGTGTGTCAAGTTACAAAAGGTATGATGGTCGAATGCGATGAGGGCCGAGGCGAGGTACTGGTGGTCGACAGGCAGACCAACATCGCCTTAATCCAAGATCCAAAGTCAGGCTTTCAGTTCGCAGCGCTGGTGAGTGAGCTTGCCAATGTGCGAGAGTCGTACGGCGAATGACGCGCTTGGGGAAGGGCTCATCTTCTCCCTTACTTAATCTTGCTCATCAACCTCTCTTGCCGAGCAATATCTACGGACAATAAAAGCGAAAAAGCGAGCCGGGTTAGGCTCGCTTTTTGTTTAGAGTTCCTCAGGTTAGAGTCCCCTAAGGCAACCTGAACATTGCCGTTATTTGCGCACCGCAATCGCTTCGATTTCAATCCCGACATCTTTGGGTAGACGTGCCACTTCTACACAAGAACGTGCAGGGTAGTTGGCGACGTTGTGCTCATCAAAAAACTGACCGTACACTTCGTTTACCGTGCCAAAATCGTTCAAATCTTTGACAAACACCGTCATCTTCACGATATCTGATACCGTCAAGCCTGATGCTTCTACCACGGCTTTGACGTTTTCTAGTGATTGGCGTGCTTGAGTGGCAATATCTTCTGCGACCTCACCGGTTGCAGGATTGACTGGGATTTGTCCAGAGGTCAGAACCATGTTGCCAAGGTCAACGCCTTGTACGTATGGGCCAATCGCTGCTGGTGCTGATTCTGTATGAAGTACTTTGGTCATGTCTCTCTTCCTGAATGAGTGTTTAGCTGATGAGATAGTAACGCTTACAGGGCCGAGTGCTCGACGAGTGAGGCGTTCGCTTAATAGAGCAGTGTGCCGTGAATCCCTTGATGGGTAAAGAAAAATGAAGAGTAAAGAAAAAATGAAGGGTAAAGAAACATCCCCGCAGCGGCGGGGATGAAATGACTAAGCTTTGAGTGAGCTTAGCGCTCAGTGACCACTTCGCGTGAGAACACTTTCTCACAGTACTTACACTTAAGGCGAAACTCGTCTTTTTTCTCAATTACCGCGAAACTGCTTTCTACCGGTTCATTGTGGGTAATGCAGTTGCTGTTCGGGCAGGCAAACACATTGTTGACTTGACGTGGAAGCTCAAGAGCGAGCTTTTTCACTACGCGGTAATCTTCAATCTGATTGACGGTTGCATGAGGGGCGTACAGCGCCAGTTTGTTGGCTTGCTCTTCGCTGATAAAGACGTTTTCAATCTTGAGCAAGTCTTTATGGCCCAGTGCGGAGGAAGGGAGGTTCAACCCAACGGTCACGCGTTGGTTTGACTCATCCATTGAAAATAGCTTCAGGACCTTGATGCCCATTTTCGCGGGAATGTGGTCAATCACGGTGCCGTTTTTGATGGCTTCAACTTGCAACTGTTTTTCTTTTGCCATGATGGGAGTCTCCTGCGATTAAAGGTCTGGATTAAGAACAAGGGCGAGTAGCGCTTCACGAGCATAGACGCCGTTTTCAGCTTGCTCGAAGTAGTACGCGTGGGGTGTTTTATCGACATCCACGGTGATCTCGTCGACGCGTGGCAGCGGGTGAAGCACTTTCAAGTTGTCACGTGCGCCTTCAAGCATCGCTGCCGTTAAGATGTAGGCCGATTTGATGTGGGCGTATTCAGATTCATCAAAGCGCTCTTTTTGCACGCGTGTCATGTACAGCACATCCAGCTCAGGGATGACACTTTCCATATCGGTATGAAGGCTAAATCGAATACCGGCTTCTTCGAGCTCTTCGCAGATGTAATCAGGCATCGCTAACGCTTCAGGTGCGATAAAGAAGAAGCGAACGTTATCAAATTTCGCCAGCGCTTGAGTCAGCGAGTGTACCGTGCGGCCATATTTAAGATCACCGACGAAGGCAACGTTGAGGTTGTCTAAACGGCCTTGGGTTTCGGCAATCGAGAAGAGATCGAGCAAGGTTTGCGTCGGGTGCTGGTTGGCACCATCGCCTGCATTGATCACAGGTACACCTTTAGAAAACTCTGACGCCAGACGCGCCGCGCCCTCTTGAGGGTGGCGCATCACAAACGCATCCACATAAGAGGAGATGACCTGTACGGAGTCAGCTAGGGTTTCGCCTTTTTTCGCCAGAGAGGTGTTGCCGCCATTGTCAAAGCCAATCACGTCGCCACCAATACGTTGAATCGCAGTCTCAAATGAGAGTCGAGTGCGTGTCGAGGGTTCAAAGAAGCAGCTCGCGACCACTTTATTTTTGATTAAATCTGGGTTTGGCTCAGCTTTGAGTTGACCTGCGGTTTTGACAATCAATTCCAGCTCTTCACGTGAAAGCTCAGGAATGGAGATAATGTGCTTGTTGTAAAGCGAGTTTGTCATAATCATCTTCCCAGTTGTATGCGTTAGGCATGAATAATAAGTGTTAGGCATAAAAAAGCCCCCCATAACGGGAGGCTTTACAAATCAATGAAGATAGAGAAACGTCGCATCAATAAGCCATTTTGCTTATGTGCAGTAACACGCTTTGTAACACACCAACGACGTGACATATTTCACTATCTCCAGACAAATTGCCGAGCATTATACGCCGAACTTTGCGCAGAGCAAGCGATTGCATCGCGGTTTTTTGTGTCGATCTGTGTTCGATACTAGCTACCCAATGTGGCAACCATCACAGCCTTAATGGTGTGCATTCGGTTTTCTGCCTCATCGAAGACGATCGAGTGCTCAGATTCAAACACCTCGTCGGTCACTTCGAGGCCGTTCATGCCATATTTCTCGGCCACTTGTTTGCCAATGGTGGTCTCATCGTTGTGAAAAGCGGGCAGGCAGTGCATGAATTTGACGTGCGGGTTGCCGGTCTTTTCAAGCGTTGCCGCATTGACTTGATACGGGGTCATTTTGGCCACGCGTTCATCCCACGCTTCAGGCGCTTCGCCCATCGATACCCAAACGTCGGTGTAAAGGAAATCACAGCCTTCCACGCCTTGCGCCACATCTTCGGTCAATGTGATGCGTGCCCCTGTTTGCGCAGCGATGGTTTGGCAAGTGTCCACCAACTCAGCCTCGGGCCAAAAATCTTTCGGTGCGACTAGGCGAATGTCCATGCCCATTTTGGCTGCGCCAACCATCAAAGAGTTGCCCATGTTGTTGCGTGCATCACCGAGGTAAGCAAAGCGCATTTGGTGCAACTGTTTACCTCGTCCATGTTCGAGCATGGTAAGGAAGTCGGCCAAAATTTGCGTCGGGTGAAACTCATCGGTCAAACCATTCCAAACTGGTACCCCAGCGTATTGACCCAGCTCTTCGACGATCGCTTGACCAAAACCGCGATATTCAATGCCATCGTACATGCGACCCAGTACGCGCGCGGTGTCTTTCATCGACTCTTTATGGCCAATCTGTGAACCCGATGGGCCGATGTAAGAGACTTGCGCGCCTTGATCAAACGCGGCGACTTCAAACGCGCAGCGAGTTCGTGTCGATGACTTTTCAAAGATAAGGGCAATGTTTTTACCCATGAGCTTCTTTTGCTCCGTCCCGGCATATTTCGCTTTTTTTAAATCCGCAGAAAGGTCGAGCAAAAATTGGATCTCTTTGGGGGTAAAATCAAGCAGCTTGAGAAAGTTACGATTACGAAGATTAAAAGCCATACACCAGTCCTTGAATCGGTATTCATTATTTGCCAATAGTTAAACATACCTGACGGTTGTTTGTGAATAATTATTTTAAAAATAAAGCGAGATATAGATAATATCCCGCTTTTTGTGACTATTAATGCTTAATGTGGTTGTGAGTGACAGGACTGCTTAGTGAGGTTACAAGTTCTCTTCTGCAAATTCTGCCAAGCGACTGCGCACCACTCCGTTGAGGTGAATATTGGCGCTGCCTTCAAAGTTTTTAAATCGCTCGACCATGTAGGTAAGCCCCGAGGTCACCGGCGTGAGGTAGTGGGAGTCAATCTGCGCTAAGTTACCGGAGCAGACAATTTTCGTCCCTTCGCCACAACGGGTGATGATGGTTTTAATTTGAGACGCCGTGAGGTTTTGGCACTCATCCAGCAGCACGAACGCATTCTGAATGGAGCGCCCGCGCATAAAGTTGATCGATTTGAACTGGATGTTGGCTTTGTCGCAAATGTACTTGAGCGATCCCTCCGTACAGTGATCATGTTTGTGTAGCGCTTCCAAGGTATCGGTGACCGCCGCGAGCCAAGGCATCATCTTCTCTTCCTCGCTGCCGGGCAAGAAGCCGATTGACTCGCCAATATCGGGCGTGTTTCGGGTGACGATGATTTTATCAAACATGCCTTTTTCGATGGTCTGCTCAAGTGCACTGGCCAGCGCCAACAAGGTTTTCCCGCTGCCCGCAGAACCCGTCAAGATGACTAAATCGATATTGGGATCGAGCAGCGCATCAAGGGCCATGCCTTGGTAAATGTTTTTTGGAGTGATGTCCCACGCTTTACGGTGCATTAATCGCTCCCGGCTGAGATCTTTAATGGTGATCTTGTCGCTGGTGATGTCCTCGACTCGACCGGCAAAGTCGCTCGAATCGTCCAAGACATATTGATTAATGTAAGTGGGTTCAAACGGCTCGCGCGGCAATGTGTGGTAAGTGCGGCCGTGAATGGTTTGGCTGTCGACTTCATCGACCTTGCTCCAAAACTCTCCTTCGATCTGTTGGTAACCTTTGGTGAGGTATTGGACATCATCGATCAGTTGGTCGGTGCGATAGTCCTCAACAAAACGTACTCCCGCCCCTTTGGCGCGTAAACGCATGTTGATGTCTTTGGTAATGAGGATCACTTCTCGCGGCGCACGCTTGTTTTGTAAGTAGAGTACGGCGTTGAGAATGCGGTTATCACCGGCTTTGTCTGCGAAGGCTTTGACGGTTTCTTGCAGTTCGAAATCCGCCAAAATGGCGATGTGACCGGTGCTTTCTTTATCGCGGTTGATGGGGATGCCTTCTGATATTTCATCGGGCGTGGCGTCTTTAAACAGTGCTTCGAGCGCGCGAATGGCGACGCGGGCGTCGCGAGCCACATCGCGTTTGCTGTCTTTGATTTTATCGAGCTCCTCGAGGACCGTCATCGGTATGACGACATCGTGCTCTTGGAATGAGTAGATTGCGTGAGGTTCATGAAGAAGGATGTTGGTGTCTAAAACGAAGAGTTTCCGTTCCGTATCACCCATAAGCGTCTCCTTGCCGCAGCGCGGCTTGCTTACCTGTCATACGCAGCACGGCGTGTGCGCCATGTCAGGTGTATCCTCATCGTGTGAGGTAACTTGCAGTCATTTTGCAGTGACACCTTCAGTGAGCAGGAAGCTGACATGGCTTAGTCGTTGCCCTGTCGATTCAACATGCCGCCTAACAAGGCGTCGCTACAAACCCGAGTGGATCATCAACGTAGTGAGTCAGCGTTTTTCGTGCTGACCGTTTGGTTCACTGTACCGCTCTCTCGATGGATTGCATTTCTTGTGCCGTGTTAGGGGTAAAGCCAAGAAAGTGCCAAGGTACTAACCCATTGTCAGAGATGCGCCTGCCCTTAAAGTATAAGTCAGTTTCCATCTCCTCTACTTTAGAAATGCCACTTCTTTTTTACACTTTGATGTCAGCCAGAAAGTGGCAAAAAATTTGTTGAGAATTGAGGTGTTTGTGCGTGACCAATATCACAGCTTCGAGTACCATTAGCGACCTTTTTTATGTGTGGCTGGAAAAGGCCTGAGTCCTGTTCTAGCGGCGCATTGGGGGCAGATTTTGATTGTTGGTTGGGATGATGAGAATCATTGTCTACACTATCATCAATAAGCCGCACCCCGACTCACAACAGACCGATTGAAAGAGGTAGTCGATAGATGACATTTGCTTTGGGCCAGCGTTGGATCAGCGATACAGAGAGTGATTTAGGTTTAGGTACTGTAGTCGCACTGGATGCTAGAACGGTCACATTGATGTTTGCCGCATCCGAAGAGAATCGCGTGTACGCGCGCAATGATGCGCCGGTGACTCGTGTGACGTTTAACCCAGGGGATGTTGTGGATAGCCAACAAGGGTGGTCATTGCGCATTGAGCAAGTGGTTGAGGAGCAGTCGCTGCTGACCTACATCGGTACGCGTGAAGACAACGACGAGAAAGATGTCGAGCTGCGTGAAATCATGCTCAGCAACCAGATTCGTTTTAACAAGCCTCAAGATAAGCTGTTTGCCGGTCAAATCGATCGTATGGACAACTTTGTGCTCCGTTATCGTGCACTGATGAACCAATATGAGCAGCACAAGAGCCCAATGCGCGGCTTATGTGGTATGCGTGCAGGTTTGATTCCTCATCAGCTTTACATCGCCCATGAAGTGGGGCGTCGTCACGCGCCGCGCGTGTTGTTGGCCGATGAGGTGGGCTTAGGTAAAACCATTGAAGCGGGCATGATCATCCATCAGCAAGTGCTGGCGGGTCGTGCGGAACGCATTTTGATCGTGGTGCCAGAAACGCTTCAGCATCAATGGTTGGTGGAGATGATGCGTCGATTCAATCTGCATTTCTCTATCTTTGATGAAGAGCGTTGCATTGAAGCGTTCGCGGAAGCAGATAACCCATTCGATACCCAGCAATATGTGCTGTGTTCACTCGATTTTCTACGCAAGAGCCGCAAGCGCTTCGAGCAAGCGCTTGACGCCGATTGGGATCTCTTGGTGGTCGATGAAGCGCACCATTTAGAGTGGAGCCCAGAGCAACCGAGCCGTGAATATCAAGTGATTGAAGGCTTGGCTGCGCGTACACCTGGTGTACTCTTGCTCACCGCGACACCTGAACAGCTAGGGCGTGAAAGCCATTTTGCACGCTTGAGATTGCTCGACTCGGATCGCTTCTTTGACTATGAAGAGTTTGTCAAAGAAGAGCAGCAATACGCCCCAGTGGCCGATTCGGTCAGTGCGCTGTTCTCTGGCGAATCCTTGGCCGATGAGGCGAAAAACCAGATTACTGAGCTCTTATCTGAGCAAGATGTTGAGCCACTGTTTCGTATTATCGAGAGCAACAGTGATGACGAGGCGATTTCCGCTGCACGTCAAGAGTTGATTGATAATTTGATGGACCGTCATGGTACGGGGCGCGTGCTGTTTCGTAACACGCGTGCGGCGATCAAAGGCTTCCCAGTGCGTAATGTGCATTTGGTGCCGATGCCGATTCCGAGCCAATACACCACGGCGATGCGCGTCTCTGGCATGATAGGCGGCAAGATGAGCCCAGAAGCGCGTGCGCTGAAAAATCTCTACCCTGAAGAGCTGTTCCAAGAATTTGAAGGTGACGAATCGAGCTGGTGGCAGTTTGATAGTCGCGTTGATTGGTTACTTGAGAAGATCACGCAAAAACGCAGTGAAAAGGTGTTGGTGATCGCCTCTCGCGCCAGTACGGCGTTGCAACTGGAACAAGCGCTGCGCGAGCGTGAAGGCATCCGTGCCACGGTATTCCATGAAGGTATGTCGATTTTAGAGCGCGACAAAGCGGCGGCGTACTTTGCCCAAGAAGAGGGAGGTGCACAGGTTCTCATCTGTAGCGAAATTGGCTCTGAAGGGCGCAACTTCCAGTTCGCAAACCAACTGGTGATGTTTGACCTGCCGTTCAACCCAGACTTACTTGAGCAACGCATCGGTCGCTTAGACCGAATTGGTCAGCAGCGCGATATCGATATTCATGTCCCTTACCTTGAAGGCACCTCGCAAGCGATTTTGGCGCGTTGGTTTAATGAAGGTTTGAATGCGTTTGCCCAAACCTGTCCAACCGGTCGCATGGTGTACGACAAGGTGTCGGATGCGCTGATCACTATGCTGGCCAGTGGAGATACCAGTGAGCTGGATGATGTGATTGCTCAATCTGCGGCAATGAACAAAGCGCTCAAAGCGGAGCTGGAGCAAGGGCGTGACCGTCTGCTTGAAATGCACTCGCACGGCGGTGAGAAAGCGCAAGCGATTGTCGATACGATTGCCGCGACCGATGGCGATACGAATCTTGTCACGTTCGCCTTGAGCCTGTTTGATACCATTGGTCTTAACCAAGACGACAAAGGCGAAAATGCGCTCGTGGTCACCCCTTCTGAGCACATGATGGTGCCCAGTTACCCAGGGCTGCCATACGAAGGCGCAACCATCACCTTTGACCGTGATACGGCGCTGTCTCGTGAGGACATGCACTTTATCAGCTGGGAACACCCGATGATTCAAGGCGGTATTGATCTGCTGATGAGTGAGGGCGTGGGGACCAGTGCGGTGTCACTGCTGAAAAACAAGGCTCTGCCCGTAGGGACGCTGCTGCTTGAACTGATCTACAAAGTGGATGCGCAAGCGCCAAAACGCACTGGCATCAGCCGTTTCTTACCGACCACGCCGATTCGCATCATGCTTGATGGCAAAGGCAATGATTTATCGGCGCAAGTGGAGTTTGACAGTTTCAACCGTCAGCTCAGCCCGGTCGGCCGCCATATTGCGGCTAAACTGGTCTCTTCGGTACAGGCGCAGGTGCATCAGCTGATTGCCGCAGGTGACAAGCTGGTGGTCGAAAAAGTGGAAGCCGTACGCGAGCAAGCGCAAAAAGAGATGCAATCGAGTCTAAATGGCGAGCTTGAGCGTTTGCAGGCCCTGAAAGCGGTGAACCCGAACATTCGTGATGAAGAGATTGAAGCGATTGATGAGCAGATTACCGCGCTGACCGGTTACATCCGCCAAGCGCAATACCAGCTCGACTCACTGCGTATGATTGTCGTCGCGCACAACTAAGTGATCGCAACGCGAGTAACGTATTAGTACAAGGCCCTCAACGTTGAGGGCCTTTTTGATCGTTAATAAAGATGACGAAACCGATGACTAAAGAAGCCATTTCCACCAAATAAAGACCGCCAAAAAGCCGAACAGATAAATCAGACCGGCGATAGAGAGCCACTTTAGCGAGGATGTCATTGCGAGCGGCTTAGGCAGATCGGTTTTGGTCACTAGAATGTAGTTGAGTAAACCGAAAAATGGAGTCGTGATAAAGGCAAGGATCATCGCAAAATTGAGCATTGGCAGCAGCGCTTTAGCCCAAAACAAGATGATCGCAAGAGCTGCTGCAGAGATGATCACCATCCAAGTCAGCGTCACGCCGTTCTTCATGTCTGGTTGCTTTTGCACTAAACGTTGAGATTCAGACAACAGACGCGCATAACCGTCAATCACGGTGATCGTACTACCAAAAATACAGAAGAACGCAATCACAGCAATCAAGTAGCGAGACCACTCACCAATGGTCGATGCATAGAGCCCTACCAGTTGATGCGAGAAGCCGACGCCAGAGCTTGAAAGCTCCACGCCTGTCCCATGCAGCACCAAAGCGCCCAAGGAAAGAAAGACAATCGCCAGCAGAGCTGTCCCTATGTAGCCCACGTTGAAATCAAACAGCGCAGAGCGCGGCGTGACGGTTTGCTGCTTGCACTGACTTTTTAGCCACATTGAGGTGATACTGGAAATTTCAATCGGTGCTGGCATCCAACCCATGGTCACAACGAGAAATCCGATTGCGGCTAATGTCCAAGGCGATGGGGATTCGAAGCCCACTACGGGATCGGCAGGTTTACCTAATGCGATGCACACCGCGAGGAGTGTGGCAATGGTTAGAACCGCCATGATGGTTTTCGATAACGCATCCAACGCCTTGTAGTGGCCAGCAAATAAAATCGCTAAACAGGTGGTCAGTACAAGGATGCTGAGCACGGGCATCGAGAGATCAAAGGGGACGAAATAGGCGAGCAAGCTAGCGCTAAACATCAGCAGTGCAGCGGTATTGACCACAGCGGAGACCGCACTTAAGCCGACAAACAGCCACAAGTATGGTTTGCCAAGTTTTGAGTAGCCTTCGACTAAACTGGTGCCGGTGCCCATAGTGTATTGCACACCGGCGCGAAAAAACGGGTATTTGAATACGTTGACGAGCAAAATGAGCGCCGCCAACTGCCAGCCATAAATGGCGCCCGCTTTGGTGGAGGCGACTAAGTGAGAGCCACCGACAGCAGCGGCGGCCATCATAATTCCTGGGCCTAACGAGCGAATAAGGTGGGCTAACGAGAAACGCGCCTTCGGGGGCGCTGAAGTGATACTTTCCATACTACTGCCTATGGGTGAAATGTTGTGTTTTATTGTATTTATTACCTGTCAAGGTCATTAAGGAATAACACATTTGCCTTATCTGTCATAGATTTTTTACACTTTGAGTGAGACTTTCTTTTCAAGCGTGAATAATCGACAAAAAATGCCAGACTGGTGCCCTTGCGAGTGGCTTCGGGTATACTTCGCCCGAATTCATAGTAGTTGAGAGTGTTTATGGCCATGCTGGAGTACAACCCACCAAGGGAGCCCTGGGTGGAGGTTGTTTTTGAAGATGAACATATCCTTGCGGTCAATAAGCCGTCAGGACTGCTGTCTGTGCCTGGGCGCGATCCTGCTCATCGCGACAGCATGTGGTCACGACTGCAAGAGACGCACCCGGATATTCAAGTGGTGCATCGCTTAGATATGTCCACTTCCGGCTTAATGGTATTAGCAAAAAACAAACGCGCAGAAAGTGCGTTAAAGAAGCAGTTTCAGTTTCGTCTCACACACAAAGTGTACTATGCACGAGTATGGGGAGAGGTGAGTGAGCAAGAGGGCGTCATTGATCTACCGCTGATTTGTGACTGGCCAAATCGCCCGCGGCAGAAAGTGTGTGTAGAGACTGGCAAACCGTCAAAAACCTTATACCAAGTGGCGAAACGAGAAGAGAAAACCACCATCGTGCGCTTGTTGCCGGTGACGGGGCGCTCTCATCAACTGCGCGTTCATATGCAAGCACTCGGCCACCCGATTGTCGGTGATGAGTTCTACTCCAGCGGTGAGGCGCTGCTCTGTTCGGATCGCTTAGCCCTTCACGCGGCTGAGTTGAGCTTTTATCATCCACGCAGTCATTGGCTGAAAAGTATTTTTGTTCCTTGTGACTTCTATCCCGAGGCACAAGAGATGCTGTTTGATTATTTCGATCCTGTGCGAAAATTACCCGATTATAAAACACTGCCCAAACCATAATCGGTTACACAGAGTGGGCAGTTGAAGGAGACCTTATGCTGCCCAACCTTGTTTTTCTTGACCGAGCCACCATTCCAAGTCAAATCACCTTGCCAACCCCTCGCCATCCGCACGTTTGGCAAGCTTACGACTTCACCGCACCAGAACAAGTAGTTAAGCGCCTGCAAGGCGCCACTGTCGCGATCACCAATAAGGTGGTACTCGATGAAGCGGTGCTTGCGCAGCTTCCTTCACTCAAACTCATCGCCGTCTCGGCGACAGGATACAATAACCTTGATATTGAAGCGTGTCGCCGCCTAGGCATAGCGGTGACCAACGTTCAAGGTTACGCCACCCAATCGGTACCTGAGCACGTGCTGGGTATGATCTTTAGCTTGAGTCGTCACCTCAGTGCCTACCATCACGACATTGCCCAAGGGGAGTGGCAGCGCAACAAGCAGTTCTGCTTTTTTACCCACCCGATAAGGGATGTAGCAGGGGCAACCCTTGCGATTGTGGGCGGCGGGGCATTAGGACGCGCTACCGCGCAACTGGCCAGTGCGGTCGGTATGCACGTGATCTTTGCTGAGCATAAGGGTGAACATCAGTGCCGTGAGGGCTATGTCCCGTTTGAGACGGCGCTTTCTCAAGCGGATGTGGTGAGTTTGCACTGTCCACTGAGTGATGAGACCTTTCACCTCATCGGTGAGCCAGAGCTGGGCTTGATGAAATCGAGCGCGATATTGATCAATACTGGGCGAGGGGGATTGGTTGATGAACATGCATTGGTGTCGGCGTTGACGTCTGGTCAGATAGGGGCGGCGGGGGTCGATGTGTTCACGAGTGAGCCAGCCGATGAGAGTAACCCTTTGTTGGCGAATATTTCGCTCCCAAACCTGCTGCTTACACCACACGTTGCTTGGGGTAGCGACTCCGCGATTCAGAAACTCGCCGACATTCTTATTGATAACATCGACGCATTTCTTGACGGTCGAGAGCAAAATCGCGTGGTGTGATTTACTCGCTGCTGCTGGCCTTCAATTGATTCAAGCCTTGATTGAAGACACGCAGCAGCTTTTCGCCATCGGGGTGCGCTTTGGAGAACATCAAATAATTACTATTAGTCAAAAATGGCTTAGGGTGAAAACTGATCAGAGCCTGGGTTTCATAGGGGAGTTTGTTGAGCGTAAATAGACCGATGTGTTTCTCTTCTGGCACGAGCTCAACCCGGCGATATTTGAGAAATTGAAACGCTTTGGTAGGGTCGGCGACGCGGTGCATGGTGACATGCCCATCCTCGATCAGTGCATCCAGTTGTTCACCATAGCTGTAGCCCAGCCCACCGCCAAGGTGTTTACCCTCTAAATCCTCTAAACGCTGCCAAGAAAAGTCATCACTTTTGCGATGAAAGAAAACAAATTCCTCCTGTGCCACTGGTTCGCTGAAGTAAAAATGCTCGGTTCTCTCTTGGGCAAACATCCAGATCGCGGTGGCGACAAATTCGCCTTCACTCGCTTCTTTGTAGGCCCGCTTCCAAGGAAAGAAGTGGAATTCGACTTGATAGCCTTGTGTAGCAAACGCCTGCTCAATGGTTTTTCCGACAAAACCGAACTCTTCCAACTCTTGGCCGATAAAAGGTGGCCACTCACCTGCGGCGATTTTGACAATCTTATTGTCTTCATCATTATTCAATTCACCATTATTGGTTTCAGCCGCGGCGTAGGCACTCATGGCGAACCACAATGCGAACAGGGCACTAGAAAGGGATACTGCGAGCGCGTGCACAAGTCACTCCTTTGTCGCTTTTACTTTAACTTTAGTTCTCAGTCGATAAAGAGCAAGACATAAAAAAGGCTGGTCATCATGACCAGCCTCCCAGACTTGATTTGTGCACTTACAGTGCGGCAATCGTCGTTTTTTGCTCTTCAAGCTTCACGAGCGTTTCTTTGTAGCCTTCTAGCTTCTCACGCTCTTTGGCCACCACTGCTTCTGGTGCTTTAGCCACGAAGCCTTCGTTACCTAGCTTGCCTTCAATACGTTTGATTTCGCCTTGTGTCTTCTTGATTTCACCATCTAGACGAGCAAGCTCTGCGTCTTTGTCGATTAGGCCCGCCATTGGGATCATTAGCTCCGACTTAGCAACCAATGCCGTTGCGCATGCTGGCGTTTCTTCACCCGCTTCCAGTACACGTACAGACTCAAGCTTCGCCAGGGAAACAAGAACTTGCTTGTTCGCTTCTAGACGAGCTGCGTCTTCCGCGTTTGCGGCTTTTAGCATCACTTCAAGCGGCTTACCTGGGTTGATGTCGTACTCCGCACGTAGGTTACGGATGCTAGTGATGAATGACTTCACCCACTCGATGTCATCCAGTGCTGCTTGGTTGAAGTTCGCTTCGTCGAACTGAGGAAGCGCTTGAAGCATGATTGTGTCACCTTCAACACCGTCAACCAGTGGTTTCACGCTCTGCCAGATAGTTTCTGTGATGTATGGGATCACTGGGTGCGCAAGACGAAGCGTCTTCTCTAGAACGGTGATCAGCGTGCGACGTGTACCACGTTGCTGTGCTTCGTTCCCTTTCCAAAGAACCGGCTTAGTGAGCTCTAGGTACCAGTCACAGAATTGGTTCCAGATGAATTCGTAAATCGTGTTTGCTGCCATATCCAGACGGAAGTTATCAATGTGACTATTGAACTCTTTCGCTGCTAGCTCAAACTGAGACTCGATCCACTTGTCTGCGAGTGAGTACTCGATCTCACCTGCCTGTTCGTTAGATGAATGGAAGCCACAATCCTGATCTTCTGTATTCATCAGCACGTAACGGCTCGCGTTCCATAGCTTGTTACAGAAGTTACGGTAACCTTCCAGACGCTTCATATCCCAGTTGATGTCACGACCAGTTGAAGCCATAGCAGCAAGAGTGAAGCGCAGTGCATCCGTACCGTAGGGTTCGATGCCGTTTTCAAACGTCTTACGCGTGTTCTTTTCGATCTTCGCGGCAAGTTGAGGCTGCATCATGTTACCGGTGCGCTTCTCAACTAGAGACTCTAAGTCGATGCCGTCAATCATGTCGATTGGGTCAAGCACGTTACCCTTAGACTTCGACATCTTGTCGCCGTTCTCGTCACGGATGAGGCCAGTAACGTATACCGTTTTAAATGGCACTTGTGGCTTGCCGTTTTCATCTTTACAGAAGTGCATCGTCATCATGATCATGCGAGCAACCCAGAAGAAGATGATGTCGAAACCGGTGACCAGCACATCTGAAGGGTGGAATGTTTTCAGGTCATCGGTGTTTTCAGGCCAACCTTGTGTGCCAAACGTCCACAGTGCAGAAGAGAACCAGGTATCCAGTACGTCGTCATCTTGGCGCAGTACCACAACCGGTGCTAGGCCGTTCTTCTCACGCACTTCGTCTTCAGTGCGACCAACGTAGACATTGCCGTCGTTGTCGTACCATGCAGGGATACGGTGACCCCACCAAAGCTGACGAGAGATACACCAGTCTTGAATGTCACGCATCCAAGAGAAGTACATGTTTTCGTATTGCTTAGGTACGAATTGGATTTCACCGTCTTCCACGGCTTTAGTTGCGGTTTCTGCGAGAGGAGCAGTACGCACATACCATTGGTCGGTCAGCATAGGTTCGATGACCACGCCGCCACGGTCGCCGTATGGCACGGTGAGGTCGTGGTCTTTGATTTCGTCTAGCAGGCCAATCTCTTCAAATTCCGCTACGATGGCTTTACGCGCGGCAAAACGCTCCAACCCTTGGTATTTAGCCGGGATCTCTGTTGAGTAAGCATCGCTCGCTTCGCCATTCGTGTTAAACACTTCGGCTGCGTCACGGATGTTGGCATCAAAGGTGAGAATGTTGATCATCGGTAGCTGGTGGCGCTTACCCACTTCGTAGTCGTTGAAGTCGTGCGCAGGGGTGATTTTCACACAGCCTGTGCCTTTCTCCATGTCCGCGTGCTCATCACCGACGATAGGGATGCGGCGGTCAACGATAGGAAGCAGGATCTCTTTGCCGATCAAGTCTTTGTAGCGAGGATCTTCTGGGTTCACCGCAACGCCCGTATCACCCAGCATCGTCTCTGGACGAGTGGTAGCGACAACGATGTAGTCTTTGCCGTCTGCCGTTTTCACCCCATCCGCTAGTGGATAGCGGAAGTGCCACATGTGGCCTTTTTTATCTTTGTTTTCAACTTCAAGATCAGAAATTGCGGTATGCAGTTTAGGATCCCAGTTAACCAGACGCTTACCACGGTAGATGAGGTCATCTTCGTAGAGGCGCACGAACACTTCTTGAACGGCGTTTGATAGGCCGTCATCCATAGTGAAACGTTCACGGTCCCAGTCGACAGAAGCACCTAGGCGACGCAGCTGTTTAGTGATGGTGCCACCTGATTCGCCTTTCCATTCCCAGATTTTGTCGATGAACGCATCACGGCCGTAATCGTGCTTGGTTTTGCCTTCTTCTGCCGCGATCTTACGCTCAACCACCATCTGTGTGGCGATACCCGCGTGGTCAGTACCGACTTGCCAAAGGGTGTTCTTGCCCTTCATACGTTCGGCACGGATCAAGGTATCCATGATGGTGTCTTGGAATGCGTGGCCCATGTGAAGGCTACCGGTGACGTTCGGTGGCGGGATCATGATGCTGTATGATTCTTTCGTCGTGTCGCCGTGCGGCTTAAAGTAGCCTTTTTCTTCCCAAGCCTGGTATAGAGCTTGTTCAATTGAAGTTGGGTTGTATGTCTTTTCCATAGCGCTCATTTTGCCTCGTGATGATGGAACCTAGGCGGCGTGCATTCACCTAATGATTAGGGCCAGCCTACGTTCTACCCCTTGGAGGTTTGATTCTGGTTAATGGTAAATCTAGGTCAATCTTTATAAGTGAACTCTCTGAAAAGAGAGCTTAACTATAAGGATTGACGATCAGTGGTGTTCGAGTGCGATCGCTTGCATTTGAAAGCCCGATTGACGGTAAATTTTATACCGTTCTCGCGCTTGCTGCTTGGCTTTTTCGTCGCAAGGGACGAAGTCTACCACCTCTGTAAACGGATGCGCAAAGGTTGTCTCATTTTCAGCCAAATTTATCACCAACTGGCGATGCCAAGAAGGGCGGACCTGCTGATGGCCGATCTCAATCTGTGTGCCATACTTGGGGCCTTCTCCTACCAAGTTGTGGCCGATGTACTGCTCAGGTTCCACTTGCCAAAACCGCTCTGCAAGGGCTTCCGCGTGGGCTTTGTGCTGGCAGTTGACGTACACTTTTGCCCCTTGTTTGGCAAAGTGCTGCGCCAAAAAGACCGCATACGCATCCAACCCCTCAGGGGTGGCTTGGGGAGAATCCGATTGAATCAGATAAAAGGTCGCGTTAGCCATGATATTTGCTGATGCCTTTATACAAAAAAGGGCCTTGCGGCCCTTCGATGTGGTTGAGGATTACTCCTCAGTATCTTGACCGCTGCGATTGAGCAGGAACTGGACAAGCATAGAGACTGGTCGGCCTGTTGAGCCTTTCGCTGCGCCAGATTTCCAAGCAGTGCCCGCGATATCGATGTGAGCCCAGTTGTACTTCTTCGCAAATTTCGACAAGAAACAGCCGGCAGTAATGGTGCCACCAGGACGACCACCAATGTTCGCCATATCGGCGAATGGGCTTTTCAGCTGTTCATGGTACTCATCGGCCATCGGTAAGCGCCATGCGCGATCGCTCGCTTGCTCAGAAGCGTTGATAAGCTCGTGAGACAGCGGGTTATGGTTTGAGATCACGCCACTGATGTGGTGACCCAGTGCTATCACACACGCACCAGTGAGGGTGGCGACATCCACGACACATTCTGGTTCAAAGCGCTCAACGTAGGTCAGTGCATCACACAGAACCAAACGGCCCTCGGCATCGGTATTCAATACTTCGACCGTTTGACCTGACATTGTGGTTAGGATATCACCCGGACGGTAAGCGTTGCTGCCTGGCATGTTCTCACAGCCGGCCAGCACACCAATCACGTTGATAGGCAGGTTGAGTTTCGCGAGCGCTTTCATGGTGCCAAACACGGAGGCAGCGCCACACATGTCGTATTTCATCTCATCCATACCTTCGCTAGGCTTGAGTGAAATACCGCCTGAATCGAACGTCAGACCTTTGCCGACTAATACGATAGGCTTAGCTTGTGCGTCTGGGTTACCCTTGTACTCCATGATTGACATCATCGATTCGTTTTTTGAACCGCGGCCTACCGCTAGGTAAGAGTTCATCCCCAGTTTTTCCATCTCTTCTTCGCCGATCACTTTTGTCGTAATCGTCTCGTAGTCGTCCGCTAAGCGGCGCGCTTGAGAGGCGAGGTAAGCTGGGTTCGCAATGTTGGGTGGCATGTTGCCAAGATCTTTACACGCTTTGACGCCCGACGAGATGGCCAAGCCGTGCGCGATCGCTTTTTCACCCAAGTTCAACTCACGACGCGTCGGTACGTTGAACACCAACTTGCGCAGTGGGCGACGAGTTTCAGGCTTGACGCTCTTAAACTGATCAAAGGTGTAGAGGCCATCTTTGGTCGCTTCGACCGCTTGGCGCACTTTCCAGTAGGTATCACGACCTTTCACATGCAGCTCAGTCAAGAAGCACACCGCTTCCATAGAGCCCGTTTCGTTCAAGGTGTTGATGGTTTTCTGGATAATCTCTTTGTACTGACGTTCACCCAACTCGCGCTCTTTGCCGCAACCGACAAGCAGAACACGCTCAGACAACACACCAGGTACTTGATGCAGAAGTAGCATCTGCCCAGGTTTTCCTTCTAGATCACCACGGCGAAGTAGTGAACTGATATAGCCATCGCTGATTTTATCTAGCTGCTCAGCAACTGGAGAAAGGCGACGTGGCTCAAACACCCCGACAACGATACATGCGCTACGTTGTTTCTCTGGGCTGCCACTCTTTACACTGAACTCCATGCGTACTCCTACATCCTGAAGACAAATCGAACTAAATGTTAGATAATGGCGTCTTACTTGTTGATTCCTACACCGGAACTATCTTTAAATAAGCGCGTTAACAATTAGCCAAAAAATTTAAAAACAAAAGGTTCATCGGGAAATTATAGTGATTCAATTAAAAAAACAAGTTTTGTATAGGTAATTTCAGCGTGATTATTGTTAGATATTTGATCCGCGAGACACTCAAGAGCCAATTAGCGATATTTTTTATCCTGTTTTTGGTGTTTCTCAGCCAAAAACTGATCAAAGTGCTCGCCGATGCATCCGATGGTGATATCCCCGCAAGTTTGGTCATGCACTATGTCGGCTTAAGCATGCCATCAATGGGGCTTTTGATGCTGCCGCTCAGTCTATTCTTAGGCATTCTTCTCACCTTTGGCCGTCTCTACGCAGAAAGTGAAATTACCGTGATGAACGCGACGGGGATTGGCAACAAATTCCTCATTCGCGCCGCTTTGTACTTGGCGGTGATCACCGGGTTAATTGCCGCCGCCAACGCGTTTGTTTTTGCGCCTTACAGCCAAGAAAAGCTGATTCAATTGCAAGAAGAAGTCGAAGCGGAAAATAGCGTTGACCTCCTCAAAAAAGGCCACTTCCAAGGTACGCCGGATGGATCATCTGTTGTGTTTATTGATGATATAGACGGTAAAAAACTCAAACACGTTTTCGTCGCACAAATGCGCCCGAGAGACTCCATTTTACCGAGCGTCTCTTTCTCTCAATCTGGTGAAGTGAAAGAGCTGAGCGATGGGCGTCAGGTTATTCGCATGTATGACGGTACACGCTATGAAGGGGTGCCAACGCGTGTGGATTATATGATCACTGAGTTTGATCAGTACGAGGGACTGATTGGTCAGCGCGATGTGAAAGCGAAAGGGCGTGACTGGGAAGCAATTCCGACTATGGAGCTGTTTTCCAACCCTGACCGACGCGCACAAGCGGAGTTACAATGGCGCCTCTCGTTAGTGGTCTGTATCCCTTTGCTTACCATGCTGGTGGTGCCGTTATCGGCGGTTAACCCACGTCAAGGGCGCTTCGCGAAAATGGGGCCGGCGATATTGATTTACTTGGCCTACTTCTTAGCCATCAGTGCGACGAAATCGGCTCTTGAAGATGGCTCTATTCCTACGATGATCGGCATGTGGCCAATTAACGCGGCGTTGTTGCTGACCGCAGTGGGCATCAACTCGATGGACAGTATTGCGGTTCGTCGCTTTAAAGATAGACTCAGACAAAGAAAAAAGAAGGCAGCGTAAGTCGTGTTTAAGATTCTTGATCTCTACATAGGTAGAACCATTATTGCCACGACGTCTCTGGTGTTGGCTACGTTTGTTGGCTTGTCGGCCATCATCAAATATGTCGAGCAGTTGCGTAAGGTCGGCAGTGGCACCTATGACTTGTTGCAAGCGCTGTTTTTTGTCGTCCTCAGTATTCCGCGTGACGTCGAGATGTTTTTCCCAATGGCGGCATTGCTTGGCGCTTTGATAGGGCTTGGTATGCTGGCTTCAAGCTCCGAGCTTGTGGTGATGCAGGCGTCGGGTTATTCGAAGTTAGATATCGGTTTGTCGGTGCTCAAAACCGCAGTGCCGTTAATGGTGCTGGTGACGTTGCTCGGTCAGTGGGGCGCACCGCAAGCGCAAAAAATGGCGCGTGACTTACGAGCGTTTGCCACCTCTGGTGGTGCGATTATGTCTGTGCGCACTGGTGTTTGGGCGCGTGATGCCAACGATTTTATTTTTATGGGTAAAGTCGAAGACGACACGATTTATGGCATGAACATGTGGCGATTTGACAGCGATAAAAAGCTGCAAACCGTCGTGTACGCCAACAAAGTGGATTACCTGTCCGACAACACTTGGCTCATGAAAGAGGTCCAAGTGACGGAAATGATGGACGATGTCGAGATCAATAAAACGGCGCTGCCCGAGTATCGTTGGACGACGTCACTCGCCCCCGACAAGCTCGCCGTGGTAACGGTGAAACCTGAAGAGTTGTCACTGGGTGGCTTGTACGATTACGTGACCTACTTAAAAGCCTCAGAGCAGGACTCTTCACGCTATGAATTGGCGCTGTGGCGTAAAGTCACGCAGCCTTTCTCCATTGCCGTGATGATGTTGATGGCGCTGTCGTTTATCTTTGGTCCGCTGCGCAGTGTCACCATGGGCGCACGCATTTTATCGGGTGTGGTGGCCGGCTTCACCTTTTACATCTCGAGTGAATTCTTTGGCCCGCTCAGCTTGGTGTACAGCATTCCGCCTGTTTTTGGTGCGGTGATGCCGAGCGTGGTGTTCTTGACCATTGCGCTGTTGCTGTTACGCCGTAAGTTGTAGCCCACGGGGCGTGATCTTTCACTAGCATGTTAACAACAAGGCCTCCCAAATTCGGGAGGCCTTGTTGTCTGTAGGCTTGATAGTGTAACGAGCTTTAGAGGTGTTTCTTTAAACGGTACAGCGCTTCTAACGCTTGTCGAGGCGTTAAATCATCAGGGTCAATATTGGCCAGCATCTGCTCCACTTCACTCGGCTCGGGGATCAAGCTGAGCTGGTTAGCCACATCAACGCCAGATCGCGCAGGTGCTGGCGCATCGGTTAACGAGATTGATTCTAACTGCTGCAATTTAGCCCGTGCTTGCTTGATGACACTTTTTGGTACGCCAGCTAACCCGGCAACGGCGAGACCGTAGGATTTACTTGCCGCCCCTTCTTGCACCGCGTGCATAAAGGCAATGCTATCGCCATGCTCCACCGCATCAAGGTGGACGTTGGCTAAGGTTGCGATCTGGTTGGGCAGCTCTGTTAATTCAAAATAGTGGGTGGCGAACAGAGTCATCGCCCCGAGCTCTTTGGCAAGCCATTCAGCGCTTGCCCAAGCAAGCGACAAGCCATCGTAGGTACTGGTGCCACGGCCAATTTCATCCATTAACACTAAGCTGCGCTCCGTGGCGTTGTGCAAGATGTTGGCGGTTTCTGTCATTTCGACCATAAAGGTTGAGCGCCCAGAGGCCAGATCGTCGGAGGCGCCAATACGGGTAAATATACGATCAATCGAGCCTATGGTTGCCGATTCAGCGGGCACATAGGAGCCGATATGCGCCATCAAAGCGATAAGGGCGGTCTGGCGCATGTAGGTCGATTTACCGCCCATGTTAGGCCCGGTAATGATCAACATCTTACGTTGTGGCGTCAGTTCTGTGGGGTTGGCAATAAACGGCTCATCCATTACCTGCTCCACCACTGGATGGCGACCGCCTTGGATATGAACACCAATCTCACCATTGAGTATCGGGCGGCAGTAGTCGAGGCTATCAGCGCGCTCTGCTAGGTTTTGCAACACATCGATTTGTGACAATGCTGAGGCCAGATTTTGCATCTGCTCTAAATGAGGCAGCAGCAGATCAAACAGGCCTTCCCATAACTGCTTCTCGAGCGCCAGTGCTTTTGACTTGGAGTTTAAGACCTTGTCTTCATGCTCTTTCAGCTCTGGAATGATATAGCGCTCGGCATTTTTTAACGTTTGGCGGCGAACATAGTGAGGCGGCACAAGGTGGCTTTGGCCACGGCTGACCTGAATAAAGAAGCCGTGCACATTGTTGTAGCCGACTTTCAATGTATCAATGCCGTGACGTTCGCGCTCTTCTTGCTCAAGTTGGTCCAGGTATTCGGTGGCGCCATCGGCCAATTTACGCCATTCATCGAGCTCTGCATCGTAGCCTTGTGCAATCACCCCTCCGTCACGAATGACGACGGGCGGATTTTCTTTAACGGCGCGCTCAAGCAGTTCGCAGACCTCATCCATCGGCGCAGCATACTGGGCGAGCTTTTTAAGGTAAGGATGCTCTGCACTTTTCATCACATCAGCGAGCTCTGGCAACTGTTGCATGGCAAAGCGCAGTCTTGCCATATCGCGAGGTCGAGCACTGCGTAGCGCTAAGCGTGCAAGAATGCGTTCAATGTCGCCCACTTGTTTGAGTACGGGCTGCAACTCAGTAAAGAGCGCGAGCTGCTTAAGTTCTGTGATGGCATCGAGACGCTGATTGAGCGTGTCGATATCGCGCATCGGTTGGTGCAACCAACGTTTGAGCATTCGACTGCCCATAGGGGTTGCGGTGTGATCGAGTACGGAAGCCAACGTGTTGTCGGTGCCGCCCGCGAGGTTTTGCGTGATTTCCAAATTGCGTCTTGTCGCCGCGTCTAAGATCACCGAATGATCTTGGCGATCAAACGTCAGCGAGCGAATATGAGGCAGGGCGGTGCGTTGCGTATCTTTGACGTACTGGATCAAACAGCCAGCGGCACAGAGGCCCAGTTTGGCATGTTCAACACCAAAGCCGACCAAATCTCGCGTGCCAAATTGTTGGTTGAGCTGCTGCTTGGCCGTATCGAGCTCGAACTCCCAGATTGGTCGGCGGCGATTACCACTGCGCGAAGACATCAGATGCACGGGCTCAAAATCTTCAGGGAACAAAAGCTCTCTTGGCGAAGTGCGCTGCAGCTCTGCCTCCATCGCTTCTTCGCTTTGCGGCTCCATCAACTGAAAGCGACCGGAAGTCACATCGAGCGTCGCGTAGCCGAATCGACCATCGTGATGGTAGATCGCGGCAATCAAGTTATCGATCCGTTCAGAGAGTAAGGCTTCATCGGTCACTGTGCCGGGTGTCACGATGCGCACTACCTTACGCTCCACAGGGCCTTTGCTGGTGGCTGGATCTCCGATCTGCTCACAAATTGCAACGGATTCACCGAGTTGAACCAGCTTGGCGAGATAGCCTTCGACCGCGTGGAAAGGCACGCCCGCCATCGGGATGGGCTCACCGGCTGACGCGCCACGCTTAGTGAGGGAAATGTCTAACAATTGCGAGGCGCGTTTTGCGTCATCGTAAAACAGTTCATAAAAATCCCCCATGCGGTAAAAGAGCAGAATGTCAGGGTTCTCTGCCTTTAACTTGAGATACTGCTGCATCATTGGGGTATGTTTTTGTTCTGCTTTCACGGTTACATCTTTCGTTTGTGGTTATTGCGGCTTAGGATACGTGAATCACCAAATGGGTAAAAGGTGCAAAGGATGCAAAGCAAACAAAATTTATCTCACCAAGTTGGGGAAGCCTTGGCTCAACATGGCTTGGTGCTAACGACCGCAGAGTCCTGTACCGGTGGCGGTGTCGCGACAGCGATCACAGACATCGCTGGCAGCTCAGCGTGGTTCGATCGAGCGTTTGTCACCTACAGCAACGAAGCGAAAATTGAGATGCTGGGCGTGAGTGCCGATACTTTGGAACAATATGGCGCGGTGAGCGAACCGACGGTGCGCGAAATGGCGCAGGGAGCATTGGCTCATTCACGGGCAGACATCGCGATAGCGATTAGCGGCATCGCGGGCCCAGGAGGCGGAACACAAGAGAAGCCGGTAGGCACGGTCTGTTTTGCTTGGTGTGACCGTCACTCATGGCAAAAAATCGAGACGCGCCATTTTAATGGGAACCGTGACGCAGTTCGCTCCGCTGCGGTCGAAACCGCTTTAGAAGTGCTGTATAAAGAGTTGCAACAGAGAGTGAAAACGTCGTAGCTAAAACAGTTAATTATTATTTATCAATAGCATACGATTGAATTTCAAAAAAACGTTGATCAGCTATAGACACTGTATGAATCAACAGTATAATGGCATTTATAGAGTGTTCGGGCCATCCCCGATTTGAAGAAAGTATTCATTTTTACCTGATTTCAGGTGAAAGTTTTGGAGAAAGTAATGGACGATAACAAACAGAAAGCGCTCGCCGCTGCGCTAGGCCAGATTGAAAAGCAATTCGGTAAAGGTTCAATCATGCGCCTTGGTGACAACCGCGCAATGGATGTGGAAACGATTTCTACTGGTTCTCTTTCTCTTGATATTGCACTGGGTGCAGGTGGTCTACCAATGGGTCGTATCGTTGAGATTTACGGCCCTGAATCATCAGGTAAAACAACCTTAACGCTTGAACTGATTGCCGCTGCGCAACGTGAAGGTAAAACGTGTGCCTTTATTGATGCCGAGCACGCGCTTGACCCTGTCTACGCGAAAAAACTGGGTGTGGATATCGATGCGTTATTAGTGTCTCAGCCAGACACAGGTGAGCAAGCGCTTGAAATATGTGACGCGCTCGCACGTTCTGGAGCGATTGACGTGATGGTCATTGACTCCGTTGCTGCCTTGACACCAAAGGCTGAAATCGAAGGCGAAATGGGCGACAGCCACATGGGTCTTCAAGCGCGTATGCTTTCACAAGCAATGCGTAAGTTGACGGGTAACCTTAAGCAATCTAACTGTATGTGTATCTTCATCAACCAGATTCGTATGAAGATCGGTGTGATGTTTGGTAACCCTGAAACCACCACGGGTGGTAACGCACTAAAATTCTACGCTTCTGTCCGTCTTGATATCCGTCGTACGGGTTCTATCAAAGAAGGCGATGAAGTGGTCGGTAACGAGACGCGCATCAAAGTGGTTAAGAACAAGATTGCTGCGCCGTTTAAGCAAGCTGAAACGCAAATTATGTACGGTCAAGGTTTCAACCGTGAAGGCGAGCTTATTGACCTTGGCGTGAAACACAAGATGGTAGAAAAAGCCGGTGCATGGTACAGCTACAACGGTGACAAGATCGGTCAGGGTAAAGCGAACGCGTGTAAGTTCCTGCGTGAGAACCCTGAAGCGGCGAAAACACTGGATAAAAAGCTGCGTGACCTTCTGCTTTCTCCGGCTGAAATCCCAGCTGAAGAGCCAGAATTTGGCCAAGCGCCAGAGCAAGAAGAGCTATAAGCTTTTAGCGTCATTCATCAAAGCCCTGCTTATGCGGGGCTTTGTCGTTTCTTGTACTCTCAATGTTCGCTACATTCTCGATATGAAAAGTAGGCGGTATCTTCTCGAGAGTTACTGAATTCGAGAGTCACTGAATCATCCTCTCACTTGTCATGGATCACTGTGCGATTATGTATCAACGTCAACCTCCGACACTGTCCAGTAAAGAAGCTGCGATGCAATTGCTTAGCCGCCGAGATCACGGCGTGCATGAGCTGCAACAGAAGTTAAGCCTCAAAGGCTATAAGGACGCCGACGTTCAAGAGGCGGTGAATTTTTGCCTAGAGCACCGCTATCTCGATGACCTGCGTTATGCCAAGAGCCAGGTTCGCCAACAGGTTTACAAAGGCCATGGTGAGCGTCGAATTCGCCAAGAGCTGCAACAAAAAAGAGTGGCTGAGTCGACAGTCAATCAAGCCCTTGAGGAAGAACCTCAAGACTGGTTTGAGCTTGCCAAGCTTGCGGCAGAGAAAAAATTCAAAGGCATCAAAGCACAAGATCAAAAAGCGTACGCTAAACAAGTGCGTTTCCTACAGTATCGTGGATATAGCTTTGAACAAATCAGTTACGCCTTAAACGACCATTGTGACTCTTAATTCAACACGCTTTCATCAATCTAAGCGTGAAGTAGCGTCAACGGCGGCATTTTTTCAAGAAAACTAGTCGTAGCTGACTGCATGATCTACAATACGGCAAAATTCTAACTCGACTATTTTCAGGAAGAGCTGCATGTACATGAGCACTGATGAGGTTCGTAACGCGTTCCTCAAGTTCTTTGAAAGCAAAGGACACCAAATCGTAGAAAGTTCATCGTTAGTACCGCATAACGACCCAACCCTGCTATTTACTAACGCAGGCATGAACCAATTCAAAGATTGCTTCTTGGGCGCAGAAAAACGTGCCTACACGCGAGCAACTACGGCTCAGCGTTGTGTACGTGCGGGTGGTAAACACAATGACCTAGAGAACGTCGGCTTCACGGCTCGTCACCACACCTTCTTCGAAATGCTCGGTAACTTCAGTTTTGGTGATTACTTCAAAGAAGATGCCATTGCGTTCGCTTGGGAGTTTCTGACCGAAACATTGCAATTGCCAAAAGATCGTCTTTTAGTCACTGTCTACGAGACCGATGACGAAGCATTTGAAATCTGGAACAAAAAAGTAGGTGTTCCCGTCGATCGTATCGTACGCATTGGTGACAAAGAGGGCGGTAAGCAATACGAGTCAGACAACTTCTGGACCATGGGTGATACGGGCCCATGCGGTCCTTGTACCGAAATCTTCTACGATCACGGTGAGCACATTTGGGGGGGCCGTCCGGGTACGCCTGAAGAAGATGGCGACCGTTTCATCGAGATCTGGAACAACGTATTCATGCAGTTCAACCGTCATGCTGACGGTACGATGGAGCCACTACCTAAGCCAGCTGTTGATACGGGCATGGGTATTGAGCGTATTTCTGCCATCATGCAGGGCGTTCATTCAAACTACGAAATCGATGTATTCCAAAAGCTCATCAAAGCGGCGGCAGAAGTGGTCGGTTGCGAAGACCTTTCAAACCAATCGCTACGCGTGATTGCTGACCACATTCGCTCTTGTTCATTCCTAATCGCAGATGGCGTGATGCCTTCAAACGAAGGCCGTGGTTACGTTTTGCGTCGTATTATTCGTCGTGCTGTGCGTCATGGTAATAAGCTAGGTGCCAAAGGCGTCTTCTTCTACAAGCTTGTCGGCGTTTTGGCAGAAGTGATGGGCAGCGCCGCTGACGAACTTAAGAAGCAACAAGCGGTTGTTGAGAAAGTACTTCGCATTGAGGAAGAAAACTTTGGCCGCACACTCGAGCGTGGCATGGTTATCCTCAATGAAGCACTGGATGCACTTGAAGGTAAAGAGCTTGATGGCGAGACCGTATTTAAGCTTTACGACACATACGGCTTCCCGGCTGACTTAACTAACGACGTGGCTCGTGAGCGTGATTTCACCATCGACGAAGCAGGTTTCGAGAAAGCGATGGAAGAGCAGCGTCAGCGTGCACGTGAAGCTGGCCAATTCGGTACGGATTACAACGCAACCATTAAAACGGAAGCGGAAACCGAATTTTGCGGTTACACCGGCACTCAAGGTAAGAGCCATGTGGCTGAAATCTTCGTTGAAGGTGAAGTGGCAGAATCTCTATCGGCAGGTGACAAAGCGATCATCATCCTGGGTGAAACGCCTTTCTATGCAGAATCTGGTGGTCAATGTGGCGATGCGGGTGTTCTGAAAACAGAATCAGGCCTATTCAAAGTCGAAGATACCCAGAAGTTGGGTAATGCGATTGCGCACCACGGCGTTCTGGCTGAAGGTGTACTGGCGAAAGGCGATCACGTTGAAGCGCTGGTTGACGCTGAGCGTCGTGCGGCTATCTCTCTCAACCACTCAGCCACGCACTTACTTCATGCCGCGCTGCGCCAAGTCCTTGGTGAGCACGTCACGCAAAAAGGTTCACTGGTTAAACCTGAGAACCTTCGTTTTGACTTCTCTCACTTAGAAGCGGTAACCGCGACTGAACTGAAAGAAGTGGAGCGCGTAGTTAATGCTCAGGTTCGTCGCAACCATACGATTGAAACTAACATCATGGACATCGAGTCGGCGAAGAAGAAAGGGGCAATGGCTCTGTTCGGCGAAAAATACGATGATGAAGTGCGTGTACTATCGATGGGTGACTTCTCGACCGAATTGTGTGGTGGTATCCACGCGGCTAATACGGGTGATATTGGTCTCTTTAAGATCACGTCAGAAGGTGGTATTGCAGCGGGTATCCGTCGTATTGAAGCGGTAACGGGTGAAGCGGCGTTAGATGCGATTGAAGCTCAAGCGGCGAAGTACGAAGAGAAGCTGGCGGAATCTGCGCAGAAAGCCAAATCTTTGGAAAAAGAGATCCAGAAGCTCAAAGAGAAGATGGCTGCAGCCGAGAGTGCCAACATCATGGGTAAAGTACAGGATATTGCCGGTACTAAAGTCCTGATTGCAGCACTAGAAGGTGCGGACAACAAAAATCTGCGCGTTATGGTAGACGATGTCAAAAATCAGATGGGCAGTGGCATCATTATGCTGGCGAACATCAACGATGACAAAGTCGGCCTTATCGCAGGCGTGACCAAAGATCTCATCGGCAAAGTAAAAGCGGGTGAGTTGGTCAACATGGTCGCGCAACAAGTCGGTGGTAAAGGCGGCGGTCGCCCTGATATGGCTCAAGCCGGTGGTACGGATGTGTCGGCACTACCGAAAGCGCTTGAATCCGTTCAAGGGTGGCTGGAAGAGCGCCTCTAAAATCGCGAGAGTAATTATCACGCTCAATCATTAGTTTGATTGGGCGTAATTTATTTTTGTAAGCCAAGTGGTTTAATTGGGCCTGATGAATCAAGCCTATAAGCCGCTTGGTTTTTGTTTTAACTACTGCAAACAATATTCAACGCATTGAATGCAGTCCTAATGAGACATAGTCTTGGGAAGGTGAAGACTGGTGAAAAAGCCCCTTATCGTGCAAAAGTTTGGCGGAACCTCAGTGGGTTCTATTGAGAGAATTCATACGGTAGCCAAACACATCATTAACGCGAAAAATGATGGTAATCAAGTGGTTGTCGTGGTGTCTGCGATGTCTGGTGAAACCAATCGATTGATGGATTTGGCGAAGCAGGTAGACAGCGTACCGACGGCGAGAGAACTTGATGTTTTGCTCTCTGCTGGTGAACAAGTATCGATGGCTTTATTGGCGATGACGCTCAATAAACTTGGCTATCCGGCCCGTTCACTTACCGGAGCACAAGCAGGTATTGTGACGGATAATGTTCACAATGATGCGACGATTAAACAGATTGATACCCAACTTATCGATGAACTGCTGGCGGAAGACCATATTGTGGTCGTGGCTGGTTTTCAGGGGATCAATGAAAAAGGGGACATCACCACACTGGGACGTGGCGGTTCGGACACCAGCGCAGTGACTCTGGCGGGCGCTTTGCAAGCCGATGAGTGCCAAATCTTTACCGATGTGGATGGCATATATACCTGTGACCCTCGTGTTGTGGCCAACGCGAAAAAGCTAGAAGTGATCGACTTCCCATCCATGGAAGAGATGGCACGTAAAGGGGCGAAGGTGTTGCACTTGCCCTCTGTACAGTACGCATGGCAACACAATGTACCTCTGCGTGTGTTATCGACCTTTGACACTAACCCTGGCAGCTTAGTCAAAGGGGAAGAGTGCCAAGATGCGGTTTGTGGTATTGCGCTGCAGCGAGATATGCGTCTGATCAGTATTGAAAAAGAGTCACTTGAGAGCCTGAAGAAACAGTGTTTAATGTTAGGTATTCATCTCTGGAATGTGATCGAGCATGCAGAATGGGTCGACGTGGTGTTAAAAGAGGACGCATACTCTAAACTGGAACTGGTTTTCAAAGACAAAATCCGCAATAGTGGGTCTGTTAGCTTACTCACCGCAGTAGGTTTGCATGTCGAAGGATTGGTAGAACAGTCGTGTGCGTTATTGTCAGAAGTTGCCATTGACGTGATTCATGTATCGATTAACCCGCAATCGTTAACTTTGGTGGTGGAACCTGAGTCTGTTGATAAAGCGGCTAATGTACTGCATGAGCATTACATCACTTCTGCAAAGGCGATCGACTGCTTAGAAAAACATGCCTTTTGGGGTTGATTAGTCACAACAATAGAGTTTACGTAAATAACCCTTTTGTTGGATAATAACCCAGTAGCAAGATAAATCAGAGATTACTCAAGGAGCACAGAATGCTAATTTTAACTCGCCGAGTGGGCGAAACTCTAATGATCGGTGACGAAGTAACAGTAACTGTACTGGGTGTAAAAGGTAACCAGGTACGTATCGGCGTCAATGCTCCGAAAGAAGTATCCGTTCACCGCGAAGAAATCTACATGCGAATTCAAGCGGAAAAAGGCAACGGTAACGTTGCACCAGGTAACTACTAACCTGTGAAAAGGCTGACGATTGTCAGCCTTTTTTGTATCGACAACTGTGACAAAGTGAATGAAAAGAGCGAATTAACATCGCTTTGATTAAATACCCAACGGTTGGCGGACAAAATGGCGTTTTTGCCAAGAAAGTGTTTGACATATTTTTGGTAAATCGTAATATGTGCCTCCGCAAGACGGTGAGGTGGCCGAGAGGCTGAAGGCGCTCCCCTGCTAAGGGAGTATACGGTTTGTAGCCGTATCGAGGGTTCGAATCCCTCCCTCACCGCCATTCTTGCACTGCTCGTTAGAGCATTCGTTTAAAGCGTTCTTTGGAAGAACAGCGGAAAACATTGCGCGCTCGTAGCTCAGCTGGATAGAGTACCTGGCTACGAACCAGGCGGTCGAAGGTTCGAATCCTTCCGAGCGCGCCATATTTCCTTACCAGGGAATAAAACGGTGAGGTGGCCGAGAGGCTGAAGGCGCTCCCCTGCTAAGGGAGTATACGGTTTGTAGCCGTATCGAGGGTTCGAATCCCTCCCTCACCGCCATTAATTGGCCTTTGGTCAATTTTTTTGTTTTAGACGAAAATTTGTGTGATATACTTCACAACCTTCTCGTAATGAGAATATTGCGCGCTCGTAGCTCAGCTGGATAGAGTACCTGGCTACGAACCAGGCGGTCGAAGGTTCGAATCCTTCCGAGCGCGCCACTATTACGTTTGATTGATGATGGCGAATAGGCCAAAATCAGTGAAACCGACGCGTCCTTAGCTCAGCTGGATAGAGTACCTGGCTACGAACCAGGCGGTCGGAGGTTCGAATCCTCCAGGACGCGCCACTCTTTAGGGCATAGCCCGACCACTATTGGTGTTCCAATAGTCACAAATTTCTCGTAATGAGAACATTGCGCGCTCGTAGCTCAGCTGGATAGAGTACCTGGCTACGAACCAGGCGGTCGAAGGTTCGAATCCTTCCGAGCGCGCCACTATAACGTTTGATTGATGATGGCGAATAGGCCAAAGTCAGTGAAACCGACGCGTCCTTAGCTCAGCTGGATAGAGTACCTGGCTACGAACCAGGCGGTCGGAGGTTCGAATCCTCCAGGACGCGCCACTCTTTAGGGCAATAGCCCGACCACTATTGATGTCCCAATAGTCACAAATTTCTCGTAATGAGAAGAATGCGCGCTCGTAGCTCAGCTGGATAGAGTACCTGGCTACGAACCAGGCGGTCGAAGGTTCGAATCCTTCCGAGCGCGCCATATTATAAGCCCCGCTAGTGATAACGGGGCTTTTTAACATCTTCGCAATATTATTCCAACCTTCCATTTACAACTTGATGTTTTTTATGAAGTTTTTTGTGAAACATTAAGTCTATCCCAGTAATTGCTCCAAATTTGCAATAACGTCATAAAATCAGCAGTTATTTGTGCTCGGATACGGTGAAATTGCAGATTTATGTGATTTGTAAGACGTGTTCGTCCTTAGAAATGTGCATTATCCTCAAGAGTGCAGGAATCAAAATTGACAAAGTTTAGCCAATCGAGATAATCCTAAACCTCTTGTCGGGATTAAACGGTTTATCCTGAACAATGATGGGCCGGCTTTGCGCTGGTTTTATTAGGCCATAAGGACTTTTTATTCGACTCTTAGGATAATGACGTCCACATTGAGGCCTATCTCCTTGTCAGGATGACAAAGAAAGGATGCAAAAATGGAAAATGTTGGAAGCCTGCTAGTAGACGCGGCCGCCCTGATGTTAACAGGGATGACGGTTGTGTTTCTGTTCCTCACTATTCTTGTCTATCTCGTTCGGCTGATGTCGAAACTGGTCCCCGAAGAGGTGCCAGAGCCGATCGCCACCCCACTTAAAAATAATAAAGTTCAACCCAGCTCTTCTACGGTGAGCCCGACTGTTGTAGCGGCGATCTCCGCTGCGGTGCATCAATATCGCACCAAGACGGCAAATTAGTATTGGACTGGATTAAAAGGAGTTAATGAGCATGTCTAAACCACTAGCGTTAACCGACGTGGTACTTCGTGACGCCCATCAATCGCTGTTTGCGACCCGTATGCGCCTTGAAGATATGTTACCTATCGCAGCTGAGCTCGATAAAGTTGGATATTGGTCTTTAGAAACATGGGGCGGTGCCACCTTTGATGCCTGTATCCGTTTCTTAGGAGAGGATCCTTGGGAGCGTCTGCGCGCATTGAAACAAGCGATGCCAAACACGCCGATGCAGATGTTACTGCGTGGACAAAATTTATTGGGCTATCGCCACTACGCGGATGATGTGGTGGAGAAATTCGTCGAGCGTGCCCATGCCAATGGTATGGATGTGTTCCGTATTTTCGACGCCATGAACGATGTGAGAAACTTCGAGAAAGCGGTCAAAGCAACCGTCGATGTGGGTGCGCACGCTCAAGGTACGCTCTCTTACACCACCAGTCCTGTGCACAACGCCGATACTTGGGTGGATCTGGCCAAGCGCTTAGAAGATTTGGGCTGTCATTCTCTCTGTATTAAAGATATGTCTGGATTGCTTAAGCCTTACGAAGCCGAAGAGCTGATCACGCGCATTAAAGCCTCAACGGACATTCCATTGGCTCTCCATTGTCACGCGACGACTGGTCTATCTACGGCCACGGCAGTGAAAGCGGTAGAGGCGGGCGTGGATATTCTCGATACGGCGATCTCCTCGATGAGCTGTACCTATGGCCATACGCCAACAGAAACTGTGGTGGCAATGCTAGAAGGGACAGAGCGCGACACAAACCTCAAGTTGGATCAGCTTGAACCTATTGCGGCGTATTTCCGCGAGGTTCGTAAGAAGTACGCGAAATTTGAAGGTCAGTTGAAAGGCGTCGATTCTCGTATCTTGATTGCTCAAGTACCTGGCGGCATGTTGACCAACATGGAGAGCCAGCTTAAAGAGCAGGGTGCCGCGGATCGTCTTGATGAAGTGCTGGAAGAGATCCCACGTGTTCGTCAAGATCTTGGCTACATTCCTCTCGTCACCCCAACCTCACAGATCGTTGGTACCCAAGCGGTGATCAACGTGCTTACTGGCGAGCGTTACAAGAGCATTACCAAAGAAACGGCAGGCATACTCAAAGGCGAGTATGGCGCAGCGCCCGCAGAGCTTAATGCAGAACTTCAAGCGAAAGTGCTGGATGGCGCGGAAGCGATCACTTGCCGCCCTGCGGATCTTTTGGTTGATGAGATGGACACCCTCACTGACGATCTACTGACAAAAGCGAAGGCGGAAGGTATCGCGTTGGCGCAAGACACCGTTGATGACGTATTGACGTACGCACTCTTCCCACAAGTGGGGCTGAAGTTCCTTAAAAACCGTCGTAATCCAGATGCGTTTGAGCCTGCGCCGGGTAAAGAAGAGCCTGTTGTTGCAGCCCCTAGCGTTGCCGCTCAAGGTGGAATTGAAACCTACAGCGTTAAGGTCGATGGCCAAGTGTACGATGTTGAGGTGGGCCCTCAAGGTCAGCTCAGCTCCGTCACACCAGCGAAATCGGCGTCGTCGGCTCCTGCACCTGCGGCAGAAAGCAATGCCGAAACAGTGCCAGCACCACTGGCGGGTAACATTTTCAAAGTGAACGTACAAAGCGGCGCTGAAGTGGCAGAAGGTGATGTCCTACTCATCTTAGAAGCCATGAAGATGGAAACCGAAGTCCGCGCGGCGCGTGCTGGCATCGTCCAAGATCTGCATGTCAAAGAAGGTGATGCCGTGACGGTAGGCGCCCCGTTATTAAGCTTGGCGTAAGGGAGTAACATGGAAGGTTTAATGACTCTGTGGTCAGAGACAGGGATCGCTCACTTCGAATTTGGCCAGATTTGCATGATCTTGGTCGGCTGTGTGCTGCTGTTTTTGGCTATCCGCAAAGGTTTTGAGCCATTGCTGCTGCTGCCGATCGGCTTTGGTGCGATCTTAGCGAATATTCCGAATGCGGGTTTTACCGAAGAGGGCGGTTTGCTCTATTACGTCTACTACGTGGGGATCGAATCGGGTATTTTCCCGTTGTTGATCTTTATGGGTGTGGGCGCGATGACGGATTTCGGCGCTTTGATCGCGAACCCTAAAACCTTGTGGCTAGGTGCTGCGGCGCAGTTTGGTATTTTCGCTACCTTGTTTGGTGCGATCTTGCTTAACTATGTGCCGGGTATGGAATTTAGTATGCCTGATGCGGCCTCGATCGCCATTATTGGTGGTGCAGATGGTCCAACGGCGATTTTCCTTGCCAGCCAATTGTCGCCCGATCTGCTCGGCGCGATTGCCGTGGCAGCCTACAGCTACATGGCGTTAGTGCCGATCATTCAGCCGCCGATTATGAAAGCGCTGACTACGCCTGAAGAGCGCAAGATCCAAATGGCGCAACTGCGTCATGTGGGTAAAGCAGAGAAGATCCTGTTCCCATTGGCGGTCTTGTTGATGACGATCCTCTTTCTGCCAGCGGCGACGCCGTTGGTGGGTATGTTCTGTCTAGGTAACTTGATGCGTGAAGCTGGCGTGGTGGAGCGTTTATCGAAAACGGCGCAAAATGAGTTGATCAACATAGTGACCATTTTCCTTGGTCTGGGTGTCGGCTCCAAGCTTCAAGCACAAGAGTTTCTCAACATCGAAACGTTGGGGATCTTGGCGCTGGGTGCGGTTGCCTTCAGTATCGGTACCGCAGGCGGTGTCTTGATGGCGAAGCTACTCAATAAGCTGTCAAAAGAGGACATCAACCCATTGATTGGTGCTGCTGGTGTATCGGCGGTACCTATGGCTGCGCGCGTGGTGAATAAAGTCGGCTTGCAAGCCAACCCACAAAACTTCTTGCTGATGCATGCGATGGGCCCGAACGTGGCCGGCGTGCTCGGTTCGGCCGTGGCTGCCGGTATATTGCTGGCACTGGTTCAATAGGTCGAGGGAGTGACGCAAGGCGAAATTGCGACAGTTCGGTTAACTTCTCACTAAGAATTGGTATATATTCAAAGGGATGCTTTCGCATCCCTTTTTTTATCGATAGGGAAAGTACACATGGAAAACAAACAAATCGTAATCACGAAATTTGGCGAGCCGGATGTCTTAGCGATTCAATCTTCAGCGGTGCCTCAGCCTCAAGCCGGCGAAGTGTTGGTTAAAGTGGCATTCGCTGGGGTTAACCCTATCGACGTAAAAACCCGTGCAGGGCTCGGTTGGGCTGCCGCGCAAAACAAAGACAACCTCCCTTGGGTGCCCGGCTACGATATCGCGGGAGAGATCATCGCAGCGGGCGATGACGCGCAGCGTTTTGCTGTTGGCGATAAAGTGGCGGGATTTATTGGCTTTCCTTTGCAAGGTGGAGGCTACAGCCAGTATGTCGCCGTACCAGAGACGCTACTAACCTTAGTGCCTGATGCCATCACGTTGGAGGCGGCTGCCGCTCTGCCTTTGGCTGGGCAAACCGCTGTTCAGGCGCTGGATAAAGCCGGCGTCAAAGAAGGGCAACGCGTGCTTATTCTTGCGGGGGCTGGCGGGGTTGGGCACATCGCTGTACAAGTGGCGCTCGCGGCGAAAGCGGAAGTGTTTACCACCTGTTCGGAAGCCAATTTGGATTACTTGGCGACATTGGGCGCACATGCGGTCAACTATCAGTTTGCCCCGGTCTCTGAGCGCGTTGAAGACGTAGATGTCTTGATTGACCTAGTGGGCGGTGACGCCGCATTAGATGCGCTAAAATGCCTAAAAGATGGCGCGACCGTCGTTACGGTCCCGACCATCAGTGCTGAGATGATTTGCGAAAAAGCCAAGATGCTGGGTTTTGAGGCGACCGGGATGCTGGTCGACCCAAATCCTGAACAGTTAGATGCCCTCGTCTATATGGTTAGCGTTGGCTTACTTAAAACGGAAATCCAGCACGTCTACCCAATGGATAATGTCGCTGATGCACATCGACAAATCGAGACAGGCAGAACGCGCGGGAAAGTCTTGCTTGATATGCAATGTTAGACGCGTTTAATCACGCATTTCAGTCGGTCGCATTGTGGTTTTCTGATTCGGCTCTGTGGGTACTCTTCATCACAGGGTTTCTCAGTGCGACTCTGCTGCCGGGTGGCTCCGAGGCGGGGCTCGTCGCCACCCTCAGTCTCAATCAATTCTCCACTATGATGGTGATCGTCGTTGCCAGCCTAGGTAACACCTTGGGCGGGCTCACCAATTATTGGCTCGGGCTCTGGTTACCAAATCGAACTCAAGATGAAAAACACGGTCATAAAGCCGTAGCTTGGCTGCAAAAGTACGGCTATTGGTCATTGCTGCTCAGTTGGCTGCCGATTATTGGCGATCCTCTCTGCTTAGCCGCTGGGTGGCTGAGAATGCGTTTTTGGCCATGTTGCTGGCTTATTTTGCTAGGTAAGGCATTACGTTACAGCGCGTTAGCTGCGCTTTATTTTGGACTTTTCTAGGAGATGTCATGAGAAAACTCTGGCTTGGTGCCCTTTCTCTCCTTGCTTTGTATGGCTGCGCGAGCAGCACGATTCCTTCAGTATCGCTGTTTTCTTCTCTCCCTCCGGGCGTTTCTCTGATCGAAGAGGTAAAGCCTCAGCCTGGCGTTGCGATGATTCCTTATGCCAAATATCGCCTCGATAACGGGTTGACGGTCATCCTCTCTCCGGATGATTCAGATCCTCTTGTCCATGTGGACGTCACTTACCATGTAGGCTCGGCACGGGAAGAAGTCGGTAAATCCGGCTTTGCCCACTTTTTTGAACACATGATGTTCCAAGGCAGCGAACATGTTGGCGATCAGCAACACTTTAAAATTATCACTGAAGCGGGCGGCACGTTAAACGGTACGACCAACCGTGACCGAACCAACTACTTCGAAACTGTCCCTTCAAATCAGCTAGAAAAAATGTTGTGGCTTGAGTCCGATCGTATGGGATTTTTGCTTGATGCGGTCTCACAACGTAAGTTTGAAGTCCAACGTGATACGGTGAAAAACGAGCGAGCGCAGAATTTCGATAATCGCCCGTATGGCTTGATGTGGGAAAAGATGGCGGAAGCCATGTACCCAGAAGGCCATCCCTATTCGTGGCAAACGATCGGTTATGTAGAGGATTTGGATCGTGTGGATGTCAACGATCTTAAAGCTTTCTTTTTGCGCTGGTATGGGCCGAATAATGCCGTGCTGACGATCGGTGGCGATATCGAGGTGGATCAAACGCTTGAATGGGTTCACCAGTATTTTGCTTCAATTCCGGCAGGGCCAGAGGTAGAGAAAGCGCCGAAACAGCCGGCTCAGCTCAATGAAGATCGCCATGTCACGCTAGAGGATCGCATTTCTCAACCTATGGTGTTGGTGGGGTGGCCAACCACTTACAATGGCGAGCAAAATCAGGCCTCGCTCAATGCATTGGCGAATATTTTGGGCAGTGGTGCCAATAGCTTGCTCTATCAAAACTTAGTCAAGACAGAGATGGCTGTGGATGCGGGCGCCTTCCAAGATTGCGCTGAACTTGCCTGTACCTTCTACGTTTATGCCATGGGAGCATCCGGTGACAAAGGGCAGTTGACGCCACTCTACCAAGCGCTGATGGACACTCTTGAGGAGTTCGAACAAACAGGGGCCACTCAAGCGCGCCTTGACCAGATTACCGGTATGGCGGAAGCTGACGCCGTCTTTGCCTTGCAAAGTGTGCGCGGTAAAGTCTCACAGTTGGCATCCAATCAAACCTTCTTTGGTCAGCCAGATAGAATGCAGACTCAGCTAGAGCAGATCCGCAACGTGACGCCAGAGTCCGTGCAAGCTGCGTATCAGCGTTTTATCAAAGACCAACACAAAGTGACATTAAGTGTTGTGCCGCGAGGGAAAACAGAGCTTGCAGCCGCGCCGGCGACGTTTGTCACCCCTGAGCGCCAGTTACCTGAATACCAAAAAGTGGACGAGAGCCAACTGGCGTATCGACGTGCAGAGGATGATTTTGACCGCTCGGTGATGCCAGAGGTCGCCAAGGGTGTCGAAGCAACGATGCCTGAGCTGTACCGCGTCTATTTTGACAATGGCGCTGAGCTGATTGGTACCGTGAGCTCAGAAACGCCGACGGTTCAGCTTGAGATAAGTTTCCCGGCAGGGGAGCGATATGTCCCGCAAGGTAAAGAGGGGCTGGCTAACTTAACGGCGTCGTTACTCGAAGAGGGCACCACTGAGTCGAGTGTGGAAGAGTTGCAAGCCAAACTGGATGCGTTGGGCAGTACGCTTTCGGTGAGTGCGGGCAATTACACTACCTCACTGTCGATCTCCACCTTGGAGAAAAACCTCACGCCAACGTTGGCGATTGTCGAAGAAGTGCTGTTCAAGCCCGCTTTTGATGCTGACGACTTCGAGCGGATTAAAAAGCAGACATTAGAAGGGCTAGTGTATCAACATCAGAAACCGACTTGGCTGGCGTCACAAGCCACGCGACAAGTTCTGTTTTCTGGCAGTGTCTATGAACGTTCGAGCGATGGCACCCAAGCCTCGGTCGAGGCGATTAGCCTAGACGATGTGAAGGCGTTTTATCAGCAGCACTACACGCCGCAAGGTGCGCAAGTGGTGGTTGTGGGGGACATTAGCCGCAGACAGATCGTCAAACAGCTCGCGTTTTTGACAGAGTGGCAAGGCGAGGCGGCGCCATTGCTGCGACCTCAGTCGGTTGAGCCCCTTGCCCAGAAAAAGATCTACCTAGTGGATAAGCCGGGAGCGCCACAAGCGATTATTCGTATGGTGCGACAAGGCTTACCATTTGACGCAACCGGAGAGGTTTATCTTACGCAACTGGCCAACTTTAACTTGGCTGGCAATTTCAATAGCCGCCTGAATCAAAACCTAAGGGAAGATAAAGGCTATACCTATGGTGCCAGTGGCTATTTGGCCTCCAACCGCGAAGTGGGTGCCTTGGTCTTTTCCGCTCAAGTTAGAGCAGATGCCACACAGCCTGCACTGGTGGAGATGCGTAACGAGCTTGAACAGTTTGCCCAGCAGGGAATGAGCGATGAGGAGATGAAATTTTTGCGTCTTGCCGTCGGTCAACAAGATGCACTCAACTACGAAACGCCGGCGCAAAAAGCGCAACTGCTAGGCAGTATATTGGCGTTCGGATTGGATGAAGACTATTTACAGCAACGAAATCAGATTGTGGCAACGGTCAGCAAGGAGACGTTAAACGCACTCGCGGCGAAGTGGTTTGATCCCAGCCAGTATCAAATCATCGTGGTGGGCGATGCGAAATCGTTAAAACCCCAGCTAGAAAGTTTACAGATTCCGATAGAAGAGCTTGAAATCATCCGTTAGAGTACACATAACTGAGAACGTAGAAACGATTAAACATAAGTGAACTTCATTTTGACAGATTTTGCTGCGCGATTAGAGCGAGTCGCTCGTAACCCAGAAGTATTCCAACACTTTAGCCGTGGCGTCGAGCGAGAGACTTTGCGCTATCAAGACGGGCGTTTGGCGACCACTCCGCACCCTCAAGGGTTAGGGTCGGCGTTGACCAACCAATGGATCACGACGGATTTCTCTGAATCGCTGCTCGAGTTCATCACTCCGGTGTCGCACGACATCGATCAACTGATGGCGCAGCTTGAAGACATCCACCACTTCACTCAAACCAAACTGGGGGAAGAGAAACTGTGGCCACTGTCGATGCCTTGTTACGTCGAGCATGAGGAGTTGATCAACCTTGCTCAATATGGCGACTCAAACTCAGGCAAGATGAAAACGCTGTATCGCCAAGGGTTGAAGCGTCGCTACGGCAGTTTGATGCAAATTATCTCCGGTGTGCATTTTAACTTCTCTTTCCCAGACAGTTTCTGGGAGGCCCTCTATGGAGAGCAAGATGAGCAGGCGCGCCAAGAGAGCAAATCTGAGGCGTACTTCGGCTTAATTCGCAATTACTACCGCTTTGGGTGGCTGATTCCTTATTTCTTTGGCGCGTCACCGGCGCTCTGCTCTTCGTTTATTCGTGGCCGAGAGACAAAACTGCCGTTTGAAAACATTGGTGAAACCCTCTATTTGCCGAACGCCACCTCGCTGCGTTTGAGTGATTTGGGCTACACCAATAGCGCGCAAAGTGTCCTCAAGATCGGATTCAATAGCATTGATGAGTATTTAGCAGGGCTTAATGAAGCGATTCGCACGCCTTCAGACAAGTTTGCCAAGATAGGCGTGAAAGTGGATGGTGAGTACCGTCAACTCAATAGCAACGTTTTACAGATTGAAAATGAGCTTTACGCGCCTATCCGTCCGAAACGAGTGACCAAAAGCGGTGAGAAACCGTCTGAAGCGTTGCGCCGAGGCGGGGTTGAGTACATTGAGGTGCGCTCACTGGATGTGAACCCGTACAGCTCGGTGGGTATTACCGAAGATCAGGTTCGCTTCCTCGACCTCTTCTTAGCATGGGCTGCATTAAGTGACTCTGAGCCGATGGATTTTTGTGAGCAAGCGTGCTGGCGAGAGAACTGGAACAAAGTGATTGTCGAAGGTCGCAAGCCGGGTCTTGAGTTGCAGATTGGCTGCAAAGGTGAAGTCTTAACGTTGCAAACCTGGGCTAAGCGTGTATTTTCTGAATTGACGGCGATCGCCAAAGTCATGGATGAGGCAGCCGGTGGTCAGGCGTACCAAGATGTGGCTAAGACACTGCTTAAGTGGATTGATAACCCAGAGCTGACCATTTCAGGGCAACTGCTGGCAGACACCAAGCGCCTAGGCGGTTTAGGAAGTGTGGGCCGAGAGTTTGGTCGGCAGTACAAAGCGCGTCATCAAGCTCACCAATACCGTACCTACAGTGAGTCTCTGATGGAACAAGAAGTCGCGCGCTCAGTGGAGGCACAAGTCGATATTGAAGCCAAAGATAGCCTGTCATTTGATGCGTTTTTAGAAGACTACTTCGCGTACTTAAAAACGCCGCAGCAGGCGTAATCCGTGCCACAATAGGCTCGCTCAATCATCGTCGATTTGCTAGGCTTTGACTATCTGCCTAGCTGTTATCGCTGGGCGAAGAAAAAGAATAGAACAGCTCCCAAGAGCTTGGAACCAATGGAGACGGACCATGCCGTTACTAGATAGCTTTACCGTAGATCACACTCGTATGAACGCCCCAGCCGTTCGCGTGGCAAAAACGATGACCACGCCTAAAGGGGATACCATCACAGTGTTTGATTTGCGTTTTACCGCCCCAAACAAAGACATCTTGTCAGAAAAAGGCATCCACACCCTTGAGCATCTATACGCTGGTTTCATGCGTAACCACCTTAACGGTGAGAGCGTGGAAATCATCGATATTTCACCGATGGGTTGTCGTACAGGCTTCTACATGAGCCTAATTGGCACACCGACCGAGTCTCAAGTTGCTGACGCATGGCTCGCGGCAATGCAAGATGTGCTGAAAGTGGAAAGCCAGAACAAGATTCCAGAGCTCAACGAATACCAATGCGGTACGGCAGCGATGCACTCACTGGATGAAGCCAAAGCGATTGCAACAGCGATTATTGACGCGGGCATTTCGGTTAATAAGAACGATGAGTTGGCGCTACCAGATTCGATGCTGAAAGAGCTCAGTGTTGACTAAGCCCCGAATAGACCAGCTGATTTAGGCTGGGACAGAAACCAAAAAAGGAAAGCACATCGCTTTCCTTTTTTATTACCTATCAGATTGTTATTGCGCTTTAGGCAATACCACGACGCGCGTTTTGGCCCATATATCGTGAAAGCCGCGCTTTTTGGGGTCGATAGGCACACTAAGATTAGCCAGGCCGAAACCGGATGTGCCAATGCGAATCAGCGCTTGCGTCACCGTGATTCGCCCGCCTTGCTCATTTTGCAGTTGCAGTTTCCAGGCACGCATCCCCAATGTTTGGCCCGCTTTTGTCCAAAAGTAGACAAAGAAGTAGACCCACACCGCCGCGAGATAGAAGGTGTAGAGAGGGCTCCATACCGGATGCTGCGTAAGGAAATCACTGACGTCTTGGTATTGGCCAACATGAAATACGCCGAGGGCCATTAGCGCATGTAAAATGGCGATAACGATACCGGCCGCCATCATTTCGATGGCAATGATGATCAATCCATCATAAAAAAGTGCCCCTAAGCGGCGAAAAAGTCCCGCTGGTGGCAAGGTGCTATTGCTAGACATAAAACGACTTACCCTTAAAAAACTGGCGCCAGAATATAGTGTCAAACTGGTGATGAAAAGAGAGCTTGCGCACAGCTTACGACTTTGTGGCGAATTTATCAGCAAACAATAAGCAAATCAGCTTTTTGCACTTGCGCGATGGCAAAGCTTACGTATAATGCCAGACATCAACAGGGAGTCATCCCCAAGATGCCGGTGTGGTGAAATTGGTATACACGACGGATTCAAAATCCGTTGCCTTCGGGCGTGGCGGTTCAAGTCCGCCCACCGGTACCATATTTAAACAACAAAGCCTCGACGAAAGTCGGGGCTTTGTTGTTTCTAGCATTCGCCATTTTCAAAAAAGCCCCGTGTTGAAACGAGGCTTTGTTTGAACGACGCTTAGCAGTATCACGATAGAGGGTTAAGACAGGTTTTCCACCGTTCGAGATACTTTTTCTGCGTCATCGATGATTCTGTCGATCACTTGTGAGATCTGCTCAGTTTGAGATTCGCCGTGGGACGTTTTTTCGGTGACGGCTTGGATTTTGCCATCGAGTTTTTGCGTGATCTTACTGTTCTCGCCGATAACGTCGGCAATCTCTGAGGTAGATTCAGAGGTCCTGGCCGCGAGGTTGCGCACTTCATCGGCCACAACGGCAAATCCGCGGCCTTGTTCTCCGGCCCTAGCCGCCTCAATTGCAGCGTTCAATGCGAGCAGGTTGGTTTGCTCGGCAATGGCGCTGATGGTCGAGACGATGGTTTCAACGCTTTTCGACTGACCATTCAAGGCGGTCACCAACTCATTCATTTCGGCGACGGAGCGGTTGATCTCTTGAGAGTTGGTCAGAAGCTGCGCAATGCTCTCTTTCCCTTCACACGCGGAGTTCACGGTTTGCTGGGCTATCTCGAATGAGGTGGTGGCGGCTTCTTTGACTCGCTCGGCTTTTTCGACACGATCGGTAATATCGCTCGCAAGTTTGATGATTTTAACCACTTTGCCTTCATGGTTGAAAATCGGGTTATAAGTCGCTTCTAACCACATACGTTGCCCATGCTTATCAATCCGTTGGAACAGACCGGTTTTGATGGCACCCGTCGACAACTCTGCCCAAAAATTGGGGTTGGACTGATAAAACTCTGGCAAGCAAAACATACGATGGTGCTGACCTTTGATTTCGGCCAATGAGTAGCCCATGTGCGCGAGGAAGTTTTTATTGGCGGTAATAATGGTGCCGTCGGGTTCAAAGTCGATGACGGCTAACGATTTATCTAGGGCGTCTAACAGCGCTCGATTGCGCTCACGCTCTCGCTGAGCATCGCTCACGTCAGAGGCCACTTTGGCGACATACTCGACTTTCCCATGTTGATCGCGGACCGGAAAATAGGTGGCCTCGACCCAAAATGCGAGATCTTGCTTGTTTTTGCGAATGAATCGGCCTGTTTTAGGGATGCCTTGATTGAGATCTTTCCAAAGTTGCTTGTATTCAGCTGTCTCAACGTCCTCCGGGAAACAAAGGAAGCGGTGATGTTTGCCTTGCACTTCTTCCAAGCTATAACCGGTAACAGAGAGAAACTGAGCGTTGGCAAAACGGATGTGCCCATCGGGTGTAAATTCGATATAAGGAACCGATTCTTTGACCGATTCCTTGAATTGATTAGCGCTGCTAAGTTGATTTTCTAACTGAGTAATCTTGTCATTTTTGGCGCGAGCGAAATTAAACATCCTTGTCTCCTAACCACTGTTTTTATTATGCACTGTATTGAGTTTAGTGTAGGTAACCTGATGCGTTTGTACAATGGTTATAACAGCGATGAGAGGCGTAAGCCAACCAAGCGCGAGGGGTCAATAAGGACGATTTGCATAGCGCTATTGGTGCAGTAGGGGATCAGCACGGAGTAGGAGTGGCTCGTATCGAGTGTCGGTTGGCCAATTAAGGTGCCAAATTGTTGATCATCAGAGGTAACGAGTACGTCAGCGCGTGGAGCCTCATCCTCATAAGTGAGCTCAAACTCGGTTCTCTCTAGCGGTGAAAACTGGCCGCTTTTTATCGTCACGTGATACCCATCGACTTGGCATCTTCCATCATTCACTGGACAGTCGACCAATGTGAGCCCTTGAGGCGCCGAGGCGAACTCCATTTTCGGTTCAAACTTGAACCAGGTCGGCGCGAAATAACCCGCTGCAAACAGCAGCGGGATCAAAAAATAGCGGTAGGCCATTAAGAGAGCTGGAATCGCTGGCTTAGGCTCGCCAATTTGCTGGTGGCTTGGGTGAGCTCTGAAATCGAGGCGCTTTGCGCCTGCGATTGCTCGGCAATCACAGCACTGGCGTTATCCACTTCCGACATATTGCTTTGTAGCCGGTCTAATGAGCGGTGTTGCTCATCGACTGAATCGGCGACTTGCGACATCTGGAGATTCACTTGGCTGATATTGTGCGAGATTTGTCCGGTCGATTGGATGATATTGTCCACGGCACTAGAGACTTGCGTCGATAGTTCCGTCATGTCACTGATGTTGCCCGTGGAGAGTTTGACCGCTTTCTCTAATTGACCTAGAGACACACCAATCTCCTCAACGCTTGCGCTGGTGCGATTCGCTAGCTGGCGGACTTCGTCTGCCACCACAGCGAAGCCTCTCCCGGCTTCGCCGGCTCTTGCCGCTTCGATGGAAGCGTTGAGAGCGAGCAAGTTTGTCTGCTCAGAGATGCTCGTGATCGCTTCGAGAATCTGGTGAATGCTGTTGGCGTCTTGTACGACTTGGCTGACGTTGCTGCGTGTTTGGTCAACAATATCAGTCATGCGGGCTAAGCGATGTTGACATTCGGCCGATTGAGAAAGCGATGCATCACTAAGCTCGGCGGCATGCTGGGCACTTTGATGGCAAGCTTGGGTTGTTTGTGAGACATGGGAGAACGAATCACCGAGATTGCTCACCGCGCTCGCGACTTGCTTAATATTGTTACTATTGCGAGAGATCTCACGATCAATTCGTGTGGTGTTGGCCGCAAAATCCTCGGATACATGAGAAAGCTCGGCAACGGATTCGCGTTGGATTCTGGCGGTGTCTTGTAACTGTAGAATGATTTGGTTAAAGCGAGTGAAAAACTCATCCCGCTCTTGCAGTTCCACATTTAAGTTGAACGTCGAACCTTGCACCACATGATCGACGGTGCGGCTGACGTATTTCAAGCGTTGCAGGTTTTTATCCAGTACAAGACAGGCGTACATGGATACGCTAGCTTGGAAAATAGCATACAGGCAGTGCTCAATAACTAAGGTGTAGCTGCTGTTCGGTGGGAAAATGTATACCGGTACGCCAGACGACTGCATCCAAAAGAAGACAACGTGATGCAGAGCGGCGGCAACCAGTGCGTGTAATACCATCAGCCAGTTATTGTAGAGCGTCATCAACGCCAACATGATGAAGACTTCAAAATGAAGCATGATGTCGCCATAGGCCTGATGAATATGCAAAGCAACAAACCCGTACAGCACGTACGGCAGGGCATAGCGAGTGGTGGGGCGATTGAGAATGACGACTAAGGCAGACAAGACCAGAGTGGCAATCAGGTCGGGCGTCGCATACCCATAGCGAGCAAAATAGATAAACGAAAGTGCCATCATAGGCAGGCCGATAATGTACGTTTTTTGAGAGAACGACAACTCACGCTCTAGCTTAATCATACCAATCTACTCTTAGCAAAATAAACGATGTGCATGTTAGGAGTATATGTACACCACTCATGCTCAGTGGTTGTACCAACAATCCGTATTACTGTTAAAAGCCGTTTTGCTGATAAATTCTGTTTTGCTGATAAAAAATTGTAGACAAAAAAAACCAGCAGGTTGGCAGCTGCTGGCTAAGTCTTTTGGGCTTCCTTTGTTGTTATACTTCTCGTCACAAAGTTCGATCACTGCGTCCCGATAAATTTCCTCTGAGGTGAAAATTTCACGCGGTGCCAATGATGTTCGAGAAGGGGATTTATCCTTGTTTGCGAATCAAGTAGTCAAATGCGCCAAGGCTTGCTTTTGCGCCTTCTCCCATCGCAATAATGATCTGTTTGTACGGTACAGTTGTGGCATCCCCCGCCGCAAATACACCTTCTAGGCTTGTTTCACCACGGCTACCGACTTCGATTTCGCCACGATTTGACAGGGCAACCTCTGAATCTTTCAGCCATTCTGTGTTCGGTACGAGGCCGATTTGCACGAAGATACCAGACAGCTCAATCTCTTTGATCTCATCTGTGTTGCGATCTTTGTACTTCAAGCTCGTGACACGTTTCCCATCACCAATCACTTCTGTGGTTTGCGCCATGGTAATAATGTCGATGTTAGGCATCGAGTTCGCCTTGTTGATCAAGACTTGGTCGGCGCGAAGGACATCCGCGAACTCCAACACGGTCACGTGCTCAACAATACCTGCAAGGTCGATAGCGGCTTCAATACCTGAGTTACCACCACCGATAACGGCAGTCTTCTTACCTTTGAACAGTGGGCCGTCACAGTGTGGGCAGTAGGCAACGCCTTTGTTGCGGTACTCTTGCTCACCCGGAACGTTCATTTCACGCCAACGTGCACCTGGGCTTAGAATGACACTCTTACTCTTCAGAGTTGCGCCACTCTCAAGTTGGATATGAATCAGACCATCTTCTGTGTGCGCTGCGCCCATCAGCTTTTCTGCTTGCTGTTCTGTTACGACGTCCACATCGTACTCTTTTAAGTGCTCAGCAAGATCAGTCGCCAGTTTTGGACCTTCAGTACGTTTCACTGAAATGAAGTTTTCGATCGCCATGGTGTCCATGACTTGACCGCCAAAGCGTTTAGCGACAACGCCAGTGCGAATCCCTTTGCGCGCCGCATAAAGAGCCGCAGCACTACCACCAGGGCCACCACCGACAACCAAGACATCATATGGGTCTTTTTCGCTCAGAGCTTTCGCGGCTTTCTCGCTCGCGCCGTCATCCACTTTGTTAAGAATCTCAGTTAGAGACATGCGGCCTTGACCGAATAGCTCGCCGTTAACGAAGACACTCGGTACGGCCATGATATCACGTTGTTTCACTTCATCTTGGAAGAGTGCGCCATCGATCATGGTCGCGTTCACTTTCGGGTTGATCGCCGCCATCATGTTGAACGCTTGAACCACGTCTGGACAGTTTTGACACGAGAGTGAAATAAAGATTTCGACATCAAGATCTTTGTCTAATGCGGCGATTTGCTCAATCACCTCAGGCTCAAGCTTGATTGGGTGACCGCCAGAGTGCAGCAGCGCCAAAACGAGAGAAGTAAATTCATGTCCCATTGGCAAGCCGGCAAAGCGCAATGACGTACCTTTGGCCGGGTTGGTCACAGCCATCACAGGTTTGCGTGCGCTAGCATTATCATCTCGTTCAACACTGATCAGATCGCTCATCTCAGCGATTTGATTGGCCAAGGCGAGGATGTCATTGGCGGCTTTGCTTTCATCTAGGCTAACCACTAGACGAACCTCTTCTTTTACATTGGCGAGATATTGTTTGAGTTGTTGTTGAATCGCTTGGTCTAGCATGGTGGTACTTACCTTAAATAAACAAAAGAGTGGTTACTCTGGATAAAAACAGGTTGGGAAGAGAGCAAACCGGGTAGAAGGTCGTCAGGTATCAGACCCAGAATGCTCTCTTAATTAGGTTCCTAATAGGGGAGGAACAACAATCTCAGTGAGATTAGATTTTGCCAACTAGGTCTAGAGATGGTGCCAGTGTTTCTTCACCTTCTTTCCATTTCGCTGGGCAAACTTCGCCTGGGTGAGCAGCGACGTACTGAGCGGCTTTTACTTTGCGAAGTAGGTCTTCTGCGTCACGGCCGATACCTTCAGCAGTGATTTCCATCGCTTGAATCGTACCTTCTGGGTCGATCAGGAATGTTGCACGGTCTGCAAGACCTTGACCTTCACGCATAACACCGAAGTTGTTGGTGATGTTGCCAGTTTGGTCGCCAAGCATGTAGTAGTTGATTTTGCCAATAGTGTCTGAGCTATCGTGCCATGCTTTATGAGTAAAGTGTGTATCAGTAGAGACTGAGTACACTTCTACGCCGCGCTTTTGAAGCTCTTCGTAGTGGTCTGCTAGGTCACCAAGTTCAGTTGGACATACGAAGGTGAAGTCTGCTGGGTAGAAGAAGAATACCGCCCATTTACCCAGAACGTCTTGCTCTGTGACTTCAACAAATTCACCTTGTTTGAATGCGGTCGCTTTGAATGGTTTGATCTTAGTGTTAATCATATCTTTACTTTCCTCAGAATGTTTTGGGTGAGCAGTTCTTGCTGTCGGAAAGTATATTCTCATCCCCCGTAGACTAAATAAAATTGCTTGTAGCTATCTTATTGATAGGGAAATCCTATTAGAAATTAACAAGGCCTCGTCTAGCGCAGTGTGGTTCGAGTCGGCGCTTTGCGCGCAAGATAAGTACGGTGGAATTTTTCTTCGCTTTATCCGCGAGTTAGTGAATTGTCAGCTATCTTTTAAAGAAAACAACAGGAAGTCAGACAATGTATCAAATCACACCGTATCTCTTTTTCGCTGGAAGATGTGCCGAGGCGCTCCATTTTTATCGTGACAGTTTTGAGGCAGACGTCACATCAGTGCAATATTTCAAAGATTCACCACAGGTCATTGAGGGGGCGGAGCCTCATTGGATTATGCACGCAGAAATTGACATCATGGGCAATAAATTGATGCTCTCTGATGGTGTGGTGGCGAAAGAGCTGAGCGGAAACACCATCGCCTTATCCATTGTGCTTGACGATCTCGACTTACAAGCGAGGCTGTTCGATAAGCTCGCGACGCAAGGTCGCGTGATGATGCCTTTGGCCGACACATTTTGGGGAGCACGCTTTGGTAAAGTGGAAGATCAGTTTGGCATCCGTTGGATGCTGCACTGCAATCTAGTCTAATCTGCTGAGGTGTCATGTCGCGTCAGCAATCCGTTGCTCACGTCTGTTGATGAGTTGGTCAGGTAGGGTGGCTTTTTGTGATGAAATCGCCACCTAATTCATCTAAGATTATTGGGTTATCAAAATGATTCAGTTGTATAAACGTCGTGGCTAGCATCAAAATTACCGTCGATCGTCTCCAACCCGGATTGCACATTCGACTGCCGCTCAAATGGAATGAGCACCCTTTCTTATTGAATAGCTTCAAGATAAAAGACGAAGAGCAAGTGCGACTCATTCGCCACTTGGGAATTAAGCACGTCTATATCAATCCTGCGCAAAGTGATGTTGAACCACTGCCACCGCAGAAAGCGCAACCCGAAGAAGAGGCCGACAATGACCACTCCGGCGTTGATAGTGAGGCAGAAAAACTCTGGCAGCAGAAACAAGAGCAAATAGAAAAGCTCAATGCCTATCGACGCCGAGTGATTCAGTGTGAAAAAGAGTTCGAACGATCGTTGTCAAAGATGCGAGCGGTGATGAATAAAATTCGCAGCCGACCAGAACAAGCCATTGATGAAGCATCGGAGTTAGTCAGCGATGTGGTCGACAAATTGCTTAGCGATGACAACGTGACGTTACACCTCATGAACGGTAAGAGTGAATTTGAGGACATCTATTTTCACTCCCTCAATGTTGCGGTTATCGCGATGATGATTGCCAAGGCTAAAAAGCTCAATGCAGACAAGATAAAAGAAGTCGCGTTTGCTGCGCTATTCCATGATATGGGAAAAGTTAAAATCCCAACGGCAATAGTCCGCAAAAAGACGGCCTTGACGGAGCCAGAGAAAAACTACCTCAAACTGCACACCAAGTATGGTTTTGACTTAGCCGATAAAATAGAGAGCTTTCCGGAAAGTGCCAAAACGGTCATTACTCAACATCATGAACTGAATGATGGTTCTGGATACCCTCAAGGGTTAAAAGAAGAAGAGATAGATATGATGACGCAAATAGTGTCGGTGGCGAATGCGTATGACAATCTCTGTCACTGCAATATCGAAGCAGAACAAAAGATCCCTTATGTTGCGCTGTCTCACCTTTATAAAAACTGCAAGCATCTCTATAGCAACGAAAACCTCGGCATTTTAATCAAGTTTATGGGCGTCTACCCACCAGGTACCGTTGTCCAACTGTCCAACAACATGGTTGGTTTGGTCATTTCAGTCAACGCGCGCAATATTCTCTACCCGAATGTGCTGATGTACGACCCTTCTGTGCCAAGGACTCAAGCCCCGATTCTCGATTTAGCGGAGAAAGAACTGAAAATAGTGAATGCAATTTTGCCTGCTAAGCTACCAGATAAAGTAAAAGAGTACTTAAACCCACGCTCACGCATTTCATACTTCTTTGATTCAGACAGTTAGAGGTTGAGTTATCCACAGGCATTTGTGTATATGCTTAGGATAGTGTGCGCGTAAACTAGGTATAAAATAGCGCCTGATCGAAAAGTAGTCGGTCAGGCGTTTTTTGATAAAAAAAAGGCTTTTTTCGCTTGCGCTATTTCTGTTGCTCCCTATAATGCGCATCCACTGACACGGCAGATGCCACAAGGCTTCAGCAGTGTTAAGAGAGGTAAAAGCGTCTTGAAAAAATAAATTTGAAAAGTGTTTGACTCTTCAAATTAACTCGCTAGAATGCACCTCCGCTTTGAGAGAAAGTTTCTTGAAAAGCACCGCTCTTTAACAATATAAACCTATCAATCTGTGTGGGCACTCGTTGATGATAATCCAATTGGAAGCTTAGGCTTCAAATTAGGTTTCAATGATACGAAGTGACCATTGAGTCTTCGACTCAGCACAGTCAATTCAAGTTTTCTAGGAACTAGCTTCTAGTCACTAGGAACTTATCAGTATTCATTGAGCCGACAAAATCTTAAATTGAAGAGTTTGATCATGGCTCAGATTGAACGCTGGCGGCAGGCCTAACACATGCAAGTCGAGCGGAAACGACTTAACTGAACCTTCGGGGAACGTTAAGGGCGTCGAGCGGCGGACGGGTGAGTAATGCCTGGGAAATTGCCCTGATGTGGGGGATAACCATTGGAAACGATGGCTAATACCGCATAATAGCTTCGGCTCAAAGAGGGGGACCTTCGGGCCTCTCGCGTCAGGATATGCCCAGGTGGGATTAGCTAGTTGGTGAGGTAAGGGCTCACCAAGGCGACGATCCCTAGCTGGTCTGAGAGGATGATCAGCCACACTGGAACTGAGACACGGTCCAGACTCCTACGGGAGGCAGCAGTGGGGAATATTGCACAATGGGCGCAAGCCTGATGCAGCCATGCCGCGTGTATGAAGAAGGCCTTCGGGTTGTAAAGTACTTTCAGCAGTGAGGAAGGCAGGTACGTTAATAGCGTGCTTGTTTGACGTTAGCTGCAGAAGAAGCACCGGCTAACTCCGTGCCAGCAGCCGCGGTAATACGGAGGGTGCGAGCGTTAATCGGAATTACTGGGCGTAAAGCGCATGCAGGTGGTTTGTTAAGTCAGATGTGAAAGCCCGGGGCTCAACCTCGGAATTGCATTTGAAACTGGCAGACTAGAGTACTGTAGAGGGGGGTAGAATTTCAGGTGTAGCGGTGAAATGCGTAGAGATCTGAAGGAATACCGGTGGCGAAGGCGGCCCCCTGGACAGATACTGACACTCAGATGCGAAAGCGTGGGGAGCAAACAGGATTAGATACCCTGGTAGTCCACGCCGTAAACGATGTCTACTTGGAGGTTGTGGCCTTGAGCCGTGGCTTTCGGAGCTAACGCGTTAAGTAGACCGCCTGGGGAGTACGGTCGCAAGATTAAAACTCAAATGAATTGACGGGGGCCCGCACAAGCGGTGGAGCATGTGGTTTAATTCGATGCAACGCGAAGAACCTTACCTACTCTTGACATCTACAGAACTTAGCAGAGATGCTTTGGTGCCTTCGGGAACTGTAAGACAGGTGCTGCATGGCTGTCGTCAGCTCGTGTTGTGAAATGTTGGGTTAAGTCCCGCAACGAGCGCAACCCTTATCCTTGTTTGCCA
>NZ_JCBDGO010000009.1:0-42419 GCF_059834045.1 Vibrio sp. R12-SG2-ISO1 | reverse complement strand
ACCTACGTATGGGCTTCCACAAAATCGCGCCATACTACTACACAGGTTGGCACGAGCCAGCAACTGAGCTGCAGTTCCTTGTCAACAAGCGTACTTGGGAAAAATTGCCAGATGATCTGAAAGCGATCTTGCAAGTCGCGATGAAGACAGCTGCGTATGATATGTACACCCAATCTAAGCATGAAAGTGGCAAAAACTGGGTATCTATCAAAACTGAATACCCAAATGTTCAAGTTAAAGATTTCCCAGCGGAAGTGATGACGGCGCTACGCGAAGCGAACGATCGACTTCTTAAGCAACACGCGGATGAAGATGCGCTTGCGAAGGAAATTCAAGAGTCACAAGCGGCTTATATGCAGCAAGTGCGTTCTTGGACAGACATTTCTACCCGTGCCTACCTCAACAGCTCGGCACAATAACAGCAATAACCTAAGCGCCGAGCTTGTCTCGGCGCAAGCCCAAGAAACCTCACTCACTAGATTCTGAGCCTAAAACAGAGCGTATATCGAGTGTAATCAAAGTGTTGTAAGCCTAGCTTGCAACACGCTTTCAAAATTCCATGGAGTAGGGAATGAGAAGTCTTATCTATGTCGAGCGTATTTTTAATCGCTTTGGTGACTTTCTAGGCTGGCTATCCAGTATTCTTTTTATCTTATTGCTTGCCAACGTTGTCTATGACGTGGTGATGCGTTACGCATTTAATGATGTCTCCATCGCGTTCCAAGAAATGGAGTGGCATCTCTTTTCAGCCGTGTTTTTATTGGGTGTCCCTTATGCGCTGAAAGCGGGCGGGCATGTTCGAGTGGATCTTTTCTACGAGCGACTATCGATGCGCGCACAAGCGATCATTGATCTACTCGGTACGGTGGTCTTTCTTTTTCCATTTTGTTTGTTGGTGGCGTGGTTTGGTATCGATTTCGCCAAAGAGAGCTATGCGTTAGGTGAGACATCGGGCGACCCCGGTGGTTTGCCTTACCGATGGATCATCAAAGCCATGATTCCTGTTTCCTTCTTCTTTATGGCCATCAGTGGTATTGGATTATTGATCCACTCCCTCAATAAGATTTTTAACCCACAGCTGCTGTACGTTAACAGCAAAGATCAGCACTAGGAGACAAGAAGATGGTCGGTATTGTAATGTTTTTCGTCGCCTTGTTTGCACTGCTGCTGGGCTTTCCTGTCGCTTTCACCTTTGGCGGCATTGCATTGATTTTTGGTGTGTGGGCCGAAGGCATGGATATGTTTGCCTTTATGCCTTATCGCATCCAATCCATTATGGAAAACACGGTGCTCATGGCTGTGCCGTTATTTGTTTTTATGGGCTTGGTGCTGCAAAAGACGCGTCTGGCGGAGCAGTTGCTTGAGTCTATGGGGCGCTTATTTGGTGGCGTTCGCGGAGGTATCGCGATTTCCACCGTGCTGGTGGGAGCGTTGCTTGCGGCCTCTACTGGTGTCGTGGGGGCCTCGGTGGTGGCAATGGGGCTGATTTCACTGCCTGTGATGCTTAAATATAATTACGACAAGGGATTGGCCTGCGGCACCATCTGTGCGTCTGGCACACTAGGCCAGATCATTCCGCCCTCTATCGTGTTAATTTTGCTCGGTGATGTGTTGGGCGTGCCTGTCGGCGATCTGTTTCAAGCGGCAGTATGGCCGGGGCTAGTCTTGGTTGGTGCGTACGTCATTTATATTTTGATTTACGCGAAACTCAACCCAGAGGCGGCGCAACCGATTCCAAGTGATGGCAGCATCAGCCGTAAGCAAGAAGTGATCACGGCGCTTAAAGCGGTGATCCCACCGTTGGCCTTAATTGTGGTCGTTCTTGGGTCTATTTTTGCTGGCGTGGCGACACCGACGGAGTCGGCAGCGCTTGGTGGCGCGGGTGCTATCGTTCTTGCTCTGCTTTATAAGCAATTTAGCTGGGGTATGGTGTATGACGCGGCAAAAGAGACGGTTAAAGTGACCGCGATGGTTTTTGCTATCTTGTTGGGTGCCACCGCTTTTTCGATGGCGTTCACCTATACCGGTGGTGACTACTTGGTCGAAGAGTGGATGCTACAAATTCCTGGCGAGAAATGGGGCTTTTTGATCATCACCATGCTGGTCATCTTGGTGTTGGGCTTTTTCATCGACTTCGTTGAAATCTGTTTCATCATCGTACCCATCATCGCGCCTGTGGCGGAGCTGTTAGGCATCAATATGACTTGGTTTGCTATTTTGATTGCGATGAACTTGCAGACCTCATTCTTAACACCGCCTTTTGGTTTCAGTCTCTTCTATCTCAAGGGCGTTGCGCCGAAAGGGGTCACCACCACGGATATCTACCGAGGCGTGGTGCCGTTTATTGCGATTCAAATCCTAGTACTGGCGTCGCTGTTGGTCTTCCCTCAATTTTACGGAATGTGATCACTCGATTACAGTTGATTAACAACTCCTGCTAAAGTGGAGGCCACCCAAATCGGGTGGCCTTTGTGTTAAATGGGGAGAAGGAATGCCGTTACAAGCCAAGCTGATTTTGCTTAGCCTTGTGCCTTTGCTTCTGGTGACGGCCATCACCAGTTGGATTTCAATTCATCAGGCGAAAACCCTAGGTGAGCAAGAAATTGAGATTTTTGAGAATGGCTTAATCAAGTCAAAAGAGTCGGCGCTGAAAGACAGCGTGGATCTCGCGTTTGATGCGATCGCCTACATCTATAATGACCCTCATTTGCCGGAAGAGGTGGCCAAACAAGAGGTTAAATCTATCCTCAATAAGCTCCGCTATGGCAAAGACAAAGATGGCTATTTTTTTGCCTATGATGGCGAAGGGACCAACTTAGTCCACCCTGTGATGCCCCATCTAGTAGGCGAAAACCTTTACGATCTGCAAGATGAAAACGGCGACCACTTGATTGCTTCATTGTTGATGCAAGCGCGCAGCGGCGGCGGTTACCACCGCTATTTGTGGCAAAAACCGTCGACGGGGGAAAATGTCCCCAAGCTTAGCTACGCGGCTTGGCTGGATCGCTGGCAATGGATGATCGGCACTGGGGTGTACATCGAAGACATTACCCAAGAAGTTGCCAATTTGCGCTCTGAAGTGAACAAAAACATCGAAACGACCTTTTTTTCTGTGATTGTCATTGTGGTGGTCACGGTCGCGGTGATTGTTGTCATCACCTTGGCAGTCAATCTTCACGAGCACCGTTTGGCGGATAAAAGTTTGAAGGAGCTGGCACATAAAACGGTGATGTTTCAAGAGGATGAGAAGAAGCATCTTGCCCGAGAACTGCACGATGGCATCAACCAACTGTTGGTCTCTAGCAAGTGCCATCTTGAGCTGCTCGGTAATAAACTTGATGACGCCGTCCTTCAGCAATACGTCACTCAGTCGCAAAATTCGCTGCTGACGGCGATCAACGAGGTCAGACACATTTCTCACCAATTGCGCCCGAGCGCATTAGATGACATCGGCCTTGAGGCTGCTCTGAAAACCCTGCTGCACGATTTCAAACTGCACTCGGGGATTGATGTTGAAGCGTCGATCCACACAGAGAAAGGCAAGCTAAAATCAGAAGTGGCAACGACCTTGTATCGTATTGCTCAGGAGTCTTTGACCAACATCGAGAAACATGCACAGGCGAAAAACGTCACCTTAATATTGCAGCAGATGGGCAGCATGCTGCAATTGATCATTAGAGATGATGGCGTCGGGTTTGATGTGGCGTCCGCGTTGAGAAAAAATGGTATTGGACTGAGGAATATGCGCGAACGCGTAGAATTTATTGGTGGAGAGATTGAAATCGAGAGTGACGCCGGGCTGGGTACTGAAATTACCGTCTTACTCGAACTGGAAGGATTAGTGTATGGATAAACCAATTGAAGTGGTGATCGTGGACGATCACCAAGTGGTGCTGGATGGATTCATCGCACGGTTAAAACAAGAACCTGAGATTCGAGTAGTAGGCTGCGCCAGTAATGGTTTAGAAGCGATTGATGTGGTCAAGGCACTGAATCCAGATGTGGTTTTAATGGATGTCAGTATGCCGTTGATGAACGGCATTGATGCGACCCGCCTTATCAAAGAAGAAATGCCCGAGGTCAAAGTGCTGATGTTAACCATGCACGATAACCGCGAATACATCATGAAGGTGATGCAGGCAGGGGCGGTCGGCTACATGCTCAAAGAGATTTGTGCCACGCGTATGGTGCAGGCCATCAAAACCGTTTATCAAGGCTCAACCTACTTCTGTGAATCAGTAACGCAAACCCTCTTTTCCCAAGAGGTGATTCCCGCCGCGCAAAAGCCCAATCCATTGAGTCGCCGAGAAGAAGCGGTACTTAAGTTGGTGGCACAAGGCAACAGCAGCAAAAAGATCGCGGCGCTGCTCAATATCAGTTTTCGAACCGTTGAGACCCATCGTCAAAACATCAAACATAAGCTCGATTTGCACAGTACCGCAGAATTGGCCAAGTATGCCGTTGAACACGGATTAGACGTTTAACGACCCTAATTAATCGTTACGACAAAAAGTCGCAATTGCCGATTACATTACCACTTCGGTATAAGGCGTTTTCCTATTAACTCATGGAACGCCAACGGCTGATGAACGCGCTAATCGATGCACTTTTTACACACGGTTACTATATTTGGGATGATTTTCTTTTAGAACACGAAGTGGCGGAGCTTCGTGATTGCCTACCGGACACCTGGAAAAAAGCACGCATTGGCCGCAATGAAGAGACGGTTCGCGCTGCCTCGATTCGAAGCGACAAAATTCACTGGTTGTCTCCTGCGATGGGCGAACCTGTTCAGGCTTACCTAGACAAGATGGAGCGTATTCGTCTGGCGGCCAACCAGCACTTTTTCCTCGGCCTCTTTGAATATGAAGCGCACTTTGCTAAGTATGAGCGCGGTGACTTTTATCAAAAGCATCTCGACAGCTTTAAAGGCAATGAAAACCGCCGCTTAACGACGGTGTTTTACATGAATGAAGAGTGGCATGAAGCCGACCAAGGCGAGTTAGTGATTTACGATCTCAACGATCAAATGATTGAGAAGGTCGCGCCGAAAGCGGGTCGCTTGCTGGTGTTTTTCTCTGAGCAATTTCCTCATGAGGTATTACCCACCCAAGCGGAACGATAAAGTATCGCTGGGTGGTTTCGAGTCAACGGCGTCCAGGGCAACCAGCTCGATATTGCGCGCTAACGCTACGGCCTCCGCGAGCGCCCTCAAAGGCAAAAGTGACAGTTTTCTCGGGTTAGACCGTACATGCCGGCACGACTCGCCAGGTGCTTATTGCCTTCTCTTAGCCCCATTTTATAGCCATCTAACAATCGGTCTTGACGCATGGTGAGGCGATTCACTTGAAACGTCTCATCGGGTGCGATGACTCGAATCTGCGTGCCTTTCGGTGGATTGCGGATAAAGTCGAGCGAGCGGTTATAGTTCTCCGCTCTCACGGCCATCGCATTGGCGATGGCGGGATATTTGGCCAACAATCGCCTCATTAGCCAAGGATGTTTTGCTTTTGGCATTCGATAGCTCAGTGGGTGTGACAGAATCACAGTTATCTCTCTGGCGCCGCGTCGGTGCGCCTCTGCGACAGGGATCGAATCCGACACGCCGCCGTCTGTGTAGCAATTGCCAGAAAAGCAGGGCGTATGTTTGTACGCAATAGGCAGAGCGCAGGTCGCCTCAATCACTTGCTCTAAGTTATGCGGTTTGACCTGATAATAGTCCGCTTCTCCGGTATCAATATTGGTCGCAGCTGCAATCAGCGGCATGTTACCAAACATCATGGTTTCATTGATCGGATAACGACGGTTTGATTCGCGGATAAGCCAGCCGACATCGACCAAATTTCCCCCCTTTAAAAAGCGTCTCGGATCGTAAAAGCGGCGGTCGGTGGCGAGTTGGGTGATGACATTAAAGCTGCGCTCGGGCTGTTTAGACAAGTAACCGATGAGATTGGTGGAGCCAGCCGACACACCAAGCGTAAAGTCGTAAGGGTAGTAGTCTTGGTGGATAAACGTATCCAATACGCCTGCGGCGAAGATTCCGCGCATCGCGCCGCCTTCCACAACCAGTGCTTTCATGCTTTCTCAACTCATTTCATTAAACAGGTCTTACCAGATTACGTAAACGGGTCGGTGTTGGTAAATCGTTTATACAAATTGCTGAGATAGGTCAAATCGAACAACTGGATCAATTGTTTTAAACTATTAAAGTAATAGATTTAAGCGGTTTTACCTATTTACTCTGTGGCGATACATTAAACCCATCACGACAACGCACCGTATGAAAAAGGGCGTAAGTCATTCTCAAACACTTCAGTTTTTTAATTACTTAAGTGGTTAGACACGTTGTTTTAGAGGGCAAAACTATGACATCACAAATTAATCTTATTGGTCTAGATAAAGACAAAGCACAGCAACTCGCCGTTGAGCTCAACGATCTTCTTGCACACTATCAAGTGCTTTACATGAATACCCGTGGTTACCACTGGAACATCAAAGGCCAGCAATTTTTTGAGCTGCATGTGAAATTCGAAGAGATCTACACTGATCTGCAAACCAAAATCGATGAATTGGCAGAGCGAATCTTGACGTTAGGTTTCACGCCAGACCACAGCTTCACCCAATACCTTGAAGGCAGTACGATTCAAGAGCACAAAAACGCGACACAAGGGAGCGAGTGTGTCAAAGGTTTGGTTGATGGCTTCAGTGTGCTCCTGAGTAAACAACGCACGATCCTAGAGCAATCGGGTGACGCTGCGGATGAGGGAACGGCGGCACTGATGGGAGATTACATCCGTGAACAAGAGAAACTGCTATGGATGCTAAACGCGTATTTGCAGTAATGGCACGGCTTTTACCCACCTATTTATGGGGCGCCGAGAAAAAATACTGAGGATATAACCAGTAAAATTTGACGGTTGATGATCATCGACTATACTGTATGTATAAACAGTCAAGGAGGTGGAATATGATATGGGAAACCATTGAACGCGTTAACCGCCTACGTCAAAAGGCGTTGTCAGACCCGGAGTTCATTCAATCAGCGAAGGAGCATGAGCAAGCCATTCGTCATCAAGATGAAAGCTATGAAGCTCGCGCCAAACGGAGCAAGAAATTGAAAGATAGAACTTTGGCCGATATTTACAAGCAAGTCGACTTTGCACCGGATCCCGAAGGTCGGCAACATTAAAGCCTTGCTCCAATCGTTATTTTTCTGTTTAACCTAACTCTAAGCAGCCCACTCGGGCTGCTTTTTCGTTCAGGCTTTTTCGTTTAGGTAAGATGGGTGGCAAAAAAAGAAGGTCGCATCACGCGACCCGATCACAGGAAGTCAACAATGTCAGTCGACAAAGCATATCAACATGGAGTTTTCTCATCCCTAGACAACTTACTTCTAAAGTTTAGTTGAAGATATGGGAATGAACAGAGTGGGCGTTGATTTAATGCTAAGTGGAAAACGAGAGCAGCGTCGCGGCTCAGCGTAAACAGAGCGGGTGGTTATGGGTGCGGCAAGGTCTCATAAATCAAGGGTAAAGGTTCCTATTTATCTGCCGATAACTATACTAGTTAGAATGGGTTAAGGCCGAAATAGGAGCCAGCCATGAACGACATGGAACAAAAACGACAATACTATCGCTTAAAATATCCTCGCCGAGCGAGACCAAGTGTACGCTTTTCTGATGAGCGTTTTCACGTCACTGAGGTCTCGGAAGGGGGGATTCGTGTCGTGATGAATAATTTTACCTCAGTATACAAGGGGCTATCGCTTGCAGGTATTCTGGATCTACACTGCGACAACCAAGTAGCCATTGAGGGAGCCGTGCTGCGTATTGATGGTGGAGAGGTCGTCCTTAAACTGAAAAAAGGGCCGACATTTAAACATATGGTCCAAGAGCAGCGTCACATCAAAAATACCTATCCTACCTATTTTGAGCGTTTAAAAACCATCGAAGCGGCGTGATGGTTTCACGCCTTACTCACCGTGTCGCCACCCTGTTAAAGCGTCGTTATTTCGTTAGGTGATGGCTATACACCCCGCGTGTTCGCTGCTAATGTCTAGCCACCGAAAACGCAAAACCTTTGGAGTGCCGCATTGCACGGATTGCCTCAAGATCCCCACTCTCTTTTTGATGTACCTCATGAGCGCCGAACGCGCACCTCTGATGTCATCCTCGCGTTAGCAGAACAAGCCAGTCAATCGATCATCACCTTACGTAGCTTGACGCAGCGCTTTGGCGATCGCACCTTTGGCTTATTTTTGGTGCTGATGGCCATCTTTAGCATCGTGCCGTTTGTCTCTTTGTTTGCAGGGCTCATCATCATCGTTTTGGGCTTACAGATGGTGGTAGGGCGACGTCGTGCTTGGCTTCCAGATTGGATTCTTGATCGTGCGATGCCCGCCGCTGCGGTCAAAAAAGCACTGTTAACCTTTGAGCCTAAAGTTCGAGCGATAGAGCGCTACATCCGCCCACGATGGCGATTTACCGAAGCGCCCATTGTCGATCGATTGAACGGCAGTATTGTGGCTGTATTAGGAGTGATTATTGCGATCCCGGTACCCTTGGCGAATTTGGCGCCTGCCCTGGTGGTGATCTTTATGGGGCTGGGTTTGCTTGAGCGTGATGGCTTAGTGCAAATGGTTGCCTTACTTCTCGGGCTACTGGCGATGACGACCATGGGGTATTGGCTATTTATTCACTAACGCCAGAATGAGAGAAACGCATCACACGAATCTATTGACACTGTTTGATAATCAAACTAAATTAACAGTCAAATAGTTTGAAGGTCAAAGTAATATGCGGTCATCATCTTGCCAATCTCACGGTTTTTCCAGCCACAATCATCAAGGGGAAACCCGCACTTTCTATGTCTTACTGCTGACGGTCGTCACCATGGTGGTGGAAATCGTTGCAGGGACCGTCTATGGCTCGATGGCTTTGCTGGCGGACGGTTGGCACATGGGTACCCATGCCGCCGCGTTTTGCATTACACTATTTGCTTATCGCTATGCGAAAAAGCATGCCAATAGTGGTCGTTTCTCGTTTGGTACCGGTAAGGTCGGCGTGCTCGGTGGTTACACTAGTGCCATTGCTCTGGGCATTGTTGCACTACTGATGGTAGTGGAATCGGTTCATCGTTTGATCAATCCTCAACCGATTCAGTTTAATGAGGCAATCTTGGTCGCGGTAATAGGTTTAGTGGTCAATCTTGCCAGTATGGTGTTATTGGGCGATCATCATCACGACCATCACGACCATCACGACCATCACGACCATCACGACCATCACGACCATCACGACCATCACGACCATCACGACCATCACGACCATCACGACCATCACGACCATCATCATGACCACAATTTGCGCGCCGCCTATTTACACGTGTTGACCGACGCCTTGACCTCTATTCTTGCCATTGTGGCGCTGCTGTTTGGTAAATTCTATGGTTGGCATTGGCTTGATGCCTTGATGGGTATCGTCGGAGCCTTGGTGATCACCAAATGGACGCTCTCCTTGATTCATCAAACCAGCCCAATCTTACTTGATGAAAGCATCGATGATCACTACCTGGATGAGGTTGAGTCAGAGCTGGTGCGTCACGGTGAAGTGTTGGACTTACATGTTTGGAAAATCAGTGGCCATCATCACAGTGCCGCGATCACACTCAGGGTCTCTAACGGGCAGACGGCTGAAGAGATCAAGCAGCATTTAGAGAAGTTTGATAAGATTCATCACCTAACGTTAGAAGTACAGTATGAGCCGCAATGAACACGTTATCGCAACTCAATCACGCACTGACTGAATTTTATGACAAACTGTCATCTTGGGAGCAGTCGGTCGTCAAAGAGACGGGGTATAGCTTAGCCCAAGTGCATACCATTGAAACCTTAGGGGTTCATGGCCCCTTGCGCATGAAAGAACTGGCGCAAAAACTTGGAATCACAACGGGGACGCTAACCGTGCAAATCGATAAGTTGGTCAACGCAGATCTGATTGAGCGATGCCCGCACCCTGACGACCGCCGAGCGATTGTGGTTCGTTTGACCGAGCAAGGGCAAGAGATTCATCAGCGCCACAATCAGCTTCATCTTGAATTGGTGAACGAATTGACTCAAGGACTCGAGGCCCAACAAATTGAGACGTTGCTTCAGTGCGTTAATGCGATGAATGATCAGTTTTGAACGCTGAGCGACGGTGAAGATTACGCCATAAGCTTCATCCTATAGAAGTTTTCTACGCCACTTCGGGAATCGGCTTGGGCGCCTCTTCGAGGTCGGGTTCTTTTTGCACCGCTGGCACTTGACCATCGCCCACAGCGCTGATGTAACAGCCACTCAGTTTGATGGCGAGATAGAGGTCAGCGCGTAGCAATACGCCGCCGTCACTGGTACTGATACCGGCCAGTTCACACCAATGACGAATGCGCCGCTTGCGACCTGCCAGCACTAAACGAATGCCCCGTTTTTTTAAGGTTTCATGGACGTCAGAGAGCGTCGCCATCACACTGAGATCTAAGTGTGTGAAGCTGGATACGGCATCGACGACAACGCAGCTGATGTCCCCAGAGCGCTCAGACAGATCTAATATCCGCCGCTTGAAATAGGGGGCGTTGAAGTAGGTCAGCGGAGAATTGAAACGATAGATGACCATGCCAGGAATCGCACTGGCTTTGCCACTGTCATCGATAGTACGGATGGTACCTTTCTTATCTAGCCCTAAGGTCTGATCGGATGGACGCATGACAATGCGTAAAAATTGAAACAAACCGAGTAACACCGCCAGCGCAATCCCGGGAATCACACCAATGACCAATACCGATAGGAAGGTGATACTGGCAAGGTAAAAAGCGTCTCTATCACGTGAACGCAATGCCCAAATTCCGCGCAGATCCACCAAAGAGAGCGATGCAATCACCAACACGACCCCTAGTGAGGCAATAGGAATGTATTGGAGTGGCTGGTAGATGAAAATCGCGATCAGGGCGATAGTCACCGCGGCGATGATCGACACTAACTGCGACTTGCCGCCATTGGCATCATTGACGGCGGTGCGTGAGTCGGCACCACTGATGGCAAAACCTTGTGAAAACGCAGAGGCAATATTGGCGAGACCTAAGGCGCGAAACTCCTTGTCGGCATCAATATCGTAGCCATTTTTTGCGGCAAAGCTTCGCGCAGTAAGCATCATACTCACGAAGCTGACCATAGCGAGGTTCAGGGTTGGCATCACCAATTCACGAGTAATACCAAGCTCAAATTCCGGTGTCTTAAACGCCGGTAAACCGCCTTGGGTGACGCCTACAACGCTGACGCCCTGTGCTTCTAAATGTAACGCCCAAACTAAGCTGGTGGTCAGCGCAATCGCAAGCATGGCGGCGGGCCAACTCGGTTTAAATCGTTTGGCAAGAAAATAGATGACCACAGTCGCAAGGCTAAGAGCGAGAGTGAGCCAATGGATATCCATCAACATTTGTGGCGCTTCCCACATTCGTTCAAGCAGGTAACGCTGCTCATATTTAAGGCCGAGCACTTTCGCAAATTGGCCAACGATAATCGTGATCGCGACACCATTGAGCAGGCCAAGCAGAATCGGACGAGAGAGAAAATCGGCCAAAATACCAAGTTTGAGACGACTGGCTAAAATACACCACCCCCCTGTCATTGCCGTCATCGTCATGACCAACTGCCAATGTTTGGTGGCATCGCCAGCCGCCAGCGGCGTGACGACAGCGGCAATCACGGCACAGGTCGCCGCATCGGGCCCAACAATCAATTGCCGTGAAGTGCCTACCAGCGCATAGACCAACATAGGTAGCACACAAGAGTATAAGCCGACAATAGCGGGTACGCCGGTGAGTTGTGCGTAGGCGATGGCGACTGGGAGTGCGACCGCGACCACTGACAATGCGGCTCGGCAGTCGTCCACTAGCCAGGCTTTTTGGTACTGCTTCAGTTGCATGAGTCCAGGTAACCACTGGCTGATGAAGTGCGGGTTCAACGTTGCTCTCATATCGGGTTGGCTTGCAGTAAAGTATACGCCATGTCATTGAAATACGCGCGATTTCTCGATTGGCGAAGATAGGGAATATGGACGATCGGCTTCATCGCTGCACACAGTGCGCTATCGAAGTCCGGGTTTGCTGGCAGCCGTTAATTTCGGTGATGGTTTGCACCGGAACCGCATCCCATTGGGTTTTGCTATCAAGAGGCTCGGAGGCGAGGGTCATATTCCCATCCAAACAGCGGATAAAGACCGTCGGCGCGATGCTATCCGTGCTGTATCTCACGACCCAAAACTGAGCTCCGTTTGAGAGGCACATTGAGGCTTTGAAAGGCTCTGTGATCGCCTTGTCTTTGAGGGTGGCTTCTATTTCTTCAATAGTAAGACTGATGGCACGAACAGCGTTGTCAAATAAGCCGTTTTTGATCATCAAGAGAAAAATCAGTTCACTGTCGGTGGAGCCGCGTTTAAGCAGGTAGAGTGATTCAGGCAGCAAACGTTCAAGCATGAACTTAACCTGCTCAAAACCGCCGATTTGACCGTTGTGAAGGAACATCCAATGATCAACGATAAAGGGATGACAGTTGGATCGTGACACTTGCGCGCCAGTCGAAGAGCGGACATGCGCCATAAATCGATGTGAACGGATATGATGCGCGAGAGACCGTAAATTTTGATCCCCCCAAGCAGGCAAAACCTCATGAAATTGCCCTGGCGTACTGCGCTCTGTGTACCAAGCAAGCCCAAACCCATCGGCATTAACTCGCGTGACAGCCTTTCGGGCCTCTAAGCTTTGATGAACCAACGAATGCTCTGGTTTGTACACCAACTCATCGAGATAAATGGGCTCACCTTGATACGCCAACCATCGACACATACTGCAACCTACTCAACAAAACGACCACTTAACAGGGCGCGAATCATTGATGCAATCACCCGGCGCCGCAGTGACAATGTGAGGCTTGACGAGGAAAAAGTAAATACAAAATTGGAGCAATAAAAAATGAGCCCGAGGATCATGACTCTGGACTCATTTTTAAGCCTACGATTGTGTAATCAGGCTAAACTTTGAAGTTGCCCACGAGATCGTTAACGTGCTCTCCGGAAACAGCCAATGAAGAACTTATTTGCTTAGCACGTTGTAAATCAGCACTTAGCTCTTCAACGATGTGCTGAATCGCGACGAGGTTTTGATTAATATCTTCCGCAACGGCACTTTGCTCCTCAGCGGCGGCAGCGGTTTGTATCCCCATATCATGAATCGTGCGGACTGATGTTTCAATGCCACCCAAGCGTTGCTGGATTACAGAAGAATCTTGTACCGTTTTTTCTCCCCTTTGCTGGCTGGCGGACATTGTTGAGACTGCTTTTTTAACGCCATTTTGTAGCGCTCTGAGCATCTCATTAATCTCTTCTGTACTTGATTGCGTTCGACTCGCCAATGAACGGACTTCGTCTGCCACGACAGCAAAACCACGACCTTGTTCGCCTGCTCGCGCCGCTTCGATGGCTGCGTTCAGTGCCAACAAGTTGGTTTGTTCTGCGATGCCGCCAATCACTTCTATCACACTGGTGATTTGATGGGTTTGATCGCTCAAAGACTCAATGGCATCAGAGGCAATATTCACCTCAGCAACTAATTCGTTGATGCTCCTCATCGCTTCAGCCACCTCTTGCTGGGCATCTTGAATTTGTTGATTTGCTTCGTTTATCGAGTCAGAGGTCAGGTTAGTGTTGTTCGCGACTTCACGAGAGGTCGCGGCCATTTCCGTTACTGCCGTGACGACTTTTTCCGTTTCTTGACTGTGATGTTGCATTGTTTGGCTCGACTTAGAGGTATGAGCATCTAAATCGTGGGCTGCTTGCATCACGGAAACAGAACTGTTTTGAATATCTTTAATCAGTGGCTGCATTTTATCCATAAAGGTGTTGAATGCTTGACCTAGCTGAGCAACCTCATCGTGTCCTTTCGTTTCCAAACGGCGGGTTAAATCACCACCCCCCTGTGCTACGTCATGAAGTCGTTGAGCCATATTGGTCAGCGGTAACAAGCTTTTGTTCACAACCAAACTAATAATAATAATAGTGATAATAAGGCCTAACACTGAAACCATAACGGCAAAGCCGATATCCGACATGATGTTGGCTGCACGTTCGACACGATATTGAGCCACGAGCTGATCGACGTCGTCGATATAAATCCCTGTACCCAATACCCAATCCCATTTGGGTAGGTGCTCCGCGTAACCTAATTTTGGTGCTTGTGCATCAATGGATGGCTTATGCCAAGAGAAGTAAAGAAAACCGTCACCTTTTTGAGAGGCGTCGATAAGTCCAGCAATGACGGGAACGCCATTATCATCTTTTAAATCATAGAGATTTTTGCCTTCTAACGATGGCTTGATGGCGTGCATCGTGTTAACGCCTTGCGAGTTGTAGGCGAAGAAGTAACCATCATCCGCAAAACGCATACTTTCAAGAATGTGTTTTGCTTGCGGAATGTTTTCACCATTTTTATCACTCTCATAAAGAGATTGGATTGCCGTACGCCCCATCAATAGATACGCTTTTAGCTCATCTTGACGAGATTCAATGAGTTCCTGACGATACAGTTTGGATTGCTCCTCAAGATCTCGGACGCCATTCCAATAGAAGATCCCAGTCACTAAAACGGTAATCAGCACGAGGGGAATAATAGTAATTGACAGCAACTTCCCGCGACTTTTTAAATGCATAACCATACTCCACATTATTTTTTGATGCTGGCTTGAGATGTAGGGGGAACCAGCGTTATTGTTGTAATTCGTTTGTTAATGTAGCGATTATTTTTCTGATGGTATATGAGAGAGTAAGCAAAGCTTTGCAGGGCTCACAAACCGCTATCCGGATCAGGCACTTGCAAGGTATTGAGTATCTCCTCATAGCGTCCGGAGCGATGCAGTTGCTCAAGCCCTTGATTGAACTTTTCAACTATGAGCCTGCTTTGGGGATGCCGTTTTGAAATCATCAGGTGGTAACGACGCTCTTCAGTCGGAAAACGAGATTGGGCAATTCGAGTCATTTCCTCTCCATCGAGTAGGGCCTGCATGAGGTAGCGGCCCACGTGCTCTTCTAAAGAGATCACTTCGATGCGTCGATGGAGTAGCCGTCCGAATAAATCTTCGTAGGTGCCCACTCGCTCTATGGTTAGACGCTGCTCTGCCTCCATTTGTTCTAATAACGGATAGCTAACATGTATCGGAGCCCCGAGGATCGTACCTTCCAATGCTTCCATATTGGGATAGCTTTCTTGGTAACCGTCGAGAAAATAGAGGTAGTCATGGCTCTCAATGATAGGGTCACTGAAGACAAAGCCATCATCACGCTGAGCTGTCCAAATCCAAGGAAATGTGCCTATCCATATGTTGTTCATTACTTGAGTTTGTTTGTAGGCTCTCGGCCACGGGAAAAAGGCGAACGTCACCTCTATATCTACTTGCGCAAAGGCTTCTGTGACGATTTGACTGGCGATACCGTGATGTTGAAGAGACTCTGAGGTATAAGGCGGAAACTCACCAATGGCGAGGGCAACTTCTCGTATCGAGTCGTGCGCGTAGACAGAAGGAGTGAGCAGCAACCCACATAGCCAAACCCATTGCCAACCTCTCAACATGGTTTCCCTCCGTGACGTGTTGTACCTCTGCCCACAGAGCGGAATATGAGTGGGACTAGGTTCATATCAATAAGCGTAGCGCAATACTACGCTTTGCATATGATACGTCAATAATGAGGAGCGAAAAGTGGTAATGAGAGTTGACCGTAAAGCGGGAAAATAATACGAGCTAGCCAAAAGAGGGCTAGCTCGTTGACCTGTGGATAGTACAACGCACAGTATCGTCAAATGGCTAGTTGTCTTTGGTTGTCTACCAAGACGATGCAACCATAGCATAAAAGATATAATAATACATGTGACATTTTTTCTCTGAATGTGACAAATCAGGAGCGACGAAGTGTTTGATCGGCTTCAATATCCTGAATGAACCCTAAACGAAGCCGCCTTTTCACGCTGTCATCAAACTGGGTGTGGATCCAAGTCGTAACGAGTTCCGCTGCTTTGACTCTGTCGGTCGTTAATGCACCAAGAGCGAGTATGTTGGTATCGTTATGCTCACGGGACTGTTTGACCGTGTAGCCATCACTGCCCAAGACTGCGCGAATACCATTGACCTTGTTCGCGCAAATAGACATGCCCACTCCCGTACCACAGATGAGAATGCCAAAACGAGCGTCACCTTGCTTTACATACTGGCATGCTTCAACGGCATAAAAAGCCGAATGGGTGGTTTCCTTAGTATCGCTGCCAAGATCAATCACTTCATGACCTAATTGAGAGAGATGCGCGACGAGATGACGTTTTAAATCGACCCCATTGTGATCGTTGGCGATGACCAGTTTCATGCTTGCTCCTGCGTTAGTACGTTGTCGAGACAGTGCTTGGCGAAGCGCGGCAGTATACTCGTCGCTAGCGGTGTTTGACAGGTCTTGGTTTGCAGGTCACTGCAGAGTTTATCGCCCAGTTGTGTGTTTAAGTCTGCGATCATGTCGTTCATGATAGTGGCAGAAAACTCAGGATGAAATTGTACGCCCCAGGTGTTGTCGCCCACGCGAAAAGCATGGTGAGGATCCATTTTGCTGGCGGCAAGTCGGTGAGCACCAACAGGCAGTGTGAGCACCGATTGGTAGTGGATGGCTTGAGCAGGAAAGGTATCCGGTAGGGAAGAAAAGAGTGGATCGTGCTCTGGGTGTTTAGAGATTTCCACCGTGCCTAGCTCCAATCCTTGGGGATTAACATCCACCTTGCCACCCAGAGCATGGGCGATCAGCTGATGGCCAAAACAGATACCGAGCATCGGTATGTGCTGCTGATGCAGCGCTCGAATATGCTGACTCAGTGATGTCATCCATGCCGTCTGCTCGGTCACCATCGACAACGATCCCATAATGATCATACCCGCTAATTCATCATAAGGTGGAAAGAGGCCATGGATACCATCATGAAAGCGAATGGGCAGGGGTGTGGTTCCAATCGCCTCTTGAGCCCAAAGTTCAAAATCACCATATTTTTCGAGCTGATTTTGGGGTGCAGAACCGACGTTGACGATAAGCAGTGATTTCATAGTGGTGAACTCTCTTCCTTGGTTATGGATGTAATCTAGAGAATTTACTGGTTAGACGCAATGTCTTGCTGGTGACTACTGAAACCACTGGCGCAGCTTACCAACCCGTTGAATGATCAAAGCGTCTATGGCCAACACAACCAATATGGTCATCCCGCCGAGCGGAAAGAGTAGCCCAATGATGAATAGTGTCACTAGCCCAACCTTCCAAACTCGATCACTTTGAAAGGTTGGTGGCACACCTAATCGAGCGCGTTGAGGGCGGCGTATCCACCACATCATCGTGCCAGAAACACAGAGAAACAGCGTAATAAGGCAAAACAAAACATTGAATACCTTGTTCCACAACCCGACATCGCCTTGATGGAGTGACACGCTAGCTGCCATCCATTTGGCAAATATGGTGTAATCTTGCCACGTTACATCGAGAACGGGCGTCCCGGAGTATTGATCGAGATGGAGTGTCCGGTCTTCGCGAGGGTCAAAATTGTCGCCATTCATCGAATTGGCAGCAATCGTGTAAACGCCTTTTTCACTAAGTGGCAGATAAACATGGTAGCGAGTAAAGCCGAGTTGATGTGCTTGCTCCACCACCTCGTCGAGCGTAATACTACCAAGATGAGAGTGTGTCGCCGCTGGCATCTGGGTGGTCATATTGGTGTGATCGTGGGTTGGACCCTCCTCAGATTGAGGAAGTGGGGTTTGTTCAAGATTCCACGGCATCTGTTTGTGGCCAGTTGGGTTTAAGTCTTGATGCGTAAGCTGAGAATTCGGCTTTTCTCCCCATGTATAGTAGGTGGGAAAGGTGTTCCAAGCTTGCGTTAATTTGGCGCCCCAAATCCCAGTCCAGGCGAGACCTGAAATTAAGAAAAACAGCAACACAAGTGACAATACACCACCTAAGTTGGCATGTAAGTCACGTAACCAGACTCGACGGCCTTGACCTAAGCGAAGCGTTAGAAAACCGGCTCGTCTTCCATGATCATTTGGCCACCACAAGGCAACGCCCGTCACAACCAATAAGATGCCTAAGCTAGCAGCGATCTCTAGCAGTCGATCGCCGACGTCACCGATCAGCAGGTTTGCATGTATGCGGTTTGCCCATTGGTACACGCTCCGGTTGCGTTCAATCGTACCTTGCAGTGTGCCTGAATATGGATTCACTGCGGCTATTAATGAGCGGCCATCTTGTGTTTCAAGCGAATAACGATTGACGGTATCGTCGCTGCGAGCAGGCGAGAATTGGGTGATGGTTGCATCAGGAAAAGCGGCGTTGACGCTAGCCATCTGCTGGGTGAGAGAGGTGGTGTGGTGTTCTGGTTCAACGGCTAATATTGACTCGTACCTTGCGAATTCGATCTCCTCATCAAACAGCATAATGAGACCGGAGAGCGAGAGTATGATCAAAAATGGGATAACAAAAAGCCCGGCATAAAAATGCCAACGCCAAGTCATAAAGTAGCGTGATTTAATGTGATGAGATTGAGCGCTCTTCGCTTCTAACGAGCTTGACGACATAGCGATTTCCTTTTGGCTGCCTTATTCACAGCGACGACATTGGTGATGGTGGCGTGTACTTGTGTTATATCGGTCTATTGTTTTTATATTGATATTGTTGGCGTATTTAGCACGCGACACACATTGGTGTATGAGCGATAGGATCCGGTACGACGTGCGCGTTGAGTGAAAATACTTTTTTGAGTAACTCAGGGGTGAAGATATCCTTCGGTGCACCTTGAGAGACGACCTCACCTCGGTGCATCACCACTAAATGGTCGCAGTAGCGGCATGCTTGATTTAGATCGTGCAGCACCACAACCACTGTTTTCCCTTGGTTGTTCATCTCTCTCATCAGCTTCATTAGCTCAATCTGATGGGATAAATCTAAGTAAGTCGTCGGTTCATCCAACATCACGACATCGGTGTCTTGGGCAAGGATCATAGCGATCCAGACACGTTGTCGTTGTCCTCCTGATAAGCTTGAAAGAGGCACAGACGCGAGGTCTGAAATGCCGGTCTGCTCCATTGCGCGCTGAACCAGCGCTTTGTCATGGGCACTGAGTCTGCCCCAATGTGAAAGGTAGGGGGAGCGGCCATATTCAACCAGTCGTTGAACGCTTATCCCTTCGGGACTTTGGAGAGTTTGCGGCAGTAGCGAGAGCCGCTGTGCCAGAGACTTTTCCCCAAACGATGATAAAGCGGTTCCGTCGAGTAATACCTCACCGTGCATGGGTTTGTGTATCCGAGCCAGTGCTTTTAACAGCGTGGATTTCCCACAACCATTTGGACCAATTAGGGCAGTGATGCGTCCTTTGGGGATCGAAAGGTTCAGATTGTTGATTATCGTGGCGTCGCCGTATCCGACGCTCAGGTTGTGTACTGTAATCATTACCAGCCCTTGTAACGTTGCAATAAATAAATGAAATAAGGCGCACCAATCAAAGAGGTTAAGACACCTGCGGGTAGCTCTATTGGTGGCTGCAGACCGCGGGCCAGTGTGTCAGAGGCAAGAACAAGTGAGCCGCCAATGAGCGCTGCGCCAGGAATCAAGGCTTTATGCTGATGACCAAACAGCATTTTCGCAAGGTGGGGTGCCAACAAGCCGACAAAGCTGATGGTGCCGCAGATGGATACGCTAAGACTTGCCAAAACGACAGCGCAGAGCAGTGCTCTCCACTGCAGTTTGGTGGGAGTGACACCGAGAGAGGTGGCACTGTCGTCGCCTAAACCGAGAATATCGAGTCGCCAAGCGAGCCAGAATGCATAGGGGACCAACACCACTAATGTGAACCAAATAGTGGGAACGTGTGTCCAGTTCCGTCCCCACAAGCTGCCGGTAAGCCAAACCATAGCAGTATTGATTTCCATTGGGTGTACCACCATCAAAAAGTCGATCAAGCTGGCAAGGAAAGCGCTGATCGACACGCCAATGAGGGCTAATTTTGTTGGTGTGGGTTGAGTGGTTGTATTGATGATGTAGATGATTGCCGCTGCGCTTATGCCACCAAACAGTGCAGACAAAGATAACAAGTGATTAGGTGCCTGAGGAAAAAATACCATCAATGCGGTCGCTGCGAGCCCCGCTCCGGCACTGATGCCCATGAGGTCAGGAGAAGCTAATGGATTACGAATGATCCCTTGAACCAAGACACCCGACAACCCCAAGCCCGCGCCGACACCGATCGCTAAAATGACACGAGGCAATCGATATTGGTTAACGACAAAGTCGTACTCTCCCCCGTAGATCAGAGTGTGCGCCACTTGAACAGAGGATAAATGCGTTGCGCCGGCAATTAGGCTGACAGCGATCAAGCTAATCAAGATGGCAGAGAGAGTAAAAAATACAAGTCTGTTCATGAGTCTGAGTGACGAATAGCGAGGTAGATAAAGCAGGGGGTACCAATCAGTGCTGTGATAGCGCCAACGGGCGTTTCTGCGGGAAAAGCGATAGAGCGTGACAAAGCATCTGCCCATGTGACTAGCGCTGCGCCGAGCAGTGCGCAAGCGGGCACTAACACGACGTAGTTACTGCCGACTAAGCGTTTTGCTATGTGTGGAATCAGCAAGCCAACAAATCCAATCGGCCCTGCGACGGCAACACTTGATGCGGTGAGCAATAGGATAGCGATACTCGTGATGGCTTGGGTCCTAGGGATGTGGATACCGAGACTGATCGCTGACTCGTTACCTAGGGCAATAAGGTTTAAGTGACGACTCACCGTTACGGCCATCGTTAGCCCAACTAAGCTGATTGGCCATAGAGTATGCCATTCCTTCCAACCCAAAGAGGAGATGGAACCCGCAAGCCAAGTGATGATCGTATAAGCGTTATCGTCGACAAGTATCACAGAAGCTCGCGTGAGACCTATCAGCAAGGCATTAAGCGCAATACCTGCAAGCACCAATTTTAGGGGACTGGAGCGAGAGCTAAACACGCCACCTAACAACATGGCGGTTGCACCGCTTAGCATACCGCCGATACCTGCTAGCAGAATACTGGGAAATTCAGACAGTATAGGTAGGTTGAGGGCACCAAGTGCCATGACGCAAGCCGCACCAGAGTTAATCCCTAGTACAGAAGGAGAGGCGAGTCGATTTCGCGTTATTCCTTGCATCAGCAGTCCAGCAACAGCGAGGTTTGCGCCGATCACCATGCCAGATAAGACGCGAGGGATGCGTATTGTTCGAATGATTTGTTGCTCAATACTCGGTGATGGGCTGGTGCTCATGGAATACCAAAGGTCAATCACGCTGAGAGGGAAACTAGACCACGCGATGACAGAGTAGCTCACTCCACTCAACAAGGTGAGCGAAAAACACAGCCAAACCATCTGCTTAGAAGTCAACATGGGGAGTGACTCCATTCTATTGACGATTGTACGAAGCGCGGAAGTGTAACCGTTATGATAATTACAATCAATTTCATCATTAGATAAATAAAAAATAGTTATAAAAGCTGTATTTTGAGTTGCAATGCTAATGATAATAATTACCATGCGCATATCTTGCCGGCTGACGAGCCAGTCGAGCACGATCACGACAACAAAAAGCGCATAAGCGCGTACATGTAAGGTTTTTATCTCATCTATGAAATTTGCTGCAAATACTATCACTCAATGCCTGGCCCTCTCGCTAGGCGTTACCTCGGTTGCGATGGCACAAGACCGCTCTAGCGACGAGACAGCTGAACTCGACACTATGGTCATCGTCGGTCAACAAAATTCGTATCTCGACCCTAGCGTCAACACCGCGACCAAAACCGATGTGGATCCGTTGGAAACGCCGCATACGGTTAACATCATCAACCAACAATTTCTTCAAGATATCCGCGCCAATACGCTGGATGATGCCTATGGCTATACCACAGGGTTAAGCCGCTCTGGGGTAGACGCAGATAGCTTTACACTCCGAGGTATGCCCGCAGATTTAAATACCATTCAAGTGAATGGCCTGCCTGGATTAGCGTCTCGTTTCGGCTCTCCTACAACGGTGAACGTTGAGCGTGTTGAAATCCTCAAAGGCCCCGCTTCGATACTTTATGGGCAAATACAGCCGGGTGGGCTGGTCAACATCATTACTAAGAAACCGAAAGAGGTTGCTTCCGTTACGTACGACGTATCTGCAAGTAGTTACCTCACAGAGGTCAGTGGCGTTGGCGAGAATAATGGATTTACCGGTACGCTCGATGCGACAGGGCCACTTAACAGCAGCAAAACATGGTTGTATCGAATGATTGTGAGTGGTGAGCAGTCCGACTCGTATCGTCAAGACGTCGATCAGACCAACTATTATCTGTTCCCTAGTTTAACCTATCAACCGTCAACGGCCACAGCGCTGACCTTTGGCTTAGAGCTTCAGTCTGAGCAGCGTGTGGCAGACAACGGACTGGCTGTCCTCGATAACGACATCAAACAGATTGCTTCGCTGGATACCCATTATCAATCAGCGGATGACACAGACGAAGATAAGGGACTTGTGGCGTTCGCCACTTTTAATACCGCATTGACTCGCGCCTTTGATCTTACCCTTGATTGGCGCAGTGTGTGGCATGAAGACTCGCGTCATCTCTACGAGACACGTGATGTAAAAGACACGTCACAGTCGGTTACCGTGAGAGATAGAGATCAAGTCAATAAGCGTGAATATCATTTTATTGATGCGAGGAGCACAGGCAGTATTTGGCTTGGCGATATTGAGCATCAACTGCTGATTGGTACCAATATCGGCTTAGAAAAGCGCGATTTTTTGCGTGAAACCTACGCGACGAGCAGTGTAGACTTTTTCGAACCCATCGATATCACAGAGCGTGATGAGAGTGCGTATAACGTGGATCATCGCATTACCGACTACACCAACTACGGTGCTTATCTTCAAGATACTGTCTACCTTACTCCCGACTGGACGCTGATGGCGGGCGTGCGCTACATGCGCCAAGACGTAGACTTCGATTACATCAGTAAGTCAACTCAAGATACTCAATCCACGGATGCATGGGTCTCGCAAGCTGGCGTTGTTTATAAGCTAGCGGCTCGATCATCGCTCTACGCGAGTTATGGAGAGAGCTTTAATCCCAATAGTGTTGAAAAGAAAAGTGCCAGTGATGAGGCGTTTGATCCTGAAGAGGGACGTCAATACGAAATTGGTCTCAAAACCGACTTGATGGGATTGGGCAGCCAATGGACGCTGGCCTATTTTGACATTGAGAAATCGAACGTGGTTGAGAAAAACGACAACGGCGATTATGAATTGCTTGGTGAAGTACGTAGTACAGGGATTGAAACGGAACTGCTAATGCAGCCCGTGGACAACTGGCAAGTCAAGCTTGGTTATGCTTATGTTGATTCAAGAATTGCAGCGAATGCTGATGAGACGATAGAAGGAAATCGCACGCCGATGTCTGCCTACCATGACGCCTATGTTTGGACTAAATATAACTTCCCTTATCAGATTGCGGGCGGTGTCGTGGGAACCACACTCGGCGCGAATTATGAAGGTGCGCGATACACTAGCGAAGATCCGAGCTCGAGAGTGGAGTTGCCTGCTTATGTCACCGTGGATCTCGGTGTTCAATATGAGATGACGGATTACCGAGTATCGCTCAATCTCGCCAACGTATTTGATGAAACGTACTACGTTGGAGGCACGGATAGCCATCGTATTTACGCAGGTGATCCTCGCGAAGTGACACTGAGCTTAACGGGTCAATTCTGATGCGATTGGCCAATATAATGGGTGTGCTGCTTGTACTGTGTGTGAGCACAGTACAAGCAAATATCAGAGGCACCAATGAAGCGGCGTACCCGCAGCGGATTGTTGCATTGGAGTATTCTTTTGTGGATGCACTGGCGGTGGTGGGAATATCCCCCGTTGGGATTGCCGATGATCATGATCCAGAGCGAATTATTCCTCAAGTAAGAGAACGTATTCAGCCTTGGACATCGGTTGGAATACGGTCTCAACCCAATCTAGAGGTGATTGCCCAATTGAAACCGGATTTGATCATCGCGGATGCGCACCGTCATCGAGTCAGTTTGGATGATCTCAATGCCATTGCCCCGACCTTACTGTTAAAAAGTCGTGGTGAAAGTTACCAAGATAGTTTGAACTCGGCGTTGACCATTGGGCAGGCTGTTGGTAAAGCATCGGAGATGCAAGCAAGGATCGCTCAACATCGCGCGTTCATTGAGGCCCATCGAGGGCGTTTTCAAGGGCAAGGTAACGTACAGTTCGCTAACGTGAATGATCGAGGGATGTGGTTACACGGCCCTCAGTCCTACACCGGTAGCTTGTTGGCTGAGCTCGGGTTACAACCCGCAATGCCTGAACTGACCGAGAGCCATCTCGTCGAGGCAAATTTTGAGTTGTTGTTGAAAGTCAATCCAGATTGGTTGTTTTTCAGTAAACGCTCGACAACAACGCTACTTGATCAATGGCAAGACAATCCGCTCTATAGGTTGCTGAATATTAGCGGCAATCAGCAGGCTATCGAGGTTTCTCCGCAGGTGTGGTCGCTTAATCGAGGCATCTTAGCAGCTGAAGCTATCGTCCGTGATCTTGAGAAGGCGATGGCAAAATCACCACAGGATTGAGCCTCGCTGTAGGTTGATTGAGTGTCAGCGACGTATACTGGTCGCTGACACTTTATGATGAGAACCGCTTATGGCGCCGCACCGATTTCATTCACTTGAGCATTGGTTTCCTAACCAAACTGTAATCCCTCTTTGGCCAGAGTGTGAGGCCCCTAACTCGCTCACTCCCACTTTTGTTGAACGTAGTACTGAACCGAGCAAACCCGATAGAGCGCTATCAGAGGTGACATCGCCCGAGCTATTGGTCTTTAAGCCCGACACGCCTAATGGTATTGGCATACTGATTCTCCCCGGGGGAGGCTACGAGAGGTTAGCTTTTGACAGTGAAGGGGCCGATACCGCTCGCTGGTTAGTACAGCATGGTTACACGGCGTTTTTACTCTCTTATCGTTTGCCACATGGCGCGCACACGGAAGGGCGTATGGCGCCACTGGTCGATGTGCAAAAAGCGATGTCGTTGATTCGAAGCATACGGCTTAATAGGCCACTAGAGCATCTGGGTGTAATGGGGTTCTCTGCGGGTGGCCATCTAGCGGGGTTATACACTAATGAATGCGCAGTGAGCAAACTAAGGGCAGATGACGCCGCGTTGACTGCTCCCGACTTCTGCGTATTACTTTATCCCGTGATCACTATGCACTCCGAGATGACTCATTTGGGCTCAAAGGCCGCGCTACTTGGTGAAGACCCAAGTGAGCAAGATGTAACGAATGCTTCACTTGAAGAGAGAGTCACGGCCGCTCATCCTCCCTGTTTTCTCCTCCATTGCAGCGATGATGACTCAGTGCCTGTCAACAACAGCCTTCACTATTGGCAAGCACTACGGCATCAGGGTGTCGCTGTTGAGATGCACCTTTTTGAGCGCGGAGGGCATGGTTTTGGACTGCATGGAGCAAAAGAGCATCCGGTCTCTTGCTGGCCAACGTTGCTGCACAACTGGTTGTTGCAGCACGCCAAGTAAGTCTTCGCCGTTCATCACCAATGTAGGCTAAGGTTCCTTGTCTTGATGTTTGACTCATTGGCTGAAACAATGGTTTGCATAACAAACAGCGCATGCGTCTACAAAGCCGCTTTGCGCGCGTCAAGGAGTGAATTGTGAAGTATGACGTTGCTATCGTCGGGGCCGGGTCTATGGGCATGGCCGCTGGTTATTTTCTAGCGAAAAAAGGACAGAAAGTCATTTTGTTGGATGCCGGGGATCCTCCCCACCACAATGCGAGTCATCATGGTGAAACCCGAATAATTCGTCACGCCTATGGTGAAGGAGAGGCTTATGTACCTCTCGCGCTTAGAGCGCAAGCCTTGTGGCAGCAGTTGGAGCAAGAATCTAATCAGTCGTTATTTCTTAACACCGGCGTTCTGAATATGGGAGAGCGGGAATCTCCATTTATTCAAACCCTTATTGCCAGTGCCGTTAAGTACCAGTTACCTCTCGATATTCTTGATGCCTCGCAAGTAAGTGAACGCTTCCCCGGCATTAGCTTACCAGACAACTATATCGGCTGTTTCGAATCCACATCGGGCGTATTGCGCTGTGAAGCGTGTATTCGCGCCTATCGGACCCTAGCCATTGGGCACGGTGCTGAGCTACTGACTTACCACGGCGTTGATAGTATTGACATCCATGAGTCAGGCGCAACACTCACCTCTGGAGAGACAGTGATCTCTGCTGACCGGTTGATTGTTTCAGCTGGCGCTTGGTCAGCAGAGATACTTCGCCAACTCAATTTGACCTTGCCGATGCAACCGACCAGAAAAACCTTCGCTTGGTTTGAAGCTGAGGAGACAAAGTATGGGCAAGACCATTTTCCAGCGTTTTCTTTTGATTCACCAGAAGGCATCTATTACGGTTTCCCGAGTATTGACCAAGCGGGCCTCAAAGTTGGGCGTCATGATGGTGGGCGAGCGCAAGACCCTAACTTGGACATAGAGCCTTATGACAGTGTGCATGATAGCCATGATTTGGAGCGTTTCTTAGCCGCAGTGATGCCAGATGTTGGCAATTTAATGTACGGAAAAACATGTATGTACAGTATGACAGAAGACGAGAATTTCATCGTCGACAGGCACCCTCAGCATTCTCATGTACTGATTGCGGCGGGCTTTTCTGGTCACGGGTTCAAATTTGCGAGCGTGATAGGGGAGATGTTAAGCGAGCTTGCCTCCAATGGGCAGACGCAATACGATATATCCATGTTTTCCCTTAAACGATTCTCGGCATAAAACGCATCAGGTATCTATCGGCTGCGATGCGGAGCATTACGCTCACCGCGGCAATGGCTCGGGTGAGCGGTGGTGTTTATGGGATCAACACAAACTTACCAAGATGGCGTTTGCGTAAGAACTCCGTCTGTGCGTTGGCAATTTCTTTAAGAGGAAACGTCTTCGCGACCAAAGGTTGAATTTCATTTCGCTCAATGTAACCAATTAAGTTTGCGAAGACGGGTTCATCCCATGCTGTCGTGCCTATCAGTGTGATGTCCTTGAGGTAGAGCTTACGCAAATCTATGTTGACGATAGGTCCTGCAATTGCGCCTGAGGTAGCGATTCTGCCGCCACGTTTGAGCAGCGCTAAATGTTGACCAAATTTGTCGCCGGCGACGTTATCAATCACAACATCAACGCTGTTTTCACCAAGAATGCTTGGTAAGTCTGCGTTTCGGTCGTAGACCTGAGAAACCTTCAGTGCTCGGATGGCAGAATGATTAGCTTTTGAAGCGACCGCGATGACTTTAGCACCACGACGTACTGCTAATTGAACAGCGGCTGAACCTACGCCGCCAGAGGCTCCTATCACAAGCACGGTATCAGAGCGCGAAACTTGGGCACGATGCAGCATATTCTCCGCAGTACCATATGCGCAGGGAATGCTCGCCAGTTCGACGTCACTCCAACTGGATTGAACCGTAAAGACTTCAGTGGCAGGTACTTTGACGTACTGAGCGAAAGCGCCATCAAAATCCGAGGCCATCCAGATGTTGTCTAGGCTGTCAAAACCGTGTTTGCGGATGCAGGGACGAACCAAAACGCGCTGGTTGAGCAGTGATTGATTCGTTACATCGAAGGCGTCGACTACAATCCCACATGCATCCGTCCCTTGGATTAATGGAAAAGGTGTGGCGTCGCTCCAACCTCCATCAGACAGTGAGCTAAATTGCTCCTGGTTCGCCATGTCGTCCGTTGAGCCAGTCACGTCTTGTGAATACCAACCCATACGAGTGTTGATTTCTGTATTGTTTACGCCGGCGGCAAGCACTTTGACCAGTACCTCGCCGGGTTGAAGTGTCGGCATCGGTATATCTTTGTACTCCAATTTGTCCAAACCACCTTGAGCGGTAGTGACGATGGCTTTCATGGTTTTCTCTGGCTCCATAGGTCGCTCCCCTGTTTTTTCTTGCAATGCGATCGATACTTGATATTGTGTGTATAGTGATCACTATACTTTCATCTTGGAGTGTCAATGTCAAAAAGAGACGATGTGCTGAACGCCGCCGAGCAATTGTTTTATCAAGAAGGCTTTCATCGAACTGGCGTTGCCAAGATTGCCCAACACGCGAATACCACTCAGCGTACCTTGTATAAACATTTCCCGAGCAAAGAGGCGTTGATCCTCGCGATTATGAAGGAAAGGGAAGCACGCTATTGGGCCTGCTTGAAAGAAGTGGAGCAGCAAACGGAGTATTCCTTTAAGGCCTTAGTCCCTTTTCTCGCGTTACGCCATTGGCACAAGCAGCAAGATCACGGTGGTTGTTTTTACCTACATGCTCTGGCTGAGTATCAAGGGAAACATGATGACATCGTAGATTATGTCCGCGATTATAAGCGCCGCCTTAGCGAGGATTTTGACACTAGACTCCAGCAAGATGGCGTATCACGACCTCACCTTTCGGCCTTATTGATGCTCATTTATGAAGGGATCACCGCTTCTTCTGCGTTGGAGTTGCCATCTCACACCTGGGATCAAACCGTCGACCATGTCTTGCAACTCTTGAACGATGCTCGTTAATGGGGCCACCATGAAATTTGAGAAATATTCCGCCTACCTATTACTTTTGACCACTATGCTTGCCGCTTTAGGATGGATTTTTTCCAAAGAGACAGTGCGCGGCCTTCCTGCATTTGCTTTTATCAGTAGTCGCTTTATCTTGGCGTCCCTGTTTTTGATGCCGTTTTGCTACAAAGCATGGAAGCAGACAGCGTTAGTGGCCTGCGGGAAATCCGCTGGCGTTGGGGTGTTATTGGGTTCGGCACTGTTGTGCTGGATTCACGCGATTGACATCAGTCATGCGCTGGGTCAAGGGGCTTTTATCATGAGTCTCTCCATGCTCTTGGTCCCGCTGACAGCTTGGGTACTGTTTCGCACACGTCCCGAGCGGTGGTTCTGGTTCGCACTTCCGTTTGCAGTGTTGGGTCTTGCGTTATTGGCGCACGATCCTAGTGAGTCTTGGCAGTTGTCACAGGGTCAAATGTGGTTTGGTTGTGCAGCCCTCATGTTGGCCCTTCACTTTAACGTTAACAGTCGAATTGCACGTGAAGTACCAACGTTGCTTCTGACGACCTTGCAGCTTTTTGTCACGGGAGTGATGGCCGGGATTGCCAGTGCTTGGTTCGAGGTTTGGCCAGATACCGTCGATGCGGATATTTGGGCGTGGTTCACAGCGAGCACATTATTAGCGACCAGCCTTCGATACTTAATGCAGACAACGGCCCAAAAGTACATGGCGACGGCGAGTGCCGCATTCATCATGATTTTGGAGCCTGTGTGGACTGTGGCGTTAAGTGTCAGCGTGTACGGAGAGAGGCTGACTTTCTCCAACCAAATTGGCTGTGGAATGATTCTACTGGCGCTAATGGTGTATCGCGCGCCGATGCTTTGGAGAAAATGAGCAACACAAGCGACGTATTGGTGCTAAAGCACTTAACAATGTTTGAGTCGCTATAAGTCCCTTAAGAGAGAAAATGTGGTTGGCGAAGCATGTTGTTTTACTCATCTTGATATTTTTCAAGTTTGTTGTAGAGCGTTTTGACACTGATACCGAGTTTGTTTGCCGACTCAGTTTTATTGCCCTCAGTTTCTTCAAGCGTATTCAAGATAGCGGCTTTCTCTAGCGTTTCCAGTGCAACGCCTGCGGGGACGAGGTTTTCGATGGGGGACCCTGTTTCTAGTGGAGGCGCATCAAACACTAGGTGCTCTTCACCAATAACGTCGTCGGCTAGTATGAAAGCGCGCTCTATGGTATGTTTTAGCTCTCTCACATTACCAGGCCATTCGCTAGCGGCGATTTTATCAAGCGCACTGTCAAGAATGGTTTTTACTTGGTTTTCATTTGCATTGCGGTGAGCAATGAAATGCTTCGCTAGGCCGACAATATCATTCCCACGTTCTCTAAGTGGTGGGACGTAAATGGGGAAATGAGAAAGCCTAAAATAGAGATCTTCGCGAAAGAGTTGCTGCTCGATGGCTTCTTTAGGATCACGGTTTGTGGCGGCAATGACACGCACATTCGCGATGTGAACTTTGCTGTCTCCAACGGGACGATACTCTCCTGTTTCAAGGACGCGCAATAACTTAACCTGATGCTCAATCGGCATTTCAGTCACTTCATCAAGAAACAAAGTACCGCCTTGTGCTTGCTTAAATACACCATCATGCGGTTTATTTGCGCCAGTAAACGCCCCTTTTACATGCCCAAATAACTCACTGTCGACGAGTTCTGGGCTAATTGCTCCGCAGTTAATGGCAATATACGGTTGCTGCTTCCTCTTGCTCGCAAGGTGAATAGTTTGAGCGACCAGCTCCTTACCAGAGCCGCTTTCGCCAACGATAAGGACATTCGCTTCGGTTCGAGCGACGCGACGCAGTGTCCTGTACAGTTCGTGCATTTGCGAAGAGGAGCCGAGCAACAGACCAAATTGGTCTAAGTCGCTGGTGGTAATGGCTTCGCCCTTTGTTTGACTTTGCTGATAGAACTGGCTGATCTCACGCAAAGTTTCATTTAGGACGGACACATCAACCGGTTTTCTATAATGGAAAACGGCGCCTAGATGAGGGAGGGCATCGATGTTGTCATGCGGATCGCCTGAGCTAATCAAAATGAGCTCCATCGAGTCGAACAGATCTCGAGTACGAAGACGTTGGTAGTCGTCGTGGTTAAGCTGCGTGACTTCAATCAATGCAACATCGGGCTGTTTATCTTCGAGTAGTGTAATCCAATCGTCTGCGTGAGAGCAGAGGGTGACATTAAAATTCGACAGCTCAGTACTGGAATGAATCATGTCGCTTAATTGGGGATCAGACAACTGGATAAGCAGAGTGGGTAGCGACATAAACGTTGTCCTTTTTACTTTGATAGAGTCAATGTACGCGCATTATTGTATAGGCACAAGGAATGTGAATGTCATCATTCATTCAAATACACGAAAATAACCGAACCAGAAACAATATGAGTTGAGTTCAACGACTTGTGCAGTAAACAATCGCTGGTGAAAGTGAACACTAAAATATTACATGTGCGGTGTGTAAATAATTCAAAACCTTTCGACTTATGAAAGATGGTATTGTTAGGAAAATAATTTAAATCGTTAATATTCATATGGTTACGTTTTTGGCGTGAGGTTTGCAACGTGACATTGGCAAAAGTGAACACTCATTAGCAACGTCAACTATGGAGAGTAACAATGAATAAGTTAGCCACAGCGATCGCTTTAACGACATTGATTTCCGTTCCAACAGCCGTATATGCGGAAAATAATTGGCAAGAAGAGGCAAAAGATGCTTGGTTGGATGGGAAGGCAGAAACAACGTTACTTCTAAATAGCAACCTCAATTCGTTTGATATCAACACGGATGTCAATGAAGGTGTGGTGACGCTCACAGGTTCTGTTAACAATGATTTGGAAAAGGCCCTCGCACAAGAGCTTATTTCTGGTCTAGATGGCGTCAAATCGGTAGAAAATAAGCTCACAGTTTCTGAGATGTCTGCCGAAGCTACTTCAGAGACACTTGAAGCGATGACAGACACAAAAATCACCGCAATTGTCAAAACCCGCTTATTGTTGGATACCAACGTCAGTGGCAGTGCTATAGAAGTTACCACGCAAGAGCAAGCAGTGACGCTCGCCGGACAAGTGAGTTCTGACGCCGAACACGATCTGGCTATCTTGATTGCCAGCAACACCAATGATGTGACACGCGTTATCGACAAGCTAGAAATTGTTCAATAGAAACGTCATCGCATTCAAATCCCGCACGTTAATGCAATACGTTCCAATAAGGAGTTTGTGATGATTCGTTGGATATTTATTTTCCTGCTGTTGGCGTTGGTTTCTGCACTCTTAGGGTTTACAGGCATTGCAGGTGCTGCAGCCACTATCGCACAACTTATTTTCTATTTGTTTGTTTTGTCTCTGATTGTTTCTTTGGTGATGTACTTTACAAGTAGACGTTAATAAAAATTGATAACTGATATAGGAAGGCGAAATATGAAAAACAATCACTCTATTATGAAATGGCTAATCCCACTGGGATTAATGTTTACCTTAGCGGCTTGCAGTGAAGAAGGCCCGATGGAAAAAGCCGGTGAAAAAATGGATGAGGCCGTACAAGATACTCAAAATGCCATTGAAGACAGCTGTGAGAATATTAAAGAAGAGCTGAAGGCTGAAGATGAAGATTGTTAATCTTTTTCTTAATTTTTAGTAAGCAAAAAGGGAGGGTTAACCTCCCTTTTTTAGTCTAGAATAAATTTATTTCCTTAGAGGGAACGCCCTTACCTATCTTATTATCTTCACCACATGAGAGATGAACTTAATTAGAGTTGGAGCTGCTTTTCTATTTCATCATTTTCCATCTGCATCGCGGCGACCCAATACGAAATTTGCAAGGTCAATGAACGATCCGTTATCTCTCGCAAATGAGTGCGAAGAGCTATGATCAGTTGGGTATTCGCATGATACATGTGCTGATAGTCATCAAACGATTGGTCATCTTTTGAGTGAGAACGTTGTGCGTGAGCAAGGCGTGACAATACCTGCTGAGACTTCTGTTTGAAAAGCAGCTTGGCGACTCTATTCATTAGCGCTTGCTCTACAACGACAAAGCGATGAGCACTTCTCGTTAATGCATTATTGGGCCGTTTTTTAAGCAGAGTTAGACTACGGGCATGATGATGGATAATAGAGGTCAGCATATTCTCTAGCGCATGGGTGGTTAACTTCATTGATACCTCTCATAATTCATCAATATTTTTCTCACATTAAAATTTTTAAAAACCATCTGTTTTATTGGTGCAGGTAATATGCCAGTACGAGCTATTTGTTTAGTGTTGTTCTTTACGTTGATATTTTATTTGTTCTCTATACACCATGAAAAATTTACCGATTTTATGGCTTAACAAAGAAAAAATTACATTAACATTCAACCATGAGAGCTTTTAAAGTCATCGTTTTATGAGATGTGGAAATAAATTTATGGGTGGCACGGTTCTCGCTTGTTCTACTTTGAACTCATTACTCATTGTTAGGAGATTTCCATGGCTACAGCAAAACAAACAACAGCGAAAGAAACAGCAGAGAAATCGAAAGAGCAGTTGGAAGAGGCGTACGAACTCGCAGAAAAAGCGGCGTTCGAAGCCGTTAATGCGATTAAGCAAGAAGCACAACAAAAGTGGGGTGAAAGCAGTCACCAAGCAGAGCAGGTCGCTCATTCAGCGGGCGATGTCATTAAGCAGAGGCCACTGTTGAGTATCGGCTGTGCGTTTTTAGCTGGTTGGGCAGTATCTAAATTGATCAAATAGCACTGAGACAAATACGGAACGATTGATGCGTGCAACAGGCACGTTGCGCGTTTGAATCCACCTGTTTAAACAGCATAACCAGTGAGTATCCGAATGACAAAAGACGAACAACACAGTGACAGTGCAGGTATCGACTCAGAGGTGGAGAAAGCGCAGTTGAGCGAGCCTCATCGATCACAGCCTCAGGAGATCTGGGACGACTTGGCTGGCATCGCAGCAGAATCAGAACGCTTGAGCGTCCTCATTCGCTCTTGGCTGCTGTCGAGCGCGAAGCTATTTCGGCTAGAAAGTCAATTGAATGCAAGAGCGTTGGGATCGGCGCTGCTATGCTCGATCCTATTTGTGCTGTTGTTGGTGCTTTTTATTTTTAGTCTTTCGGTTTCACTCGGCATCATCATTTATTGGTGGACATCCCAACTCCCGCTTGCGGTTTTGACTGCGCTATGTTCACTTGGTTTTAGCCTTATCTTGCTGATATGGCGACAAAATCAGTTACTGAGGCTTGTAGGCTATACACACACTAAACAGCAAATTAAGGAGGGGTGGGATGCGCTCACTCAAGCAGTTGAAAAAGGAAACCGAGCTCACTCGAGTGGAGAGTAAAGTGGCACTCAATCAGTGTTTACTGCATTACCGATTATGTTGGCACTTAACCGCTCGTTTCATTGATAGGTACCCTTGTTTTGCCTTTGGTGGAATGGCGCTTTGCGGTGCAGCTGTGGCACATCAAGCCAGTCTCAGTCCGTCACTTTCGAGGCACTTCAGTCGGCTCATTGTCCGGTCTGTGTTAACACGTATCGCGGGGAGTAGATAGTTCGATGAAAAGTCGTATCACCGTTTCCATGAGTCTCGTGTTATCAGTACTGTTTGTCGTTGTCACAGTAGTGCCGGTTATGTACTTTGCCAAAGCGTTTTTAATGCCGCTGGTTGTCAGTAGTTTTATTGCGCTGATGTGTAGTCCTTTCATCAACTACGTCGAATCCAAGGGGATACCTAGAACCTTAGTCGTTGTTCTCGTGCTGTCTTGCTTAGTGGGCGTGTCGTTGGTAGGTTTTTCGGCTATGTCAGAGCCCGTCAAGCAGTGGTGGTCACAACTGCCTGATATCGTAAAAAGTGTCACTCAGGAAGTGAGCGAAGTGGCCAAGACGACAGAACAACAAACCGGAGAGTCGCTATCGATAGCCGGTGATATGGATGACATGGGTGACAGTACGCTTTTTTCGTTGCTGAAAAGCTTAGCAACGGCAACGCCCGCCATCGTTATTAACGCGATGATGGTGCTGTTTATGGTGTATTTTATGCTCAATCACGGTCGTGGTTTATATAGGCAAATGGTACATTGTCTGGATAGTTTTTCGCAGCAAAAACAAGTCGTGGGGTTAGTTAAAGCGTTGCAAAGCGATCTCTCGCGTTATGTCAGTACCATCACTTTGGTCAACGTAGGGTTGGGTGTCGCGGTGGGCTTAGTGTTCTGGATATTAGGGATGACTGACCCCTTTCTTTGGGGGGCATTGGCAGGCATGCTGAATTTTGCCCCTTATGTCGGACCGCTCATTTCAGCCTTAAGTTTTACTCTTGTGGGCTACTTGCAGTTTGATTCCTTGAGCTTAGTGTTGGCGGCGACCTCGCTTTATTTAGTGTTGAACTTAGTTGAGAGCCAATTCGTCACGCCGACGCTGCTCGGCCGACGATTCAATTTAAATCCACTGGTTATCTTCGTATGGTTATCCTTCTGGGGATGGCTCTGGGGGGGGATCGGATTTTTGGTTGCAGTCCCTTTGCTCGTCAGTGTCAACTTGTTGAGAGAGCGTGTCCAATTGGTCGACTGGCCAACACTGAGCCGAGGAGGTGAGCATGAATGAATATGTGGATGAGCTCGATTTGGGTCTGGGAAAGCGTCACCTTGTTGTTCAAAGGCGTTATGACGCCCTCGGGGCAGTCAACGATTTACTCATAGCGATTTGGTTTTTGGTCGGTAGTATTTTTTTCTTAAACGATGCACTTATGTTGGGTGGTACTTGGTTATTTATTGTCGGTAGTGCCCAGTTGCTTATTAAACCGGCTATCAAGCTAACTAACCTTGTGCATGTCAGTCACATCCAGCGCGAATGATGCCTACAAACATTGCTCCGTTCACAGTCATCTTTTTATCCATGAAGTCCGTATATATGAAAATTTGTCGTCGATTCGTTAATCGGTCACATTTCTCATTTATTTATGGTAAGTGTTTGATGATATTGGGCAACCTAACGTATTGACAACTATAATAAGTCTGTTGTGGTCAGGGATGGCACGCAGCGAAAAATGACGTCGAGAGACTGGTTGAACCGTTGATGGAGTACGGAATGAAAGAAAAAGAGATCGAATTGCTGCTAAGCAAAATGAGCCATATTTTCGATATGAGTCGAGATGGTTCATGGTTTATGGGTAGGGATAGAGTGATTCGACACTACAACCAGCACTTTTATAGTCAGTTTGATCTGCCCTCCGATGAGGTTACTTTGGAACAGTGGTTGTCATTGGTTCATCCTATCGACAAAGCACTGTTGAGTGAACGTGTGGACGAGCATGAGCAAGGCGACTCTCGTGAAATGGTCACCGAGTACCGCGTGAAAACAAAGAGCAACGGGTACATTTGGCTTGAGGCAACGGGCGTCATTGTTGCCGATGAGGGAGGCAGTTACATGGTCGGCTCTCACCGTGATATCAGTGAACAAAAGTTGCTAAGAGAGTATTTCTATCGTGTCGCCTATCACGATGGGGACACAGGGTTGTACAACAGACTCAAATGGATCGAAGATATCGAACATAATGAGGATAGTGCTGTGCTTATCACTGTGTCTGTGGATAATTTCAAAGATTACGATCGACTTTGGGGTGGCAGCTTCGCGAAAGAAGTCGTTGCGCGGTTAGTCAAATGGGTAAACGAACAACAAAGTGACTACGAAATCTATCGAGTTTCCGAAACCCAATTTGTATTAAGAACGCTATCTGGATTATCTGTTGAGGCATTGACTCTGGCGTTGAAATCATTGCTTGAAGCGTTCAATGACGAGATCTATGTCGATGAGCATCTGCTGACCGATGATGTTGCAGTCGGCGGTTTGTATGAATGCGATTTGGATCGCGATAGCCCATTAAGTCTTCTTTATCAGATTACCGATTATGCGTCTGATAATGGCGGGATCACCGTCTATCAAGGGGATGTGAAAAATGCTATTGACCGCTGGTTTGTTATCAAAGATTCGATTCGATCGGCGATAGAAAATGAAGACATCACCATCGCTGTGCAACCGATTTTTGACAGTGTAACGAATCAAGTCATCAGTTATGAGGCTCTCGCCAGGTGGACACATCATGACTTAGGTTATGTGTCGCCGGTTGAATTTATTCCACTCGCCGAGCAGCGTGGTCTCATTTCTGCATTGGGAAAGCTAGTCTTTAGTAAAGCGTGTGAGTTTGTGCGTCGTTGCCCCATTGATAGTGATAACCGACCTAAGGTCAATATTAATGTGTCGGTGATTCAATTGAGAGATCCAGACTTCGTGACCGATATCGTGTCGATTGCAAATCAATACAAGGTGCCGACTTCGAGGATCGTATTGGAGTTGACGGAGTCTCACATTCTCGATAGTAGTACGGTGTGTCATGACCAAATCTCAAAAGCTAAACAGGCGGGATTTGAGATATCTCTGGATGATTTTGGCGCAGGTTACAGCTCAATCATAAGCTTATTTCGACAACCACTGAATCAAATTAAACTCGATAAAAGCTTAGTTGAAGATTGTCAGCACGATGCGTCCTGCCGAAACTTGGTGACTTATCTGGTTCAGCTATGCAAAGACAAAGGAATGAGCCTTGTCTCTGAGGGGATTGAAAGTGCGGATATGCAAGCTTTTATGCAAGAGCTAGGCGCTTCTCATCTGCAAGGTTTTGGATTGGGTAGGCCTAAACCGATCGAGGCGTACCTACACGAAGAGTCGATTGAAGAATTGGATCAGAGTGTCGAGTGATAGGACACCTCAGTGCAGAGGCTAAAGCTAGGCTATCTCACATCGTTATCACATTTGTTTGTCGACAGGTGGGCGTTGTAACCCACCTAGCGACACCTCAGAGTATGCTTCCACTCTGAGAGGTGATCAATGTGCTCAGGTCCAATCCCACAACAGCCACCAATGACGCTCGCGCCACGTTTCGCCCACACTTTGGCGAGCTCTAAGTACTCTTGCGGTGAAAAGTGTCGCATTTCTTGGAGTGTACCGTTGGCTTGGTGCCCCGATAGAATAGGAGAAAAGCTATTGGCATAAACCCCTAGCGTCATCGTAGCATTGAGGGCGTTGATGACCGAAGTCGTGTCGATAAGTGCTTGTTCGATCACTTCGGGAATCGAACAGTTAAAAAACAGACCATCTGCTTGGCGGCTTAGCATTAAAGTCACCGCCTCTTTTACCGATTCACCCGAACGAAGTTTTGCTTCTTCAGTGACTTCATCGATAAGCGTAAAAGCAAAGTGGACGGGCTTGTCGCTGATACTCATTGCCTTTGCTATCACGCGCGCTTCTTCCAAACTTGAAATCGTCTCGACCAGCCAGAGATCAACATAAGGCGCTTGAGCGTGATACAACGCGTGAGTCAAAGCGCCGGCTCTCTCGGCGTCGAACAATTCAGGCCGATATGAGCCAAAGAAAGGCGGAATAGCACCTGCGACAAGAACGTCGCGTTTGCTTTCGTCAGCGGCTTGTCGAGCGAGCTTTGCTGCTAACTTGGCCAGCTCGGGCCCTCGTTCTGAAAACAAGGTTTCACCCAGGTGAAACGGTACGCACGCGTAGCTATTTACTGTGATGATTTCAGCGCCTGCATCGATGAAGCTTTCGTGGGCTTGTTTCACGTAATGAGGCGCCTCAATTAGGGCTTGAGCACTCCAAAGTGGTTGAGAAAAAGGAGCGCCAATTCGCTTGAGCTCTCTTCCCATTCCTCCGTCAAGAATCGTCAATGTTGTCATTTTTAGCCATCTATACTTCTAACTTTTCTAAGTCCCAATGTAGATCACTTTTTCTTTAGAGTAAAACCCAGCCTTATTCAATTTCATCATGAGCTATGTACAGAAGATGCGCTCAAGTCATTTGGTCGAAGTCACAGATCAACGTTGGCGCCTGGCGTCTAAACATTTTGTTGAATAGTGATTTGTGCTGCCACCCAAGATTTAATAGCCGTTTTGCTAGGCTCTGGTTTTGTATGGTGGCCACCTCAACACCTCGATATTGGTAAGGGTGGCTTTGAATGTAGCGAATAAACCGCTTTAACACACCTTGACCACGAACATAGGGGGCAAAATTTACCGAAACAATGGAGAGTCTCTGGCTGCCGAGCGGGCAGTGAACCAAGCAATGTCCATGTTCATGACTTATGGTGGCGGAAAACTCGGGAAATGGACTCGTTTGATGAAGTTCTGAGAGCGAGTCGTACTCTTGGCAAAGGTGTTGAAGTAAGTGCTGGGCGTGAGGATCCATAGTTAGCCTCAAAACTAGGTGCTTTGGGTTGCGATGCTTCAGCCGCTATTTTAAAGGTTAATGTAGGAAGAAAAACGGAAAAGAATGGCGAGGTTAATTGCCGCATTTTCTATATCAGCAGAAATGTGCGCTGGTTTTGTGATTCAGAACCAGCGCTAATAATGGAATGCGGGTTATTTGGCGAACTTTTTAAAAGGCGCGTCGATCGGTGTATCAGCAAGGTGATTGGTGTAGTTACTCATCACTTTTTGTGCAAGTCCAAGTACGATTTCCAATAGCTGCTGCTGACCATAACCGGCTGCGAAGAACTGCTCAATCTGCGCATCGTCAATCACGCCTCGCTGACGCACCATCTGCAGCGTTGTTTCGCGAAGTGTCTCAAGTTTTTGGTCCGCCAGTGGCGTTCGGTTAACCAGCGCATCGACGATCTCTTGGTCCACTTTCATTGACGTTGCAATAGCGCTATGAGCCGGTACACAGTAGTGACAGCCATGCTCGACGTTGATGGTTTGCCAAACGACTGTCAATTCTTCTGCGTTGAATGAGGTGCTTTGAAACAGACCATGTAATACCTGATACCCCTCCAGCAGTGCTGGAGATTCAGCCATCACAGCATGAAGGTTGGGTAGCATCCCAAATGCTTTTACTGAGTTTTCGATTAGAGGCTTGGACTCTTTTGGCGCGTTTTCTGCGGTGTATAGTTTAAATTCTGCCATGTTTCATCTCCTGGTAGTGATGCTGATTAAGTTCGACAGAGTCAGCATAGTTGATTTTGAGCGATCGCTCAATATAAAATTGAGCACATGTTCAAAAATGGTGGTTAATCATGGCGAATACAAAAAAATTTCAACGTGAGGAAGTCGTGAAGGTCGCATCCGATCTATTCTGGAAGAAAGGCTTTCATGCGACGTCTACCCGAGATTTACAAGAGAATGTGAACCTTCGCCCTGGTAGCATCTATGCGGCATTTGGATCAAAAGAAGGGTTGTACTGTGAAGCATTAAAAATGTACGTCACTAACCTTCAGGGTCAATTTGAGTCTCACTTAGCGCAACATTCTACGGTTTTGTCCGCGCTAGAAGCGTTTGTTTTAGATGTGGTGATCACGCAGCGCCATACAAATCCCAGTGCCATTTGTATGTTAGTTAAATCGGCCAGTGAGTTTGATGAAGGATTTGATACGCTTCGCTCGCAAACGCAGGGCTTAGCGAATCAATTCGAAGCTTTTCTTGTCACATTGTTCGAACAAGCGATTGCCAACGGTGAGGTAGAAGAGCAAGACCCACTGCACCTTGCACAATGGTTCCAGATCCAGTTCACAGGTCTTAGAGCGTACTCACGTCGCAGTGACGACGATACGTTAAAGGAATTGATCGCAACCATGATGAACGGTTTTCGGCGTGAATGGCCACACAAATAGCTGATTACACGTTTTTCTAAGATTAAACAGGAGTTTTTATGATAGTGATAACAGGAGCGAGCAGCGGTTTAGGTGCGTCATTGGCAAAGCGCTATGCGTTGCAGGGAGAGCGCGTTCTCATTACTGGCCGGAGCAAGCAAAAACTCGAAAGCGTATTGGATGGCATACCGACCACATCAGCCTGTTATGCTTGCGACCTCACTGATCATTTTGAGACAGAGTCGCTGTTTTCAAATATAAAGACGCCGCCTCATACCATTATTCATTGTGCTGGTTCTGGTTACTTTGGAGCGATTGATGATCAAGAGCCCAATAAAATCCGCACACTGATTGATAACAATCTGCACTCGGCGATCAATGTGCTACGAGAGGCCGTGCGTCGGTATCAAGATAAACCGGTGACAATTGTAATGGTGATGTCTACTGCAGCTCTTCAACCGAAAGCCGGTGAATCCACCTATTGTGCGGCAAAGTGGGCAGTGAAAGGTTTGATTGAATCGGTCAGGCTGGAGTTAAAAAGCAAGCCGATGAAGGTGGTCGCTGTCTATCCTGGCGGGATGGATACTGAGTTTTGGCCGACAAGTGGGAAATCGCTAGATACTCATTCGTTCATGCATCCGGACGAGGTAGCAGAGATGATACATAGTGCCTTGCAACAGGTAGGCAATGGATATGTATCAGATATCACGGTTAATCGGATCTAGAGTTAGGAACACCGGCTCACATTAATCTGCTAAACTCTTCGTCCCTTACCTGACTAGGAATCGCTGACAATGAGCCAAGAGCAACCCAATAACCCGTTACATGGTTTAACCCTTGAGAAAATACTTGTACGTTTACAAGAGCACTATGGCTGGGAGGGGTTGGATGCAGAGATTCCAATTAACTGTTTCTATAACAATCCTTCCATAAAATCGTCGCTGAAGTTCTTACGCCGAACTCAATGGGCAAGAGACAAAGTGGAAGCGCTCTATATTGAAACCTTCTGCCAATGAACAAATAAGCTCGTAAAGCTATAGGCTACTCCAACGTTATGCTTGAGAGAGATTGACGCAAGATACGGTTTGAGTGGCTGATGCAGTACTTGAGATACATCAAGTCGACTTTCCAAAATTTGCAGTATCTTGATATGGCACTGGTTGATTATGGAGTAAGCGATGAAAATGTTCAGAATCGAGACTTACACGAACGAAGTGAAAGAAAGTACGGTGAGTGTTCCATTGGCGTTAGCAACGATTGCTATAAAACCGTTCTTAAGCCGCATCATGACCACACAGAAAGACGTGATCTTAGCCGCGTTAGAAGACAAAACTTTTTCAGGTGTGATTTTGGAGCTGGATGATCATGCATCGGGTGAACGAGTGATCTTTTCTGTAAGTTGAGCAAGCCGTAGTTTACTTATGGAATTTGACCATTGGCTTCAAGAAACAGTCATTGATGTTTCATCTCTTAGAATGTGCTGCATGGGTAACATGAGTACTATTTAAATACATGAAAGTGCTCGCAAACCCCCTCAACAATTAAAGCTATTTGGGGTCGCTGTAGTATGTTTCTTGTTCAGTTTTGGCTTGACAGGAACAACTATGACTACAAGAAACATATTCGCCTGTTTTTTATTGGGTGCTTTGTTATTAGGGTGCAAAACGACCCTTATCGATCAGTCTTTTACGGCTGATACGAGATGGCAAACGACGACGTTAGACAACGGACTCGTTCTACATGTCAAAGAAGTACCGGGGGAAGCAGTATCGACACGCTTTTTGATTCGAACCGGTTCTAGAGATGAGGCAGATGACCAACAAGGATACGCGCACTTTCTTGAACATATGGCGTTTAACGGTACTGAGTCCTTTCCTAAAAATGAGACAGTCTCTCTATTCGGTGAAGAGGGACTGGCGTTCGGCCAGCACCTCAACGCTTTCACTACCCATACCCATACCGTCTATC